>NZ_FNSO01000004.1:6080000-6428734 GCF_900105945.1 Amycolatopsis tolypomycina | reverse complement strand
GATGCCCGCGGTGAGCGGGATCAGGGTGAGCGACGTCGTGGTCGGCGAGTAGCCGAGGCCGAGCTGGAAGAACAACGAGATCACGTACATCAGTCCGCTGAACACCGCGAACACCAGCAGACCCATGACCAGGCCCGAGGTGAAGCCGCGGTTGCGCAGCAGCGAGCGGGCCAGCAGCGGCTGGTCGCTGCGGGCCTGGCGGCGGCAGAAGACGGCGAAGAGCACGACACCGGCCGCCGTGGTGCCGACCGCGAGCGCTCCCCAGCCGTGCTCCGCGCCGGTGATCAGGCCGAACAGGAAGCCGAAGAGCGAGCCGGCGAGCAGCCCGCTCGCGACGAGGTCGATGCGGGTGGTGCGGTCGGCTTCGACGGTCGGCAGGAACCGGAAGGCCAGCGCCAGCGCCACGCCCCCGACGACGATGTTGATCAGGAAGATGGGCCGCCACGCCAAGCCGAAGAGGTCGGCGTCGATGAGGACGCCCCCGAGCAGCGGGCCGGCGACCGCGAAGACGCCCAGCATCGGACCGAACAGCCCGAACGCCGTGCGCAGCGCGTCCTTCGGGAACGTCGAGGTGATGATCGCCATGCCCTGCGGGATGAGCAAAGCGCCGAACGCGCCCTGGGCGACCCGGGCGCCGACGAGCATCCCCGGTCCGGCCGCGAGGCCTGCCGCGGCGGAGGCGAGGACGAACCCGGTGAGGCCGGCCAGGAAGGTCCGGCGTTGGCCGAAGCGATCGCCGATCCGGCCGCCGAGCACCAGCAGTGAGCCGAGCGCGAGCGCGTAGGACACGCCCAGCCAGGTGATCAATCCTGGTCCGGCGCCGAGGTCGGCGGCCAGTGACGGTGCCGCGACGTTGGCGATGGTGGCGTCGATCAGGTCCATGGCGTCCGCGAGCAGGACGACGAGGAGCGTCATCACCATCGTTCGCTTCGACGCCCGGGAGGGAGCGGTGGTCGTGGTCATGGGCGTGTCCTTGGTCGGCGTGATCTGACGAACGCGATCGTAACGAACATGTTCGTCACGATCGCGTTCAGGTGCTGATACGCTGATCACATGGCACGCCAAACGCCGGTCAGCCGCCGTGAACGGCCGGCGAAACCCGCCCTGACCCGGGACGGCATCGTGGACGTCGCGATGGCGATCCTCGTCGCGGAAGGCGCGCAGGCCCTGACGATGCGCAGGATCGCGGCAGAGCTGGACACCGGTCCGGCGTCGCTTTACGTGTACGTCCGCAACGCCACCGAGCTCAGCTCGCTGCTGATCGACCGGCTGATCGCCTCGCTGGACCTGTCCTGGGACGGGGCGGAACCGTGGCGCGACCGGCTGCACCGCCTGCTCGCCGACTACTCGGCGATGCTGGCCGCCCACCCGGGCATCGCGCGGTCGGCGCTGTTCGTCTGGCCGGACGGGCCGCACTGCCTCGACCTGATCGAGCTGCTGATGCGGCTGCTGACGACGGCGGGCGTGCGCCCGGAGCCCGCCGGACGCGCGACGGACCTGCTGCTGCAACACGCCACCGCGGCCGTTGCGGAATGGGACGGCCGCCGCGACCGCGGCGAGCAGGACCTCGGCGACCTGGTCGCCACCCTCGGCGCGGCGGATCCCGAGCGGCACCCGACGCTGCACGCGCTCGGGCCGGCGCTGTTCGTCGGCGGCAGCCACGAGGAGCGCGGCGCCTGGATCATCGACGTGATCCTGGACGGGGTCCTGGCGCGCTCATGAGGCGCCGTCCCGGCCGGCGCACGGCTGTGAACGACGCGGGGTCATGGTGGTGGCGTAGGCGGCCGGGAAGAAGCCACAGCCGGCTATAACCCGCCGGCCTTTCCATTAGTCTCTTTCCATGGAGCTGACCATGGCGCCGTTGATGACCTTGGCGAAACAAGGTATTGGATCTTTTCTCGACCAGCTACGAGGGACTCCCACGCTCGGCAGCGTGCGAACCGAGATCATTTCCGCCCTGCAAGATCTTTCCTACGAATTGCGGCGCAGCGTGGAGCAAGGCGTCGGCAATCTCATCGAGCACCCTTACCGGATGGCCCTCGCCCGGGGCATCCGGACGCTGGCGGACGCGGCCAGTGTCGGTGCGGCGGCGCGGCCGCGGGAACTGATCGACGCCCGAGAGCACTTCAAGAACGCGCAGGCCGCCGCGGTGTCGCCGGTGCAGGTGGCGATCGCCGAAGAATATCTGATGATCTGCGCGCTCGCCCTCGACGAGCCGGAGCTGGCGGAGACGGCCTACCGGCTGTTCCGACGGTCCGCTTTCCACGGCGCGCTGAAGGCAGCCGGTGACTACATGCTGAGTGACTCGGTGGCCCGTGAACACGTCGGTCCGCTGCGCGTGCCAGCCGACTCGAGGAAAGCAGCCGACAAGAAAGCGCGCGTCGAATACGAGAACCGAGTGCGAAACGAGCAGTCGCGGATCGACCAGGGCGCGGTCAGGGACTTCAACGAGTCAATCGTCGCCTTGCGTGACGCTTACCTTGTCGCCGGTCACTTCGGTGACGAATCACCGATTCTGGCGCGCGTCGACGACGGCGACACGCCCAGTCGCGACGAAAGGGCGATCGGCGGTTACGAGGAGCCGGAGCACGTTCCTCGTCCTCGCTTGGACAGGTGGGCCTTCTCGGCATCGGACGCGGGACCGGATCTCGTTTTCGAGGAACTCACGATCAAGTGGCGTGAAGTCGAATCGCTCCCGGACCCCGACAGGCGCCGATCGCGTTTCGGCACCTTCAAGGCGGGTGACGAATGGCAGTGGTTCCTCCAGCGAATCGGTCTGTACGGAGCGCGGCCGACGGAGTACCACCGGGCAGAGGTCGCCGTTGGCACTCGCTCGCAGATCCCGACGCCGGTGATCTTGGAACTGGCCAGCGAGATGCGCATGGTGCAGAGGCGAACATTCGACACGGCGTTGTCCCAGTCGTCGTCCGCGACATCGACGTTGCCGTCCAACGAGAACGGGATGACCACCCTGCACGCCGAGTTCGTTCCCTCTGGTCGGACCACGGACTTGACCACGGTGAACCTGGTGGTCAACGGCGCTTTCGTCCTGGAAGCGCCACGGACCACCGGGTGAGTCAGAGCGCCGGCTTGCCCGGCCGGTAGAGCCAGGTGTCGAAGAACGCGTCGAGGTTGCGGCCGGTCAGCCGCTCGACGAACTCGATGAACTGCCGCGTCGAGACGTTGCCGTACCGGTGCGTCGCCGGCCACAGCGTCAGCAGCTTGAAGAAGGCGGCGTCGCCGATCTTCGTGCGCAGCGCGTGCAGGGTCATCGCGCCGCGGTTGTAGACCAGATCGTCGAAGATGTGGTCGCGGCCGGGGTCGGCGACCTGGCCGCTCCAGTCCTTCTCGTCGGCGTAGACCTTCGCGAACGTCTGCTGCACCGGGATGCCGTTGAACTTCTCCTGGTAGAGCCACTCCGAGTACGTCGCGAAGCCTTCGTTGAGCCAGATGTCCGACCAGCGCACCGGGGTGAGGCTGTCGCCGAACCACTGGTGGCCGAGTTCGTGGGCGAGCAGGTCGCCGTCGACGTCATTGGTGCGCCGGTCGTAGACCGGGCGGCCCTGTGTCTCGAGGGCGTAGCCGACGCCGACGTCGGCGAGGATGCCGCCGGTCGAGTCGAACGGGTACGGCCCGTACAACGAGGACTCCCACTGGACGATCTGCGCCGTGGTCTGGTTGAACACCTTGCCCTGACCGGGCTTCGTGTCGATCGACTTGCCGATCGCGGTGATGTTCGGCAGCCCGCCGGCCGCGACGCCGCGGGTGACGGCGTAGTCGCCGATCGCGAGCATGCTCAGCTCGCTGGCCATCGGCCGGTTCATGGACCAGCGGAAGGTGGTCCGGTGATCGCGCGTGGTGGTGGGCCCGGGTTCGCCGTTGGCCAGCACGGTGAGCCCGGCCGGCACGGTGATGGTCTGCGTGTACGTCGCCTTGTCGGTGGGGGTGTCGTTCACCGGGTAGTAGGTCGCGGCGCCGATCGGCTGGTTGAGCGCGACCGCGCCGTCCTTGGTGGCGACCCAGCCGGAGACGCCGAGGGCGGGGTCGTCGATCTTCTGCGGGACACCGGAGTAGCTCACCGAGACGACGAACGGGCTGCCCTTCCGCAGCCCTGACGGCGGCGTGATCACCAGCTCCTGGGCGCCGCTGCGGGTGAAGGTGGCGGCCCGGCCGTTCACCGAGAGCTTGCCGATCGTCAGCGGGCCCTGGAAGTCCAGGTCGAAGCGGGAGAGGTCCTGGGTGGCCGTGGCGAGCACGGTCGTGGTCGCGTCGATGGCTCCGGTGCCGGGGTCGAACGCCAGCCGGATGTCGTAGTGGCTGACGTCGTAGCCGCCGTTGCCCATGTCGGGGAAGTACGGGTCCCCGGCGCCGGGGGCACCGGGGGAGTAGCGCGGTGCCGCCTCCGCCGCCGGGCTCGTCGCGGCCAGCAGGCCGGCGGACAGCACGCAGGAGACGACCAGCAGGTGGCCACGGTTGCGGTTGGCGCCTCGCATCGCTCCTCCTCGGCAAATCATCGACGCTGCAGAGTAGGACCGATCCGACGCGCGGATCAAGCATGGTGGCCGGCCGCGGAGTCCGGTTGGGGCGGTTCGTGTGGCGTTGGGGTGACCGGGTTTTCCTCGCCACGTCGAAAACCTCGAACATCCAACGAGGACCGGGCCCCCGCGCGACGTCCGTTGACTTCGGGCCGCCTCGGTGGTTCTCTCGCTGAGAGCGCTCCCAGTCATCCGTTCGTGCCCGACGAGTGAGGATGGACTTCATGACAGCTCGACGTCTGCGCTGGGCAGCGTGGCCGGTGACCGCCGTGCTCGCCGCGGCGGTGGCAAGCTTGCCCAGTACCGCCGGGGCGGCGACCGCGCCCACGGCGACGGTCACCGTCAACGCCCGAGCCGGGCTGGCGACCATGCCGGACACCGGGATCGGCATCAACCACGCGGTCTGGGACAGCCAGCTGGGGACCGACGAGGTGGCCGACCTGTTCGGTGCCGCCGGCGTCCGCACGATGCGTTACCCCGGTGGTTCCTACGGCGACATCTACCACTGGAAGGACAACACCGCGCCGGGCGGGTACGTGGCGCCGAACACCGATTTCGACACCTTCATGGGCGGGGTCCGAAGAGCCGGGGCACAGCCGATCATCATCGCCAACTACGGCACCGGCACGCCGGAGGAAGCCGCGGACTGGGTGCGGTACGCCAACGTCACCAAGGGCTACGGCGTCAAGTACTGGGAGATCGGCAACGAGCTGTACGGGAACGGCCACTACGGGGCGAACTGGGAAGCCGACAACCACGCCGACAAGAGCCCGACGGCCTACGCCAACGGAGTCGTGGCCTACGCCGACGCGATGAAGGCCGTCGATCCGGGCGTCAAGATCGGCGCCGTGCTGACCACCCCGGCGAACTGGCCGGACGCCATCGTCGGCGCCGGTGACACCGCGAGCTGGAACCAGACCGTGCTCTCGATCGCGGGCCCGCACATCGACTTCGTCATCCTGCACTGGTACCCCACCGGGGCGACCGCGGCGGAAGCCATCGCCAAGCCGGAGCAGATCGACGACATGATCTACCAGACGCGCGAGCAGATCACCCGGTACGCGGGCGCGAACTCCGGGCGCATCGGCATCTCGATGACCGAAACGAACACCCCGGTGGGCATGAACACCCAGCCCGGCGCCCTGTTCGCCGCCGAGACCTACAGCTCCCTGCTGGAAAACGGCGTGTTCACCATCGACTGGTGGGACACGCACAACGGGCCGACGAAACTGTCCACTGTGGCCGGATACCCGGACTACGGTGACGGCGGCCTGCTCTCCAGCGGCACGTGCCTGGAGGGCGGCGCCTGCGAGCCGCCGCTCAACACGCCGTTCGCGCCCTACTACGGCCTGAAGATGCTGAGCAAGTTCGCGCGGCCCGGCGACCAGTTCGTCCGCGCCGGGGCGGACGACCCGCTCGTCGACGCGCACGCCGTCCGCCGGCCGAACGGCGACCTCGCCGTGCTGCTGCTCAACAAGGACCCCGACCAGGCCAGGGCGGTGACGCTGGACTACGCGGGCTACACGCCCGCGGCCGGCGCGCCGCAGGTGTTCACGTTCACCAACGGTGCCAGGGATCTTGCGGAGTCGGCGACCGGGACGAGCACGTCCCAGACGCTGCCGCCGTACTCGCTCACCACCCTTGTGTTGCACCCCGCGATCGCCGCGTCCGGCGCACCGGGAACACCCGGGCAGCCGTCCGGGACGGCGACCGACCGGACCGCGACGATCAGCTGGCCCGCGGCCGCGCCCGGCGCCCACCCGATCGCGAAGTACGAGGTCTACCGGCAGGTGGGCGCGGTGAGCGAGCAGTGGGGTGCGACGACCGGCACGTCACTCGACGTCGCAAACCTCGTGCCCGGCAGCCGCTACACGATCAACGTCCTGGCCCGCGACACGGCCGGCAACGTGTCGGCGGCCTCCCCACCGCTGACGTTCACCACCGGCGCACCGGCGACGAGCAGCTGCACGGTCCGGATGACCGACGTCACCGACTGGGCAAGCGGCTTCGTCGGCGGGATCAGGGTGACCGCGACCGGGGTGGTGGGCAACTGGACACTGACGTTCGCCTGGCCGACAGCGCGGCAGCGCCTCACCGGCGGCTGGAACGGCACGTGGGCGCAGAACGGGACAACGGTGACGGTGTCGTCCTCAGCCCCGACGGCAACGGGGGTCGATGTCGGGTTCACCGCAGACTACAGTGGACCGAACATCCTGCCGACGGCGTTCACCCTCAACGGAGTCCTCTGCGCACTGGGCTGACCTTCGCGGCCGGCCTTGCTTGAGTGAGTCAGGCAAGGCCGGTTGCGGCAGGCTTATGTTGTCCTGCCGGGGTTTCGTGGTTATGCCCGATCGAGTGATGCCTGTGTGTTCGATGGTCGGTAGTTTGGAGGTATGACCGGCAACGCGGCTCACTCCTCCTCCGAGGCGGTGGCATTCGCCGACCGCATCGGTGAGCTGCTCACGACCATACGCTCCGCCGAGGCCGAGCTTGGTGCGCTGCTGGTGGACATCGAGCAGCGTGGGGTGATGGAGCTGTTCGGATACCGTTCTGTGGCACGGCTTCTGGAGCACCTCGGCGACGAGCCGAAGCCGACCGTGGAACGTCTGGTGAAGCGTGCCCGCTTGGTGAATCCCGGCCGCAACCTCGATGGCAGCCCGATTCCCGCCCTGGCACCCGCGACCGGTGCTGCTGCCCGGGCTGGGCGGCTGAGCAACCCGATGATCGACGTGATCACCGATGTCCTGACCCAGGTTCCGCCCGAACATCGGTTGAGTGCCGAGGCCAACCTGCTCACTTTCGCCGAGGAGGCCGGGCACAAGCAAGTTGCCGCTCTCGGTGCCCGCATCCTCGCCCACCTCGTCCCCGACGGCCCCGCCCCCGACGACACCGAGCCGGTGGCGCCGACGCGGGAGTTGTTCCTGCGCCGGAAAAGAACCGGGGTATGGGAGCTGAGCGGCCGGTTCGACGACGAGACCGGTAAGCGGGCCAGTGCGTTGCTGGATGCGTTGGCCGAGCGCCGCACCGGCGACGACGGCCCCGACTTCCGCACCACCCCGCAGCGCTACGGGGATGCTTTCTCCGACGCCGTGGATCTCGCCCTCAACTCCCCGGACCTGCCGATGCAGGCTGGGGAACGGGCCCACGTGATGGTCGCGGTGTCGTTGGAGGACTTGAAGTCCGGCGTCGGGAAGGCCACGCTCGGCGACACCGGGACGATGACTGCTGCTGAGGCCCGGGTGCATGCCTGCGATGCCATGGTCATCCCTGCGCTCCTGGGTGAGAAGAGCGAACCCCTCAACCTCGGCCGCCTCCGCCGGTTGATCTCTGCTGGGCTGCGCCGGGCCCTCTTCCTCCGCGACCGAGGCTGCGCCTTCCCCGGATGCCACCGGCCACCCCGGCATTGCCAAGGTCACCACATCCGCCACGTGCGCCATGAGGCGCGTGTTTATCCGATCGGAGGTGCAAGACCTCCGACGCTGGATCGTCACAGCGGTTCGGTGAAGCTGAGGGCAGCCTGACCTGCGGGAATGGGCAGGTTGAGGTGGCAAGCGGCCCTGACAAAGTCGAGTCGTGCCAGTATCGCCAGATGGTGCGGGCTCGGTGAGCGAGACGAGAAGGTATACGAATAGGAATCAGTGTCTGAAGCCTCGTTATGTGGAGCCGACTCGAACCTGGCGGATATGGGTCGGTAGTGCAGTGCGCGTGAACCAAGTGGTAGGGGTAGCGTCCGCCCGGGAATTGTTCTCGGGCAGCCTGTGGAGAAAGTCTGTGGCGTATTCACAGGGACTGCCGGGGTAAAGCTGGGTGCCTCACTCGTCGATCGGGAACACGTGAACATGGGAACCACCGCAAGCCTTCCATAAACGGGTCACAGCCGGTGGTCTGATGACGGATAGGCGCATTGCCTGCCGAGAGGCTTGCGATGGGGCGGAGTCGCCGTAGTACTCCGAGGACGGGAAAGCCGTCCACATGGGGAAGGGCGGCAGCGAGACGAAGCAGGGAAGTTGAGGTAATGCCAGAAGAAGCCTCACCGGTGAACATCGGTGATCTGCTGTTGGTGCCGTTCACCGCAGGGCAGCGGGTACTGGGAATGCAAACGAAGCTGCACCGTTGGGCGGCGGCCGATCCCGGCCGCCGGTTTGATGATCTCTATAACCTCGTGGCCGACCCCGCATTCCTCGTCACGGCGTGGGAACGGGTGTCGGGGAACACCGGAGCACGCAGCGCGGGTGTCGATCGGCGGACTGTCCGCTCGATCACCGAATCGAAGCTGGGTGTTGTCGGGTTGTTGGAGGAAATCCGGGCTGATCTGAAGGCTCGGGCGTTCCGTCCGCTCCCGGTCCGGGAACGGCACATTCCCAGAACCGGCGGGAAGACGCGCCGGCTGGGGATACCGACCGTGACCGATCGGGTCGTTCAAGCCTCGCTGAAGCTGGTCCTGGAACCGATCTTCGAGGCCGGGTTCCGGGACTCTAGTTATGGTTTCCGGCCCAGGCGCCGGGCCCAGGACGCCGTCGAGGAGATCCGCCACTATGCCCAGCAGGGCTATGAGTGGGTCTTCGAGGGCGACATCGCCGCCTGTTTCGACGAGATCGACCACACCGCCCTGCTCGGGCTGGTGCGGAAACGGATCAAGGACAAGCGGATCCTGGAGCTGATCAAGGCGTTCCTGCGCGCGGGAATCCTCAGCGAGGACGGCGCCGACCGGGACACCCATTCCGGAACCCCTCAGGGCGGCATTCTGTCGCCGCTGCTGGCCAACATCACTCTCTCCGAACTGGACGACTATTTCCACCAGATCTGGGAGAACCACAGGAACTCCTGGACCCGGGCGCGCCATCGCCAACGCGGCGGCGCAACATTCCGGCTGACCCGTTATGCCGACGACTTCGTCGTCCTGGTCAACGGAACCCGAGACCACGCGGAGAAACTATGGGATGAGATCGGTGCGATCCTGGACCGGATCGGGCTTCGGCTCGCCCCGCAAAAGACACAGATCGTGCACATCGACGAGGGATTCGACTTCCTGGGATTCCGCATCCAGCGGCACACTCAATACGGAAGCGACCGGAAACTGATCTACACCTATCCGTCGAAGAAGTCGATGACTTCAATCAAACGGAAGGTGAAGGCAGCGACCAAGCGGATCACCCATCAGGACGCGGACCGACTGTTCCGGCAACTCGGGACGATGACCCGCGGATGGGCCCAGTACTTCCGGCACAGTTCCTCCAGCAAGGCCTACCACCATCTCCAGCACTACCTGTGGTGGCGGGTCTGGGAATGGCTGAAGAACAAACACCCCCGCACTAGCAGACGGTGGATCATCCGCCGCTACTACAACCGGTGGTGGCCGGAATACAACAGTGTCGCACTCTGGCAACCCGCCACGATGACCATTCAGCGTTATCGCTACCGGGGCCACCGGATACCGACACCATGGGACAAACCAGGCGTCTCGCCTGCCTGACGGCGACTCGTGGAGAGCCCGGTACTCGGAAACGGGTACGCCGGGTTCGGGAGAGCGGCAGGGGGAAACGACCCGGCGAAATCCGGACACCGCGCCCCCTGCCGACTCTCACTGGGCAGACGGCGGCCCCACAAACTTGAACAACCTGATCCTGATGTGCGCCCACCACCACCGGCTCCTGCACCGCTCCGGCTGGGAAGTCCGGATCGCCACCGACGGCCTCCCCGAATTCCTCCCACCCGCATTCATCGACCGACGCCGAAAACCCCGACGCAACAACATCCACGAACCCCTGCCATTCGCAGCCTGAACACGGGAAAGGCCCGCAGCCACACGGCTACGGGCCCACACCCACGGGCGGTTCACCCCAGCCCACGTTCGGGAAACAACCCCATCGCCAGCAGGAACCCACCGCCCTGACTACCCAGCCTTCCAGCGCCACCACGCCGTCGCCCGTGTCGACCATGTCGTCGGCGCTGTAGAGCTGTCCGCCGATCGTCCGCGCCGTCATTCAGGACGTCGGGCGGCGGAAGAGGCCGGTGAGGAGGAAGGGCACGCCGAACAGACCGTCGGCGGGTTCGCTGTTCATGGCCCGCAGTTCGACTTCGGTGTAGCCGTCGAACAGGTGGCGCAGGTCGTCCGGGGTGTAGGCGAGGCCGCCGTGGAGGCTGCCGTCCCGGTAGAGCTGGGCGTCGGGGACTTCGGTGCCCGAGTCGGGGTCGCCGGTGCCCGCGGCGAAGCAGGTGAGGCTGCCTCGGAGCCCCCTTGTCCACAACCGGGCCGGGCTGTGGACTAGTGGAGTCGAACGGCGGCTTCGGGCAACTTCTCGTCGGATGGGCCCGATACGCTGGAGCGGGGACGGACCCCCTGGGAGGGCGGGTCCTGGCCAGATGCCCGAGCCCAGGCGATCGCGGCCGGCGAGAGGTCGACGGCGTCCACTTCGTACCCTGCGGCGGCGAGGCGGAGCGCGTTGCGGCCCGGCCCGCAGCCGAGCTCCAGGGCGCGGCCGCCGTGGAGGGGGCCGTTGCGGAGCCAGGTGTCGAGGCTCTCGTCGGGGAGGTCGGCGAAGAACGGGACGGGCCGGCCGCGGTCGGCGTAGAAGCGGTCCCACCAGTCCGGGGCGGCGCGGTCGTCGAACAGGCCGTCGAGCAGCCGCAGCAGGTCGTCGACGGTGCGGACGTCCCGGTTCACCGGCGGCTCTCGACGCGGTCGCGCACGGCCCGCAGCTCCTCGCCGACGACCGCCATCTGTGCGGCGACCGCCGCCGGGTCGGTGTCCGCGGGGAAGAACAGGCTGAAGATCAGTTCGGCGCCGGTCAGGTTCGGCACGACGCGGGTGAACAGGCCCAGGTTCGGGGAATCGGCACTGACAACGTCGACGACGCCGTGTTCGGCCGCCACACGCACGGCAACCCGCTGAGGGCCGTTCTCGGTGTGGACGCGCCAGATGTCGTCATGGTCATGGTCGACGGCGGTGGCGAAGCCCGGCGCCCATTCGGGAATGTGCCGCGGATCGGAGAGGTACTCGACAACCCGCGCGGGCGGGGCGGCGACGGAGATGGTGCGCGTCTGGGCGCGTCCTGGGTTCATGCCGGAAACGATACGCACCTGCGTATGATTTGTCGACGCGTAAAATCCTCCCGGTGAACGAGGACGACGATCTCGGAGCCCTCTGCGCCGGGGCGGGCCGCAGCCTGGCCGAAGCCGAGCGCCCGGTGCTGGCGAGGTACGGGCTCTCGATGTGGCAGTACGTCGTGCTGTCGGCACTGGCCGCGGGGGCGGCGCCGAGCCAGCTGGTGCTGGCCCAGCAGATCCGCTACGACAAGACCCGGTTGATCGCCTTGCTGGACGCTTTGGAGGCGGAGGGCCTGGTGGTCCGCGCGCCGGACCCGGCCGACCGCCGTGCGCGAGTGGTCCGGTTGACACCGGAGGGCATCGAGCGGCACGCGGCGGTGCGATCGGCGATCCGCGAGGTGGAGGACGCGAAGCTGGCGGGTCTGCCGCCGGAGACTCGCCGGGTACTGCGGTCGGCCTTGGCGCACCTGGCCAACTCGGGTTGACGGCACCGGCGGCGGCCGACGGCGCAAGCCGGCCATCGAAGGGAACGAAGCCGGCGGTAGGCGGCGCAAGCTGGCCACAGCCACGCACGAACCGGCGGCCGGCGGCGCAGGCCGGCCACTGAGTCAACGAAACCGGCGGCCGGCGACGCAAGCCGGCCAACGACGTCACCAGACCTCCCCCGCCCCTCATCCCAGCCGCAGTTAAGTCGACGACCGGGTTTGTCAAGGCACGCTTTTGAAGTGCTCCGATGTTTCCGGACACGTCTTCCAAGTAGACTGCTGGAGGATCCGGAGGAGTGTTTCATGGTCAGGAGACAGCGAAGGTATTCGCCGGAGTTGAAGGCGGAGGTCGTCAAGGCGGTCCTCGAGGGCGGGTCAAGTTTCAGTGAGGCGGCCCGGGATTTCGACCTGGTCCCGCAGACGGTGCATAACTGGGTGACCGCGGAGAAAAAGAGGAGAGACGCGGCCCGGCCGGCCGGGGCCGGGGGCCGGGAAGCTGAACTGGAACGGCGTGTCCAGGAGCTGGAACAGGAAAACGCGTTCCTGAAAAAAGCGGCGGCCTTCTTCGCGAAGGAACAACGGTAGCGCGACGCTACGCGTGTATCGCGGCGGAGAAGGCCCATTTCGATGTCACCTGGATGTGCCGGTTGCTCGGCGTGTCCCGTTCGGGGTTCTATGACTGGGAGCGCCGGGTGGTGTCGGCGCAAGCGCGGCGCCGGGAAATGCTGACGGCGCAGATTCGGGCGGTGTTCGACTCTTCGCATCGCACCTACGGGTATCGGCGGGTGCATGCGGAACTGCAGCGCAGTGGCGTGCGGGTGGACGACGAGCTGGTGCGGCGCCTGATGCGCACCGCCGGCCTGCTTCCGGTGCAGGTCAAGCCCTGGCGGGGGCTGACCGTAGCCGGCCGCGCCGCAGGCACGATCCCGGACCTGCTCGGGCGGGACTTCACCGCGCCGGCGCCGGGGGCGAAGATGGTCGGTGACATCACGCAGGTCAACACCGGCGAAGGCCCGCTGTTCCTCGCGACAGTGATCGACTGCTATTCGAAAACCATTCTGGGATGGAGTGTGGACAAGCGCTACGACACCGGCCTGGTATCCGCGGCCATGACAATGGCCGCCGACCGTATCCCGTTGCCCGAGGGGGCGATATTCCACTCCGACCGCGGCAGCCAATACACCTCCTACGCGTTCTCTCGCCTGCTGGGTCAGGAAAATATCCGGCAATCGGTCGGGCGGACCGGGATCTGTTACGACAACGCCATGGCCGAATCCTTCTTCGGAAAACTCAAAGCAGAATGGATACACCACCGCACCTTTGCCACCCGGACCGAAGCCCGCCGCGAGATCATCAAGTTCATCGAAGGCTTCTACAACACACGCCGGCTACATTCAGCACTCGAATACCGGCCACCACGCGAAGTACTCGACGAATGGTTCACCCAACACCAAGCAGCATGATATAGTCTGCTTGAGCGGCGTCCGAAATCTTCGGAGCACATCACTTTCCCGCCTTGACAAACCCGGGCGGCGACTGACAATCCGAGAGGAGGGGCGGGGGAGGTCGGACCCGCAGCCCTGCCGCGGCAGAAAAGAAAAAGCTGTCCTCGCCGGACGGGCAGGCTCCGGGATGGCCACCCGTCTCGCTGCCATCTCACGTTGGCGAGGTGGGCCGCTGGGTGGTCATCCCGTCGCCTGGACGAGGCCATTTCACGGCCTCAGGCGACGGGATGACCACCAAGCTCCTTCATGGGGTCAAGCTCCCGCGGGGCGGATCACCTCGTCCGCCACCCACTGTGCCGCCCCCTGTGGATACGGGTCCGCCAACCCCAGCACGAAATGTCCGAAGCCCGCGTCGCGTGCCTCCGCTATCTTCTCCCGTGTTTTCGCCGGGTGCTCGTAGCTCACCGGGAGGAAGATCGATCGCGTTATCTGGGCCGGGTCGCGGCCGATCTCCGTGCAATAGCCGTCCAGGGCGCGGCTTCTGGCTGCCAGGTCTGCTATGTCGCCGGCGCCTGGGATGTTCCATATGTTTGCGTGCTTGGCCGCTACTCGCAATGTTGCGCTTGCTCGGCCGCCTATCACTATGGGTGGGTGGGGGCTCTGCAGTGGGTGGGGGTTTCCGTACGCTCCGGTCAACGAAACGTGCTTGCCTGAGAAGTCGAACGGTGAGTCGGATGTCCACAAGCGACGGATCACCGTGCATGCCTCCGCCAGTGCCGCTACCGCGTCGGCCTGGTCGTGGTACGGCAGGCCGTGTGCGTCGTACTCTCGCCGGGCCAGGGGGTGGCTTGGCCGGGAGCCTGCGCCGATGCCGAAGTCCAGGCGGCCGCCCGAGATGATGTCGACCGTTGTTGCCATCTTTGCCAGCATTGCCGGGGGGCGGAAGCGGTTGCTGGTGACCAAGAGGCCGACTCGCATCCGTGCCGTCTGGGCCGCCAGGGCCGAAAGCAGTGTCCAGCCCTCGAAGATCGGGCCTGACGGGTCGCCCGCTATCGGCATCAGGTGGTCGAACAACCACGCGTGCTCGATCTCCGGGACCTTGTCCGCTTCGCGCCAGACGCGCAGGATCTCGTCGTAGCCCACCTGCTGTGGCGCGGTCATGATGCCGAAGCTCATCGGCGCCGCCGCAGGGTCGGGTCGAGCAGGGCCGGTGGGGTGTCGAACTTCTCGTCCGGGGCCAGGTCCACGCCGGGCGCGACGATGGTGTCGATCTCGTCCAGGATGTCCGCCGACAACACCGTGTCGGCCGCCGCGAGCTGGGAATGCAGGTGGGCGAGGGTGCGGGGGCCGATGAGCGCGCTCGTCACGGCGGGGTGTGCGGTGACGAAGCCGAGGGCGAGCTGGATCAGCGTGAGGCCCGCCGCGTCGGCCACCTTGACCAGCTTTTCGACGGCGTCGAGCCGGGCGCGGTTGGCCGGGATGCCGAGGTCGAAGCGCTGCGGCAGGACCTTGGCGCGGTTGCCGCTGAACTCCCGGCCCGCGCGGACCGCGCCCGACAGCCAGCCCGACGCCAGCGGGCTCCAGGCCAGCACGCCCATGCCGTACTCCTCCGTCACCGGCAGCACGTGGGCTTCGATGCCGCGCTGCAGGATCGAATAACTCGGCTGCTCGGTGACGTACCGGCCCAGGCGGTGCTCGCGGGCCGCCCACTGCGCCTGGACGATGCGGTACGCGGGGAACGTCGACGACCCGAAGTAGCGGATCTTGCCCGCGCGCTGCAGGTCCGTCAGGGCGGAAAGCGCTTCCTCGTCGCTCGTCGCCGGGTCCCAGCGGTGGATCTGGTAGAGGTCGACGTGGTCCACGTCGAGGCGGCGCAGGCTGTCGTCGAGCGCGCGGACCAGCCAGCGGCGCGAGTTGCCGCGGTGGTTGCGCTCCTCGCCCATCGGCATGGTCGCCTTCGTGGCCAGCACGATGTCGTCGCGGCGGCCGGCGATCGCCCGGCCGACCAGCACCTCCGACTCGCCCTGGCCGTACATGTCCGCGGTGTCGATCAGGTTGACGCCGGCTGCCAGTGCGGCGTCGACGATGGCGGTGGCCTCGTCCTGGCCGGTGTTCCCGATGGCGCCGAAGTTCATCGCGCCGAGCGCGAGGGTGCTGACCTGGACGCCGGTGCGGCCCAAGGTGCGGTACTGCATGGGGGATGCCTCCGTGGCAGGATGAGCAAACGGAACGTTGCTCCGCTAACGATACGGAACACGGTTCCGCTTAGCAAGGAGGATCGGGTGAGCAAGCCCAAGCGCGCGGATGCCCGGCGCAACGAGAAGGCGTTGCTCGACGCGGCCGCGGCGGTCTTCGTCGCCTCGGGCGTCGACGCGCCGGTGCGTGACATCGCGGCCAAGGCCGGCGTCGGGATGGGCACCATCTACCGGCACTTCCCGACCCGGGCGGACCTGATCATCGCCGTCTTCCGGCACCAGGTGGACGCCTGCGTCGAGGCGGGCCCGGCCCTGCTGGCGTCGAGCCCGACCCCGTACGCGGCGCTGGTGCGGTGGATTGACCTGTTCGTCGACTTCCTGGTGACCAAGCACGGGCTCGCCGGCGTGCTCCAGGCCGACAACACCGGTTTCGAGGCGCTGCACGCGTACTTCCTGGACCGGCTGGTGCCGGCGTGCGGCGAACTGCTCGACGCGGCGATCGCCGCCGGCGAGGTCCGGGCCGAGGTGGCGCCCCTGAACCTCATGCGCGGGGTCGGCAACCTCTGCGTCGGCGCGGACGACCCCAGCTACGACGCGCGGGGGATGGTGAAGCTGCTCGCGGCCGGGCTGCGGTGCGGGACCATGGACGCATGACGGCGTGGCGGGAGTTCGAAGCGGCGGAACCGGAGTTCGCGGCACGGGTGCGCGCGTTGTTCGACGCGCACAAGCACAAGACGATCGCGACCCTGCGGGCGGACGGCTCGCCGCGGATCTCGGGGATCGAAACGGTCTTCGAGGACGGCGAGCTCGCCTTCGGGTCGATGCCGAACGCGCGCAAGGGCGCGGACCTGCGGCGGGACCCGCGGTTCGCGCTGCACAGCGCGACGGTCGACCCGGTCGAGGGCGCCGAGGCGCAGTGGCCGGGGGAGGCGAAGATCGCCGGGCGGGCGCGTACCGAAGACGGCGAGCGGTTCGTGGCCGACGTCGCCGAGGTTGTGCACACCCACCTGAACGCGGCCGCGACGCTGCTCGTCGTCGAGTGGTGGACGCCCGGCGGCGGCCTGCGCAAGGTCGAGCGCGAATAACTCCCGTTCGGGCGGTTTCGGGCAGCGCCGCGGCGGGAGATTAAGTCAACTGCTTGACTTAATCGTGGAAGGCCGCCATCCTCGGGACAGGGGACATTCACCAACGAGAGGCCCGTGATGACGCCAAGCCACACCGACCAGCTGCCGCGTTTCCCGTTCGAGGCCGCCTCGGCGCTGGAGCCGCCCGCCGAGTGGGCCGAGTTCCGCGAGAAGTGCCCGGTCGCGCGCGTCGCACTGGCCAGTGGCGACGAAGCCGCCCTGATCACCCGCTACGACGACGTCAAGAGCGTGCTGTCCGACCCGCGCTTCACCCGGCCGACCGCGGGCGACAACGCGGCCCGGGTCGCGGACACCGAGTCGGGCGGGGTGTTCAACAGCGAGATGGCGTCCGTGCTCCCGCAGCACGGCGAAGACCACCTGACGTGGCGCCGCATGATCGGCAAGTGGTTCACCGCCAAGCGGATGAACGCGCTGCGGCCCGGGATGGCGGCGATGGCCGAGCAGCTCATCGACGAGATGGTCGCGAAGGGCGCGCCCGGTGACCTCAAGGCGGGCCTGGCCTTCCCGCTGCCGGTCTGGGTCATCTGCGACATGCTCGGCGTGCCGGACACCGACCGCGACCGGTTCGCGCACTGGTCCGACGTCATGCTCAGCATGACCCGCTACACCCAGGCCGAGTTCGACGCGGCGCAGGCGGAGTTCGGCCGGTACATGGGCGGGCACATCGCGGCCAAGCGGGCCGAGCCGGGCGACGACATCCTCAGCGCGCTGATCGCCGACGGCGACGGCTGGTCCGACGCGAAGCTCGCCGCCACCGGCATCGGCCTGCTCATCGCCGGGCACGAGACCACCGCGAACATGATCGCGAAGATGACGGCGATGCTGCTGGCCGACCGGAGCCGGTGGGAGCGGCTGCTGGCCGACCCGTCGCTGGTGCGCACGGCGGTCGAGGAGGCGCTGCGGGCGGACGCCAACGCGGGTGTCGGCATGACGCGCTACCTGACCGAGGACTTCGAGGTCGGCGGCACGGTGCTGCCGGCGGGCACCACGGCGATGTGCAGCATGGCCGCGGCCAACCGCGACGAGGGCGTCTTCGCCGACGCCGCCGGCGTGGACCTGGGCCGCAGTCCGAACCCGCACCTGGCCTTCGGTGCCGGCGCGCACGCGTGCCTCGGGCAGCCGCTGGCCCGCACCGAGCTGCAGGTCGTGCTGGAGGTGCTGCTGCGCAAGCTGCCGACGCTGGAGCTGGCGGTCCCGGCGGGCGAGCTGCGGCGGATCGAGGGGCTCGCCGTCGGCGGCCTGCGGGAACTGCCCGTCCGCTGGTGACGGACTCGGCTCGCGCCGGTCACGAAGCAATCCGAACGAAAGGAACCACCATGAAGGTCACCGTGGACGAAGCCAAGTGCTGCGGAGCGGGCACCTGCGTGATGCTCGCCCCGGACGTGTTCGACCAGCGCGACGACGACGGCATCGTCATCCTGCTCGACGAACACCCCGGCGAAGAGCTGTACGCCACCGTCCGCGAGGCGGCGAGCGTGTGCCCGGGCGTCGCGATCTCGGTCAGCGAGGACGCGTGACCACTCCCGGCGACGTCCTGGTCGTCGGCGCCTCGGCCGCCGGGCTCGCGACCGTGGAAGCCCTGCGCCGCAAGGGCTACGCGGGCCGGGTGACCGTGCTGGGCGCCGAGGCGCACCTGCCCTACGACCGGCCGCCGCTGTCCAAGCAGGTGCTCGGCGGCAGCTGGGCACCCGAGCAGGCGCAGCTGCGGACGCCCGCGGCACTGTCCGCTTTGGACACCGAGTTCGTGCTCGGCGACCCGGCGGTGCGGCTGGACGCGGCCGCGCGGACCGTGCACACGGCGGCCGGGCGGGCCCTGGCCGCGGACGCCGTCGTGCTCGCCACCGGGTTGCGGCCGCGCACCCTGCCCGGGCAGGACGGCCTCGGCGGCGTCCACGTGCTGCGCACCCTCGACGACGCGCTGGCCCTGCGTGCGGAGCTCACGCCGGACAGGCGGGTGGTCGTGGTCGGGGACGGCGTGCTCGGCGCGGAGATCGCCGCGACCGTGTGCGCGGCGGGCGTGCCGGTCACCCTGGCCGGTCCCCAGCCCGCGCCGCTGGCCTACCAGTTCGGGCCACTGGCCGCCGGGCTGCTCGCCGAACTGCACGCGAGCCGGGGTGTCGACCTGCGGCTCGGCTCCGCGGTCACCGGGCTCGCCGCGGAGGACGGCCGCGTCACCGGGGTGTGCCTGGCGACCGGCGAGGTGCTGCCGGCCAACGTCGTCGTGGTCGCCTTCGGCGCTGCCCCGGCGACCGAGTGGCTCGCGGGCAGCGGGGTGCTGTGCGACAACGGCGTCGTCTGCGACTCCCGCTGCCGCGCGGCGGACGGGATCTACGCGGCGGGCGACGTCGCCCGCTGGCACCACGAAGGCCTCGACGCGCTGCTGCGGCTGGAAAACCGGACCAACGCCACCGAGCAGGCGGTCGCCGTCGCGGGGAACATCCTCGACGAGGACCGCCCGTACACGCCGGTGCCGTACTTCTGGACCAACCAGTTCGACGCCCGGATCCACGTGCACGGAACGCTGTCCGCCGACGCTGAGGTGTCCATTGTGGAGGGCGACCCGCGTGAGGGCCGGTTCGTGGCGCAGTACCGCCGCGGGGGTGCCGTCACCGGCGTGCTCGGCTGGAACATGCCCAAGCAGGCCCGGCTGCGCCGCCAGGACATCGCCGGAGCTGTCCTCGCCGGGCGGCCCTAGCGGAATGCGAAACCCGCCATCCGTCGGTTGACGGCGGTCGGGCGGGGGCCGATCCTTGTTCACGTTAACACGCGGAAAGGGACGGCCATGGCCACGAAGAGAGCGCTTTCTCGGATCCTCGGCGTGCTGGTGGCCGCGGCGGTGCCGCTGGTGCCCGCCGCGCCCGCCGAAGCCGCCGTGTCCGTGGTCAAGATCGCCGATACCCGGCTCGACGCGACCGCGCTGTACTTCGTCTCCTACGACGGGCTGGTGAACAACGACTCCTTCCAGCAGAGCGGCATCTTCAGCTACGCGGGCTACCAGTACGCCACCTGGTACACCGCCGACCGCAGTGCCGTGGTCGCCCGGCGGGCCGGTGGCGCGGGGGCGTGGCAGACCGTGAAACTGCCGCACAAGCTGACCGTCGACGACTCGCACAACGTCATCTCGATGGGCGTCTCGCCCGACGACGGCCGGCTGCACGTGGCCATGGACACCCACAACAACCAGGTCTACTACGTCGAGTCGGTGGCCGGGCTGCTGTCCGCGCCCGCGTCGCACGACTGGACGGCGTCGGCGTTCGGCGGGGTGCAGCGCACGCTGGACGGCGTCGACCTCGGGGCGATCACCTACCCGCAGTTCGTCGTGACGCCGGAGCGGAAGCTGCAGCTGAGCTACCGCACCGGCGGCTCCGGCAACGGCACCAACGAGCTCGCGGAGTACAGCGGCGGCAGCTGGCGCAAGCTGGGGAAGTGGTCGTCGGCGACCGGTTCCTGGACGGCGAACGGCGTCACCAGCACCACGCGCAACATGTACCTGCACGGCATCACCTACGGGCCCGGCGGGCGGCTGCACACGACCTTCACCTGGCGCGAAGGCAACACCGGGGTGCTGTGCAACTCCGGCGGGCTGGCCAACCACGACACCGGTTACGCCTACAGCGACGACCGCGGCCGGACGTGGCGCAACAACGCCGGCGCGGTCGTCGGGACGACGGGCGGCACGCCGGTGTCCGTGTCCTCGCCGGGCACGGTCGTCGACCCGCTCGGCGTCGACCACGCGCTGATGAACCAGGAAAGCCAGGCCGTCGACTCCGCCGGGCAGCCGCACGCCGTGATCAGCTACGTGCCCGGCCGGTTCACCCAGTGCGTCACGAACTACGCCGCGCAGCGCAGGCAGTACGGCCGCACCTTCTTCCTCAGCCGGGCGGCCGACGGCACCTGGACCAAGCGCGAGGTGCCGGTCGCCCCGGAGTCCAGCCAGCGCACGAAACTCGTCTTCGACCGGGGCGACAACGCCTACCTCGTGATGCCGTACGGGCGGATCGTCGCGGCGACCAGGGCGAGCGGCTGGACCGACTGGAAGACCGTGTACAGCCCGGACCTGAACGCGTTCGGCGAGGTCGACGTCGACGACTCGCGGCTGGCCGCCGACGGCGTGATCTCCGTGATGTACCAGCAGACCTCGAGCGGGACGACGCCTTCGCCGATCCGGGTGGCCGACTTCCGCCTGGGCTGAAGCCCTACTCGACGGTGACGGACTTCGCCAGGTTCCGCGGCTTGTCGATGTCGTAGCCCAGGGTCAGCGCCGCGTGGTAGGCGAGCAGCTGCAGCGGGATGGTGAGCAGGATCGGGTCGAGCTCCGGCTCGGTCTTGGGCACCACGATCCGCGGGACGTCGAGCTCGCCGAAGTCGACGTTCTCGTGGGTGACGGCCAGCACCGCGCCGCCGCGGGCCTTGATCTGCTGGACCGCGGCCAGGTTGCGCTCGGTCAGCTCGTCCGAGGGCACCACGGCGACCGTCGGGAGCGACTCGTCGATCAGGGCGAGCGGGCCGTGCTTGAGCTCGGAGGTCTGGTACGCCTCGGCGTGCCGGTAGGAGATCTCCTTGAACTTCTGCGCGCCCTCGCGGGCCACCGGGTAGCCGCGGACGCGGCCGACGAAGAACAGGCTCTTCGCGGCGGCGACGGTCTTCGCGTGCTCGGCGATCTCGGGCTCGAAGTCCAGAATGGACTTGATCTGGCCCGGCAGCGCGCGGATCGCGTCGATGATCCGCTGACCGTCCGCGTTGGACAGGTCGCGCACCCGGCCCAGCGCCAGCGCGATCAGCGCGAACCCGACGGCCATGTTGGTCAGCGCCTTGGTCGAGGCGACCGCGATCTCCGGGCCGGCGTGCAGGTAGACGCCGCCTTCGCAGGCGCGGGCGATCGTCGAGCCGACGACGTTGACCAGGCCGACGACCCGGCCGCCCTTGCGCTTGATCTCCTCGACGGCGAAGGCGGTGTCGATCGTCTCGCCCGACTGGCTGACCGCGATGTAGAGCGTGTCGGCCTCGATGATCGGGTTGCGGTAGCGGAACTCCGACGCGGCTTCGGCGTCGGCCGGGATCCGGGCCAGCTCCTCGATCATCGTCGCGCCGATCTGGCCGACGTAGTAGGCGGAGCCGCAGCCGAGGATCTTCACGCGGGCGAACCCGCGCAGCTCGCGCGGCGTCAGGTTGAGCCCGTCGAGGCGGGCGACGCCGAACCGGTCGTCGAGCCGGCCGCGGATGATCCGCTCGACGCATTCGGGCTGTTCCTGGATCTCCTTGGCCATGTAGTGCGGGTAGCCGCCGAGGTCGAGGTCCTCGGCGTCGATGTCGATCTCGGTGGCCGGCTTGGTGGTGTCGCTCTCGTCGACGGTGAAGGTGCGGTAGCCGGTGGCGAAGACCGTCGCGAACTCGCCGTCGTCGAGGTGCGCGACCTGCGAGGTGTGCCGGACGAGCGCGGCGAGGTCGCTGGCGACGAACATCTCCCGCTCGCCGACGCCGATGATCAGCGGCGAGCCGTTGCGGGCGATGACCAGGCGGTCCGGGTGCGCGCTGTCGGTGACGGCGATCGCGTACGTGCCGGTGACCCGCGAGACCGCCTCGACGACGGCGTCTTCGAGGGTTTCGGCGGCCGAGCGCGCGATCAGGTGGGCGAGGACCTCGGTGTCGGTCTCGGAGGTGAGGGTGACGCCGGCGTCGGCGAGCTGGGCGCGCAGCGTGTCGGCGTTGTCGATGATGCCGTTGTGGACGACGCAGATCCGGCCGTCCTCGGAGGTGTGCGGGTGCGCGTTGGCCTCCGACGCGGGGCCGTGCGTGGCCCAGCGCGTGTGCCCGATGCCCACCTTGCCGGCGAGTCGTTTCGGCAGCGCGGCGGCGAGGTTGCGCACCCGGCCGACGACCCGGTGGACCTGGGGGGCGCCCTTCGCGCCGAGGACGGCGATGCCGGCGGAGTCGTAGCCGCGGTACTCGAGCCGGGTCAGGCCCTCGAGCAGGATGGGGGCGGCGTTCTGGCCGCCGATGTAGCCGACGATTCCGCACATGGGGAGACCTCTTCCTAGCCGTAGACGAGGCGGCGCAGCTGCCGCTCGGAGAGGACGGGCGCGGCCACCAGCCGCCCGCGGAGCTCGGCGGCGATCAGGGGGAAGATTTCGGGGTTCTTCCGGCCCTGTGCCTGCAGCTCGGCGTGCCGGCGGCGCACGTAGTCCTCGGTGGGAGTCCGGTAGAAGGCCAGGACGTCGTCGACGACCCGGGCGGCGACCCCGGGCGGCAGCCCGGTGGACGCGGCCACGCGCTCGACGATGTCGGTGTCCTCCACGCGAGCCATCATGCCCTGCGGGGTGTCCGAGGCCCAAATTCTTGCCCGAAATCGGGCAAGTTTAAGGGTTGGACAAGGTTAGGGGTGGCCTACGATGGTGGAGGGCGTGCGACAGGACGAAATTTGGGACGCCGAGGCCGCCGAACGCTACGACACCCCCGGTGCGGGCGTGTTCGCGCCGGAAGTGGTGGCGCCGATGGTGACGCGGCTGGCCGAGCTGGCCGGGGGTGGCCGGGCCCTGGAGTTCGCGATCGGCACCGGCCGGGTGGCGATCCCGCTCGCCGAGCGCGGGGTGCCCGTGACCGGCATCGAGCTGTCCGAGCCGATGCTCGACCGGCTGCGGGCGAAGGCGGCGATCCCGGTGGTCGCCGGCGACATGGCGACCACCCGGGTCGAGGGCCGGTTTTCGCTGGTCTACCTGGTCTACAACACGATCGGGAACCTGCTCACCCAGGACGAGCAGGTGGAGTGCTTCCGCAACGCCGCCCGCCACCTGGAGCCAGGCGGCCGGTTCGTGATCGAGCTGGGCGTCCCCGAGCTGCGGCGGCTCCCGCCGGGACAGGACGCGCTGGTGTTCGGCACCGGCGATGGGGCTCTCGGGGTGGACACCTACGACACCGTGCGCCAGCACCTGGTGTCCCACCACTTCACGTTCGGTTCGGGGCGGGAGGCGCGGCTGAGCCGCTGCCCGCAGCGCTACGTCTGGCCGGCCGAGCTCGACCTGATGGGCCGGCTGGCCGGGTTCGAGCCGGAGTCCCGGCACGCGGACTGGACGGGCGGGGAGTTCACGGCGGAGTCGCGGTCGCACGTGTCGGTGTACCGGCTTCCACCAGCGGAAGGCGCACGCTCGCGTGCGGAATGACCCCGAGCTCGGCCAGCGCGGCCTTGGCGTGCACCGCGCCCGGCCCGGCGCGCATGATGCGGTCCGTCAGCGGGCCGAGGGCGTCCTGGATGGCCCTCGCCTTGACCAGGTCGCCGTCGCGGACCGTGCGGATCAGGTCGGCCGTGCGGTCGGCCGCCACGTTGGCCACGACGCTGACCAGGCCCGTCGCGCCGCACGCCAGGTACGGCAGGTTGAGCTCGTCGATGCCGCAGTAGTACGCCAGTGACGTCCGGGACATGACCGTCATCGCCTCGAACAGGTCGCCCTTCGCGTCCTTGACCGCGCGGATCCGCGGGTGCGCCGCCAGTTCGGCCAAAGTGGACGGTGCCATCGCGACCCCGGTGCGCGCCGGGACGTCGTAGAGCATCACCGGCAGCTCGGTCGCGTCCGCCACGGCGAGGCAGTGGGCGAGCACACCCGCCTGCGTCGGGCGCGAGTAGTAGGGGCACACGAGCAGCAGCGCGTCGGCGCCCGCCGCCTCGGCTTCGCGGGCGCGGCGGATGCTCGCGGCCGTGTCGTACGTGCCGACACCGGCGATCACGCGCGCCCGGTTCCCCACCTGGTCCGCCACGGCCCGGACGAGGCCGGCGGACTCGGCGTCGGAGAGCGTGGGTGACTCGCCGGTGGTCCCGCCGACGACGAGGCCGTCGCACCCGGTGGCCAGGAGGTGGTCGACGAGCCGGGTGCGGCCGGATGCGCAGAGCCCGCCGCCGGGCTGCATGGGGGTCACCATCGCGACGAGGTTGACGCCGAATTCGGTCATGCCCTCGACCATGCCGGGGCCGACTGGTGTGGTCCAGCGACGCTTTTTTGCCGATATTGCGTAGCCTGGCTTCATGATCGAGGTCGGGGCGCTGCGGGCGTTGCGGGCGGTGGCGGCGCTCGGCACGCTGGCGCGGGCCGCCGAGGAGCTCGGGTTCACCGCGTCCGCCGTGTCGCAGCAGATCAAGCGGCTCGAACGGCAGGTCGGGGTGCCGGTGCTCGCGCCGGCGGGCCGCGGGGTGGTGCTGACCCCGGCCGGGCAGGCCATCGCCGACGCGGCGCCCGAGGTGTTCCAGGCGCTGGAGCGCTGCGCCGAAGCGGCCCAGTCGGTGGCGGAGGGCGCGCCGCGCGGCACGCTGCGGGTGGTGGCGTTCTCGACGGCCATCCGCGGCCTGCTCGCGCCGGTCATGCCGCGGCTGGCTTCGCGGTGCCCGCGGCTGCGTGTGCAGCTCACCGAGCAGGACCCGGCCGAGGCGCTGCACAGCGTCGGCGCGGGAACGGCCGACCTCGCCCTCGTCCACGACGCCGACGGGCTGCTGCCCGCCCCGGTGCCGCCCGCGTTGACGCAGCGGTGGCTGCACACCGACGTCGGCGACGTGGTGGTGGCGCGCACGCACCCGCTGGCCGGGCTCGACGCACCGCTCGACGAGGCCGCGCTGGCCGGGCACGCGTGGGTGACCAGCCCGCCGGGAACCGTGTGCCACCAGTGGTTCCGGCGGCTGTTCGTGCAGGAACAGCCCGACGTCCGCCACCTGGTCGACGACTTCGCGACGCAGCTGTCGCTGGTCGCCTCCGGCCAGGTGGTCGCGCTGATCCCGCGGCTGGCGCGGCCGCCGCTGGGGGAGAGCCTGGTGGCGCGGGAGCTGCGCCGGCCGCCGGAGCGGGAGGTCCAGGCCGTGTGGCGGCGGAGCGCGGAGGCGAGCCCGGCGATCCGGGCCGTGCTGGCCGAGCTGGGCGCCCCGGCCACGTCGAGGACCGTCAGTCCCTGAGGGCGTCTTCGGCGTTCGGGTAGGTCGGGAAGAAGTCGCCGAGGCCGATGAGCCCGAAGGTCCGGCCCAGCCGGTCGGGAACGGCCGCCAGCGCGACCCCCGCCCCGGCCGCCTCGGCGACGTTGTGCGCCGCGATCAGCGCGGAAATGCCGCTGGAGTCGCAGAACGTCACCCCGCCCAGGTCGAGCACCAGCACCTGCCCGGCCCCCAGGGTGAGCCCTTCGACGCCGGCGCGCAGCCGCGGTGCGGTCGCCACGTCGAGCTCGCCTGCGACGGTCACGACCGAGCCGGCCCCGGTGGTGCGCGTGGTGACGGAGAACGGGGTGCCGGTCACGGTCGATCGCCTCCGGGAAGTGGGATGCTCAACGCCAGCAGCGCCGTGTCGTCCTCGACGCCGTCGCCGAAGCCGGCGAGCAGGCCGGTCACCGCCGTGATCACCGCGGGGGCCGTCGTCGGGGCCAGGCCGGCCAGGTAGTCGCGCAGCTGCTCTTCGCTGTAGCGGACGCGGCCCTGCGTGCGGGCTTCGGTCAGCCCGTCGGTGTACAGCAGCAACGTGTCGCCCGGGTGCAGCACGACGTCCGCGGCGGCGAAGCGCGCGCGTGGCAGCGCGCCCACCAGCTGGCCGCCCGGTACGGGCAGGAATTCGGTCATGCCGTCCGCGCGGACCAGCAGTGCCGGCGGGTGGCCGCCGGTGGCCAGGGTGACCGCCGCGCCGTCGCCGTCCGGCCGGATGCGGCCCTGGACGACCGTGCAGTAGCGCGGGTCGTCGCCGCGGTACTCGTGGTGCAGCACGGTGTTCAGGCGGGCCAGCACGGTGGCCGGGTCCGGGTCGTGCACCGCGGCGGCGCGCAGGGTGTAGCGCGCCAGCGACGTGACCACGGCCGCGGCGGCGCCTTTCCCCGAGACGTCGCCGAGGAAGAAGCCCCACGAATCACCGGTGAGCGGGAACAGGTCGTAGAAGTCGCCGCCGACCTCGTCGGCCGACGCCGGGTGGTAGTAGGCCGCGACCTCGACGCCGGGCACCTCGGCCAGTGCGGGCGGCAGCAGCGTCTGCTGCAGGGTCCGCGCGAGCCGCTGCACCCGGTCGCGTTCGCGCTCGGCTTCTTCGCGCGCCCGCAGCAGTTCCTGCTCGTAGGCCCGCCGGTCGCGGGCGTCGAAGATCGTCGTGCGGATCAGCTGCGCCTGGCCGTCGGTGCCGGTCTTGACCGTCGAGGTGACCAGCACCGGCAGCCGGCGGCCGTCCGCGGTCTTCAGCTCGAAGGCGACGCCGCCCAGCTCGCCCTGCATGCGCAGGAGCGGCGCGAAGTGCGTCTCGTGGTAGATCCGGCCGCCGACGGTGAGCAGGTCGGCGAACCGCAGCAGGCCGACGACGTCGTCGCGGGCGTAGCCGAGCCAGCCGAGGAGGGTGGCGTTGATCTTCGCGATCGTGCCGTCCAGCAGCGTCGAGAGGTACCCGCAGGGTGCGTGCTCGTAGAGGTCTTCCGCGCTGTCCTCCAGCAAGGCCGAGAATTCGGGGGCGGCACTTTCCCGACCACCCGCGCCGGGGTGGTCCTCGCACATCACGGCCCGCTCACGAACGCCGTGATCGCGGTGGCCGTCGCCTCCGGCGCGCTCAGCTGCGGGCAGTGCCCGGTCGCGGGCAGCGTCACCAGCGTGCTGCCGTCGATCTGCTCGTGGGTGAACCGCCCGACCTCGGGCGGCGCGATGGCGTCGTTCGCGCACTCGAGGATCAGCGTCGGCACGGAGACCTTGGCCAGGTCGGCCCGGTTGTCGGAGAGGAACGTCACCCTGGCGAAGACGCGCGCGATCGCGGGATCGGTGCGGCAGAAGCTGTTCGTCAGCTCCGCGCCCAGCTCCGGGCGCTCGGGGTTGCCCATGATGACCGGCGCCATCGTCGCCGACCAGCCCAGGTAGTTGGACTCGAGCGAGTCGAGCAGCTCGTCGATGTCGGCCCGGCTGAACCCGCCGCGGTAGCCGCCGTCGTCGAGGTAGCACGGCGACGGCGTGAGCAGCACCAGCTTCGCGAACCGGTCCGGTTCCCGGTTGGCTGCCAGCACCGCGATCATCGCGCTGACCGAGTGGCCCACCAGCACGACGTCCCGCAGGTCAAGCTCGTGGCAGATCGCCAGGACGTCGTCGGCGTAACCGTCGAGGCTGCCGTAGCGCTCGGGGGTCCAGGCGGATAGGTCCGAGCGGCCGGCGCCGGTGTGGTCGAACAGCACCACCCGGTACCGCCGCGCGAGTTCCGGGACGACGAGCCGCCACAGGTTCTGGTCACAGCCGAAGCCGTGCGCGAGCAGCAGGGTGGACCCGTCTTCCCGGCCGGTGACGGTCACGTTGTTCCTGCTGCGCATGCTCACCGGCACATCCTGCCACCGGGTGGGCGGGACGGCGGGCTGAGCGAGCGGACCGGACATTTCGGGTACTCTGGTGGCAGGCAAGATCGACATGGGGGGTTCGATGAGCTCTTGGCGTCTTCGTGCGGCCGCGGTCGCGGTTCCGGTACTGGGCGGGGTGCTGGTCGCCACGCCCGCGCAGGCGGGCAGCGGTGACTGCCGCGACTGGTGGACGATCGACGACACGGCCCGCACGGTGTTCACCGACAGCACGCGCTCGGTCCGGTTCTGGGGCCACCGCAGCTGCGGCGCCTCGACGACCCCGCAGTACTGGACGGCGCCGTACCGCCCGGACGAGCCGGGCGACTACACGTGGGAGAGCGTGAAGGCCCTGCACGGCAACGATCCGGGCGCGGTGGCCTA
This sequence comes from Amycolatopsis tolypomycina, assembly GCF_900105945.1. NCBI lineage: Bacteria > Bacillati > Actinomycetota > Actinomycetes > Pseudonocardiales > Pseudonocardiaceae > Amycolatopsis > Amycolatopsis tolypomycina. The sequence continues at coordinate 6,400,194 of NZ_FNSO01000004.1, read as the reverse complement.
CGGTTTCGAGCTGCGCCGCCAGGGCGACGGCTGGGTGGCGGTCGGATTCGCCGCCAGCCACGGCTGAGGGTCAGGGTCGCCGCCGGGCGGGCGGTCCGGGCCGCCTTCGACCGGCACGTGCGGAACCACCGGCGTGGCCGCTGGGCAGGCGGTTCAGGGCGCCTTCGACCGGCACGTGCGGAACCACCGGCGTCGCCGCTGGGCAGGCGGTTCAGGGCGCCTTCAACCGGCTCGTGCGGAACCACCGGCGTGGCCGCTGGGCGAAGCCGTTGGGCAGGCCGGAGCCGCGGCTCAGCCGGTGAGTGCCTCGTCCCGGGTGGTGGTCACGGCGAGGGCTTCGAGCAGGCCGGTCAGCCGGAGGGTGCGGTGGACCACGCCGGCTTCCGGGGCGACGACCCGGATCCGCGTGCCGGCGCCGGCTTCGCGGCGGGCCTCGAGCAGCACCGTGATGCCGATCGAGGCCAGGAAGGACACTTCGGACAGGTCGATCACCAGCAGATCCGGCGCGTCCGCGAGAGCCGCGGTGACCTCGCTGCCGAGCGCCGGGGCGCTGAGCAGGTCGACCTCGCCCGCCACCGCCAGCACGACCGCGCCGTCGGTGTGGTGGGCCGTCACGCGCAGGAGGTCCTGGGGCCGGACGCGGTTGCCGTCAGCGGTCACGATCGCCCCTGGTCTGCATGTGGGATCCCTTTTCCGTCGCCGGACAGCTCACTCCGGATCGGTGATACCCCGGTCGCGTGACGGCGAAACATCGGCCGCCGGGGCGGTGGTGCCGCCGAGCGGCATGGCGGGCAGGCCCAGCTTGCGGTGGTCCCACGACCGCGTCCGCTCGACGTCGAGGCGGACGGCGACCCGCTTGGTGAGCATGAACTCGACCATCGGCCGGACCTCTTCGGTGTACGGGCCGGTGTACCGCTCCCAGACGTTGACGCCGACGGCCCACAGCGCATCCGGGTCGTCGACGATCGTGGCGCGGCCTTCGAGGGCGACCCCGCGCAGCGCGTCGTAGGTGTCGCCGGTTTCGACCAGCACGGTGACGCGGCCGTCGCGCCGCAGGTTCGCGGCCTTCTGCGACTTGGCCTTGGTTTCGAACCACAGCACACCGTCGAGCACCGCGTACCACATCGCGACCAGGTGCGGCTGGCCCGACGGGCCGACGGTGGCGAGGGTCGCGACGCGCTGCTCGTCGAGGAACGCGCTGATCTCGGCCGCGGACATGACGATCTCGTCGCGCTGTTTCACGGTCGGAGTGAATCGGAAAGCCCGGCTGTCCGCAAGGGACGGGCGACGACTGCCCGGCGGTCAGGGCAGGGGCTCGGCGCGGTAACGCCGGATCCGATCGGCCAGCCCCCGCGCTGCCTCACTGCCGCGGTGTTCGCGCAGCAGGCGCTCCAACGGGACCAGCCGGTCCTTGGGCCGGACCGAGCCCACCTGCCCGGCCAGCTCGACCGCTTCCGCGCCGATCCGGGTGGCCTCGTCGAAGTCGCCCCGGAGCGCGTGGTTCTGCGCCAGCATGATCAACGTCAGCGACCGGCTCCGGGCCATGTCCGCGCCGTACCGGTCCGCCGCCGACGTCAGCTGCGTGACCGCTTCGCCGCTGTAGCGGGCCGTCACCGCCGTGGCCAGCTCCGTCAGGACCGTGCCGCGCATCGCCGCCATGTCCGTTTCGCGGAAGAACGCCTCCCACGGCCTCGGTTCCGGCCACGCATCCGCCGTGGCGAACGCGGCCTCGGCTGCCGCCAGCCGGGTCAGGGCCGTCCGCTCGTCGCCGGCCATGGCGTGCGCCCATGCCTCGTTCGCGGTGAGGATCGCCAGTGCTCGGCCGGAACCCGAGCGCAGCGCCGCCACCCGGCCCTCGGCGAACTCCGCCAGCGCACCGGGGACGTCGTGGTGGTGCAGGTACAGGCGGCCGAGCCGGTAGCGGATGTTCGCCACCAGGTTGTCGTTGCCCGCCTCGGCCGCGAGTTCCAGCGCGCGCCCGAAGCGGTACCGAGCCGGCTCGCCGCGGCCGATGTCGAACTCGGTCCAGCCCAGCAGGTTGTGCACGTCGGCGAGCACTGTGTACAGCCGGGCCCGCAACGGATCCGGGACCGTTCCCCAGTGGAGCAGGAGGCTCGCCGTCTTGACCACGCGGACGGCGTCGCGGCAGAACCCGCCGCCCTGCCGGTAGTCCAGGGCCCGCAGGACACCGACGGCCGCCTCGAGCTCGGCGACGTCGGTGGTCTCGATGCTGATCGGAAGGGGTACGCCATCGCCCGTCGTCGTCACCATGACCTCACCTCGCGCAGTGCGCACGCACGCATGGTCGGTTGCCGGCGCGGGGGAAATACCCACAATGGGCGCGCGAGAAACGGCCGTCACCCGTTGGGGCGGCGCAGGAACCGCGCGAGCGGCAGCCTGACCCGGGTCATCTCCTGCGTGACGAGTGCGGCGAACTGCTCGGCGCCGTACCGGCTGAGGTGCGTCGCGTCGTCGACGCCGTCGTGCGCGAGCGTCAGGTAGAGCGGCCAGGACGCCGCTTCGCCCAGGCCTTCCAGCAGGGCCTGGGACCGTGCGGTGAGGTCGAGCAGCGGGATCTTCTGCTCGCCCGCGACATCCCGCATCACCGCGGGCAGGTCCACGCCGATGGTGCTGACGACCAGGCCGAGCGGCGTGAGCTTCCCGTCCGCGCCGAACCGGTGCCGCACCGGGGGCGTGACCAGCACCGGCGCCCCGCCCTGCGCGCGGACGCCGTCGACCAGGGTGGCGAGGTTGGCGCGGTAGACGTCCTCGGGCGTCTGCTTGTCGTTGTGCGCCAGCTGGATCAGCGCCGTGTCGCCGGGCCGGATCATCGGGCGGACCCGGGGAAAGTACCGCGGGTCGGCGAGGTAGCTGACCGTGCTCGCGCCGGATTGGGCGTAGTTCCGCACGCTCGGCCCGGCGCGGAAGAGCTCCGGCAGCGCCTGGGCCCAGCCGTTCTTCGGGAGGAATGTCCAGTCGGCGGCGGTGGAATCGCTGATGACGAACACGCGCGGCGCCCGGGGCCGGGGTGTCACGGCGATCCGGGCCGGCCGCGGCGCCGGCCCGGTGAGCCGCACCTGCAGCCCCGGGGTGCCCGGCCCGTCCTCGCCGCTCGGCATGCCTTCCGGGGTTCGGACTTCGACCGTCACCGACCGGTGGACGTACCGGCCGGGCCGGGTGTTCACCGGGGCGAGCGCGATCCGGCGGGCTTCGACGTCCAGACCGGTCTGCCCGGTCAGGAGCGCCTCGATCTCGTAGTCGCCCGGCGGCACGTCGAACGAGCACGAGCCGTCGCACACGGTCCAGCGCGGGGACGCGTCCGCCGGGGCCGCGCCGAGCACGAGCACGGCGGCCAGGGCGAGCCCGACGAGCTTCACGGCGCTTCCTCCGGGGCGATGGCGAGCAGGGCGATGGTGGCCAGGTTCCGCTGGGCGAAGTCGTTGGTGGCGAACGTGGCGAAGTCGCCCGCCGGGTTCGTCGTGGTCCGCGTGGGGATCTCCGTCACCGGACTCGCCACCGCGGAGCCGGTGACGCGTTCCGCGGGCGGCCACGGCTTTCCCGCCGGGTCACTCGTGAACTGGTCCCAGCCGCGTTTGCGCAGGCTCGCGTCGCCGAGCTGTTCGCCCGCCCAGGCCGTGACGCGGGAGTAGATCGTCTTGAACAGCCCGGGGTTGAAGTCGCGGCCGTACCGGGCGATCTTCTCGGCCGACGGTGCCTGGGCGTAGCGGGCGAAGTCCAGGTAGGTCCGGCGGAACTCCGGGACGTCGACCAGGTCGAGGGTTTCCCAGAGGATCTGCTCGCCGAGGAAGGCCATCGACAGGTTGTAGCCGCCCTCGAAGTCGCCCTTCTCCAGGTTGACGAGGTGGCCGGTCGCCGGGTCGAAGCCGACCGCGCCGCCCGCTTCCCCGGTGAAGAGCCCGGCCGGGAACGTGGCGATGTCCTCCATACCGGTGACGATCCGGTCGCGCCAGCGGACGTCGCCGGTGCGTTCCCACTCCGTCAGCCAGTTGCTGACCAGCGCGTACCAGTCCGGTCCGATGCGGACGCGGGCCGGCGCCTTGGTCTGCGGCGGCAGGACCGCGCGCAGCGGGTCGACCGTGCGCAGCGTCTCGTCCACCTGCAGCGACGACCGGATCAGGTCGCCCAGCAGCTCGTCGGCTGTGAGGTAGTAGGAGAACCGCTTGGTGAACGACTCGCCGACCCGCGCCTCCTTGGCGCCGTCGCCCCAGTGCACGACGGCGTGCCGCGACCCCAGCCCGGCGAACCGGCCGCCGTGGTGGGTGTCCACTTCGGACACGTGCTGGGTCATCGCGTGTGCCAGCCGGAACGTCCGGGGGTCGCCCGAGCGCAGGAAGGCGTACCAGAGCAGCGCGTCCGTGCCGAGTTCGGCGTTGTCCCACGCGTACCCGCCGACGTCGTAACGCCATTCGTGGCGGTCGGCGTCGTAGGTGTGCATGACGTCGCCGTAGTGCCAGAACCCGTACCACTCGCGCTCGTCGACCTGGTCGGCGTAGAAGGCGATTTCCCGCGCGATCCCGTCTTCGAGGGCCGCGCGGGCCGGGGTACTGCGGTCCGGCAGGCTCCACCGGCCGAACACCCCGGCCGCGTGGTAGGTCGCCGGATCGGTGACGAGCTGCGGCGGCGCGGTCAACGTCGCCGACAGCGCGGCGATGGTGTCCCGGGCCGGCGTGGCCGGCAGGGCCCACAGCCGCAGTTCGGCCGAGCGCACCATGCCCTGTGGGGTCGCGAAGCCTTCTTGGACGTCCTCGTAGGACAGGTCCAGCCCGTGCGCGACGGTGTCGTAGGTGCGCAGGTCCATCGCGGGCGCCAGCGGGGAGTACGACCAGAGCGTCACCGACGCCGTGTCCGTGGCCGCGCCCCGGATGTCCAGGGAGCGCGGGGCACGCTGCCAGAAGTCGCGCAGCCCGAAGCCCAGCCCGCCGGCCGGGCCGCCGACGTAGCCGAAGCCGGACGCGCGGTCGCCGTGGCCCGCGTGCGTGAGCCAGCTGCCCGCGGCGCTCGTGCGTTTCCACACGGCGAAGTGGCGGGCGGACTCCTGGAACAGCGTGAAGTCGTTCCACAGCGCCAGTTTCCGGTAGCCGTCCCGCACCTGCTGGCCCCACTGCGCGACCGGCGGCGTGGCGGTGCCGTCGGTCTGGGCCTTGCGGACCGCCGTGCCGGGGTCGCGGCGCAGGCCGGTGAGCACCCGGACGGGCTCGCCCCAGACGCCGCCGGCCGCCGTGCCGAAGCGGACGTGCCGGTTGTGCGGCTCGTCGGTCAGCGGCACCGCGAACCGCAGGCCGAGCCCGCGGACGAAATCGTGGTTTTCGTCGGCGTCCCAGCGGAAACTGTGCACGACGCGCAGGGAGTCGTCGCCCGCGCCGAGGTAGACCCGCAGCGTCCAGGGCAGGATCGCGCGGGTGCCGCGGCCGCGGTCGCGCCGGTACCGGCCGGTCAGCTTCACCACCGCGCGCACCGGGCCCGCCTGCTCGACCTCGGCGCGTTCGACGACGCCGCTCCAGTCCTCGCGGCGGGGTGCCCGGGAGTCGTCGTCCGGCTGGTCCTGCAGCCGCAGCACGAGCTCGCCGTCACGGGCCACGACGCGCCCGCCGCGCGAGAGCGACGGCACGGCGACCGTGCCGGTCGTCGCGAGTTTCAGCTCGACCGTTCCGTTGGTCACCACGATTTCGCGCGGTGACCGGCGCACGGTGACCGGAACCGGTGGCGGCGCGGGTGTCCCGGGTGCCAGCGCGAAGCCGTCCGCGCCGGCGGCCGACGTCACGGCGTGGCCGGTCCACTTGACCGAGCCGTCCGGCCAGTACGCCAGCGGCCACGACTGCACGGGCACTGGCGAGCCGTCACCGGCGTGCAGGGCCAGCGGGACGGTCCTGGCCAGCGTTCCCCGTGGCCAGGGGACACCGAAGGCGCAGCCCACGGGAGCGGCGGGCCTGCCGTCCAGCCAGTGCAGGCGCACCTCGCCGCCGGACGCCGTGGGGGTCGCCGCCGTCGCGGCCGCGGGGGGAGTGACGGCGGTGGCGGCCAGTGCCGAGACTCCGCCGAGGAAGACACGTCGGGAAAGGGGGAACTGCGGGGACATCGCCGGCCTCCGGATCAGCTCGATGAACCGATTCAAACCAGACGTTTCCGCGTCTGTCAACCCGCCCGACCCGAACAGTCCAGTCCGTGAGTAAGCGCTTTCTCGATCATCGGATGAACGGCCGAATCCGTTCGACCGATTCGAAAGTATCGGTACTTTCGCCGGGATCATTGCTGGTTGACGCCGCCCGCGGCGCGGACTTACCGTGCTTGAACCGATTCAAGACCGAAATTCCGGTGAGCTCGCCCGGTGCTGGTCTGCAGAAGGGAAATCCGATGAACGGACGGATGCGCGCCGGCCTGGTGGCGGCCGTGGCGGTCACGCTGGCGGGGCTGGTCACGGGGTGCGGTGGCGGCGGTGCCGCGGCGGGGCCCACGACGATCCGCTTCGTGTGGTGGGGCAACGAAGACCGCGCCAAGGTCACCAAGGCCGCGGTGGAGCTGTTCATGAAGGACAACCCGGGCATCACGGTCCAGACGGAGTACGCCGCGTACGACGCCTACTTCCAGAAGCTGTCCACCCAGGTCGCCGGCGGCGCGTCCCCCGACCTGGTCCAGCTGGACCGTGCGACGCTCGGCGAGTACCAGCACCGGCACGTGCTGGAGGACCTGAGCTCCTTCGTGGGCAAGACGATCGACGTCACCGGGATCGCGCCCGAGCTGCTGGCCGGCGGCAAGATCGAAGGCAGGCAGTACGCCGTGCCCGGCGGCCAGACCACGCAGATGCTCGCCTACGACCCCGCGATCTTCACCAAGGCGGGCGTCGAGCCGCCGTCCGGGCCGGGCAAGGGCTGGACGTGGACGCAGTTCGGCGATGGCCTGCGCAAGGTGGCCGCGACCGGGGTGGCTGGCACGACCGACTTCGGCTGGGCGATCGACTGGTTCGAGGTCTGGCTGCACCAGCACGGCAAGCAGCTCTACACCGAGGACGGCAAGCTCGGGTTCACCGCCGCCGACCTGACGCAGTTCTGGACGCTGACCGGCGGCCTGCGGGCGGCCAAGGCCGTCACCGCGCCCGAGGTCACCACGAAGATGGACGGCTCGATGCCGAACTCGGGCCTGGTCACCAAGCGCGCCGGGTCGGAGATCAACTACGACTCCAGCCTCAGCGCGTACCTCTCCAGCTACGGCCCGGGGATCAAGGCGGCACCGCTGCCGTCCGACGGGCCGGCGTCGGGCATGGCGGCGATGCCACCGGTCACCTTCGCCGTGGCGTCGCGCTCGGCGCACAAGGAAGCCGCCGCCAAGCTGCTGAGCTTCCTGGTCAACAACCCGGAAGCCGGGAAGCTGCTGGGCGTGGCCCGCGGGCTGCCGCCGAACACGGCGATCCGCGAGCAGGTCTGCGGCGCGGCCCAGGCCGCCACGAAGGCCGTGTGCGACTACGAGAAGTCCGTCGCCGACCGGATCGGCCCGGCGACCGGCCTGTGGCCGACCGGATCCGCGGCGGTCAAGCGCGACTTCCAGCGCGTGTACGACGACGTGATCTTCGGCCGGACGAGTGTCGCCGACGGGGCCGCGCGCGTGGTGCAGGCGGCGCAGCAGTCACTCGGATCCTGACGGAGGAGCGCATGACACAGGCTGTGCTGGAGAGGCCGGCGACGCGGGAGCCGGCCGCGTCCCGCCGTCGCCGCGCCGGCCAGGGCACCGGGTACCTGTTCCTGTCGCCGTGGCTGCTCGGCGTGCTGGTGCTGACGATCGGCCCGATGCTCGCGTCGCTGTACCTGTCGTTCACCGACTACGACCTGTTCGACGCGCCGCGCTGGGTCGGCCTCGACAACTACACGACGATGTTCACCCGCGACGACCGGTTCTGGCACGCCGCCGGCGTCACCGCGCAGTACGTCGGCGTCTCGGTGCCGCTCAAGCTCGGGCTGGCACTGGCCGTCGCGATGCTGCTCAACCGCGCGCACCGCGGCGCCGGGCTGTACCGCTCCGCGTTCTACGCGCCTTCGCTGCTCGGCGCGAGCGTGAGCCTCGCCCTGGTGTGGCGCGCGATGTTCTCGACCGGCGGCACGGCCGACCGCGTGCTGGCCGCGTTCGGCCTCGACACCGGCGGCTGGGTCGACCAGCCGCAGTTCGCCCTGCTCGCCGTGATCGCGCTGGCCGTCTGGCAGTTCGGCGCGCCGATGGTCATCTTCCTGGCCGGGCTCAAGCAGATCCCGAAGGAGCTGTACGAGGCGGCGGAGCTCGACGGGGCGGGCCCGGTCCGCCGCTTCCGGTCGGTGACGCTGCCGATGCTGTCCCCGGTGCTGCTGTTCAACCTGGTGCTGGAGACCATCCACAGTTTCCAGTCGTTCACCGGCGCGTTCGTCGTCAGCAGCGGCCGTGGCGGGCCCAGCGACTCGACCCTGCTCTACACGCTCTACCTCTACCAGCGTGGGTTCACCGACTTCCGGATGGGCTTCGCCTCGGCGATGGCCTGGGTGCTGCTGGTGGTGATCGGCGTGCTCACCGCGCTGCTGTTCCGCGGCTCGCGCCGGTGGGTCTTCTACGCGGGGGAGGGCCGGTGACCCGCCGGTCGTGGGGGTGGCACGCGCTGATGGTGCTCATCCTCGTGGTGCTGCTGTACCCGGTCGTGTGGCTGGTTTCGGCGTCGTTCAAGCCCGCCGAGGAGGTGCTGGCCGGGCTGTCCCTGCTGCCCGTGCACGCCACCGGCGACAACTACACGCAGGTGTTCGCCGGGGTGGCCGGGTACGGCGTCTGGCACTACTTCGGCAATTCGCTGGTGATCTCGGTCGGCGCGGTGCTCGGCAACGTCGTTTCGTGCTCGCTGGCCGCGTACGCCTTCGCCCGGCTGCACTTCCGGGGCCGCGGGCCGATGTTCGGGTTCATGCTCTCGACGATCATGCTGCCGCAGCACGTGGTGCTCATCCCGCAGTACGTGATCTTCCAGAAGCTGGGGATGGTCAACACGTTCTGGCCGCTGGTGCTGCCGAAGTTCCTGGCCACCGACGCGTTCTTCGTCTTCCTGATGGTCCAGTTCATCCGCGCCCTGCCCGGGGAGCTGGACGAGGCCGCGACGATCGACGGCTGCGGGCCGGTGCGGACGTTCCGGTACGTGATCGCGCCCCTGCTTCGGCCGGCCTTGATCACCACCGCCATCTTCACGTTCATCTGGACCTGGAACGACTTCTTCTCGCAGCTGATCTACCTCAACGATCCCGGGCAGTTCACGCTGCCGCTCGCGCTGCAGATCTTCGTCGACCAGACGAGCGAGTCGGCGTTCGGCCCGATGTTCGCCATGTCGGTGCTCGCGCTGCTGCCGATCGGGCTGTTCTTCTTCGCCTTCCAGCGCTACCTGGTCGAGGGCGTGGCGACGTCGGGGCTGAAGGGATGAAGACGCAGTACCGCTCGCTGACGCTGCTGGCCGAGGTGCTCTTCGTCGGCCTCCTGGCCTGCGCCGCCTCGGTGTTCGTCATGACGTCCTTGGCCGCGGCGGCCGCCGGCTCGGTCCTGCTCGCCGAGGTCGCCGCGGACGGCCGGACGCCGTCCGTGCGCCGGTTCGCCCGGCTGTTCCGCGCTGCCCTCGCCCACCCGGTGGCGCTGCTGGCTCCCGCGGGCCTGCTGGTGGTCGGGGCCGTCGACGTCCTCGCGGTGCTGGGCGGGCTGCCCGGCGGCCGGGTGTTCGGGGCCGTGCTGGGGCTGGTGCTCGCCGCGCTGATGGCGGCCGGCCTGCGGGCCGCGGCGGCGTGGCGGCCGGACCGGCACTGGCCGGCGGTGCTGGCCGACGCCGGGCGGGGGACGGTCTCGGACTGGCGTGGCAGCCTCGGGCTGGTCGTCGCGATCGTGGTGGTGGCGGTCGTCGTGGTCCAGGCGCCGGGCTTCGTGGTCGTGGCGCCGGGGCTGCTGGTGCTGGCCGCGGTCGCGGTGGCCGTCCGGTGAAGCCGCCGGTGGGGATCCGGGACGTCGCCGTCCGGGCCGAGGTGTCGGTCGGCACGGTGTCCAACGTGCTCAACCGCCCCGACGTGGTCGCCGCCGCCACCCGCGCGCGGGTCCTCGCCGCCATCGACGCGCTGGGGTACGTCCGCAACGAGCCGGCCCGCCAGCTGCGGTCCGGCACCGCCCGCACGATCGGCCTGGTCGTGCTCGACGTCGGCAACCCGTTCTTCACCGACGTCGCCCGCGGCGTCGAAGAGGCGGCGAGCGAGGCCGGGCACGCGGTGATCCTCTGCAACAGCGGCGAATCCGTCGCCAAGGAACGCGGGCACGTCGAGCTGCTGGCCGCGCAGCGGGTGCACGGGGTGCTGATCACGCCGGTGGCGTCCGGGCCGGTGCCGGTGCGGTGGCTGCGGGAGCGGGGGATCTCGGTGGTCCTGCTCGACCACCCGACGGCCGAGGAGGACCTGTGCTCGGTCGCCGTGGACGACCGCCAGGGCGGCGAGCTCGCGGTCACGCACCTGCTGGCCGAGGGGTGCGCGCGGATCGTGGTGGTCACCGGCCCGGCCGGCCTGCACCAGTCGGCCGAGCGCCACCGCGGTGCCCGGGACGCGATCCGGCTGGCCGGCCGCCCGCCCGAGGTCCTCGAGGTGCTGGGAGTCCCGGCCCTCAACGTGGCGTGCGGCCTGCGGGCCGGCGAGCAGCTGCTGGCCAGGGCGGTGCGGCCGGACGCCGTCTTCTGCGTGAACGACCTGCTGGCGCTGGGCCTGCTCCAGGCCACGGTCCGCGCGGGGGTGCGGGTCCCGGAGGACCTGGCGATCGTGGGCTACGACGACATCGACTTCGCCGCGGCCGCCGCGGTGCCGCTGACCTCGGTCCGCCAGCCGCGGCACGAGATCGGCCGCACGGCGGCGGCCCTGCTCCTCGCCGAATCGCAGTCGCCGTCCGAGCACGAGCACCGGCACGTGGTGTTCACGCCGGAGCTGGTGGTCCGCGAGTCGAGCCGCCGTCCGCGGCGGGCCAGGCGGGTGGGCCGGCCGTGAGTACACTCACGACCTTTCCAGAAAACGCTTTCTCGCGATCCGGCACGGGCAGCTTAACGTTAAGCAGGTTGACCGGTTTCTGTCCTGGCGACCGATGTCCGCCCGGTGTCTCCCGTGTTACCGTGGGAGCGCTCCCAGCCTGAAACTTTCCTGTCGAGTGGTTCTCCAGGAGGTCGGTAATGAACTGGCGATTCCTCCGCGTGCTCGTGGCCGGCCTGCTGCTGGTCGCGGGTGCCGTCGTGGCCCCGGCCGCGGCCCAGGCGGCCGCGCCCGCGCGGGTCATGGCGCTGGGCGACTCCATCACCGGGTCGCCCGGCTGCTGGCGGGCGCTGCTGTGGAAACACCTGCAGGACACCGGCCACACCGACGTCGACTTCGTCGGCACGTTGCCCGCGCAGGGCTGCGGCTTCACCTACGACGGCGAAAACGAAGGCCACGGCGGGTTCCTGGCGACCGGGATCGCCCGGGACAACCAGCTGCCCGGCTGGCTGGCGGCGACGCACCCGGACATCGTCCTGATGCACCTGGGCACCAACGACGTCTGGAACAACATCCCGGCGAGCACGATCCTGGGCGCCTACACCACGCTGCTGGGCCAGATGCGGGCCGCCAACCCGGCGACCAAGCTGATCGTCGCGAAGATCATCCCGATGAACCCGGGCAACTGCGCCGCCTGCGGTCAGCGGGTGGTCGACCTGAACAACGCCATCCCCGGCTGGGCGCAGGCGAACTCCACGGCCGCGTCGCCGATCACCGTCGTCGACCAGTGGACCGGGTTCGACACCGCGGCCGACACGACCGACGGCGTCCACCCGAACACCACCACCGGCATCCAGAAGATCGAAGGCCGCTGGTACCCCGCCCTGGTGGCGGCGCTCGGCCCGGACACGCCCGCGGCGACCGGCCTGCACGTCGACGGCACGCGGATCCTGGAGGCCAACGGCTCGCCGTTCGTGATGCGCGGGGTGAACCACGCCTACGTCTGGTACCCGAGCCAGAACCGCGCCTTCGCCGACATCAAGTCCTTCGGCGCCAACACGGTCCGGGTCGTCCTCGGCAGCGGGCAGCGGTGGGGCCCGACGCCGGCCGCCGAGGTCACCAGCGCCATCGGGCTGTGCAAGCAGAACCGGCTGATCTGCGTCCTCGAGGTGCACGACACCACCGGCTACGGCGAGCAGAGCGGCGCCGCCACCCTCGACCAGGCGGCCAGTTACTGGATCAGCGTCGCGAACGCGCTCAAGGGCCAGGAGAACTACGTCGTCATCAACCTGGGCAACGAGCCGTTCGGCAACAACCAGCAGGTGAGCGCGACCTGGGCGAGCGCCACGAGCAGCGCGATCAGCAGGCTGCGCGCGGCCGGGCTGCAGCACCTGCTGATGGCCGACGCGCCGATGTGGGGCCAGGACTGGCAGAACATCATGCGCGACAACGCGGCCACGGTGTTCACCGCCGACCCGCAGCGCAACACGGTGTTCTCCATCCACATGTACGGCGTCTACGACACCGCCGCCGAGATCAACGCCTACTTCGACGTCTTCCGCACCGCCGGGCTGCCGCTGGTCGTCGGCGAGTTCGGGAACATGCACAGCGACGGCAACCCGGACGAGGACACGATCATGGCCCAGGCGCAGGCCCGCGGCCTCGGCTACCTCGGCTGGTCGTGGAGCGGCAACAGCAGCGACGTCGGCTACCTCGACATGACGAACAACTTCGACCCGGCGAGCCTGACGCCGTGGGGCGAGCGGTTCCTCAACGGTGCCAACGGAGTCCGCCAGACCTCGAAGGAAGCCACCATCTTCGGTGGCGGCCAGGTCGACACCCAGGCGCCGTCCGTCCCCGGCACGCCGGCCGTGTCGGGGGTGACGTCGAGCGGTGCCACGCTGAGCTGGGCCGCGTCGACCGACAACGTCGGCGTCACCGGCTACGACGTCCTGCGTGCGCCGGGCGCGAGCGGGGGCACGTTCGCCGTGGTCGGCTCGACCGCGACGACGTCGTACACCGACAGCGGGCTGGCCGCGTCGAGCACCTACCGGTACCAGGTGCGGGCCCGGGACGCCGCCGGGAACACCTCGGCCGCCTCGGGCGTCGCGACGGCGACGACGAGCGCGGGCGGCGGGTCCGGTTCGTGCAAGGTGGCCTACTCCGCGTCGAACTGGGGTGGCGGCAACGGGTTCACCGCCAACGTCACCATCACGAACACGGGCACGAGCGCGCTCACCGGCTGGACGCTGGCCTTCACCTTCGCCGGTGGCCAGCAGGTGACGCTGCCCGGCTGGGGTGCCACCTTCGCCCAGTCCGGCGGGGCCGTGACGGCCAAGAACCTGAGCTGGAACGGCGCGCTGGCCCCGAACGCCTCCACCGGCATCGGCTTCAACGGCACGTACGGCGGCAGCAACCCGGCGCCGACGGCGTTCACGCTCAACGGCAGCGCCTGCACCGCAGGCTGACCACCAAGCACAGTGCTCGTCCGGGACAAAGGAGTCCTCATGTCACTCAGGCAGCGAACGGTCCTCCTCGCCGTGCTGGCCGCGGCGGCCCTGGTGCCCGCCCCGGCCACCGGCGCGGCCGCCGCGCCCCAGCTCGACAGGCTGAACCGCGGGGTGGTCAGCGTCCACACCGCACAGGGCAACACCGTCGGCTGGCGGCTGCTCGCCGACGACCCGGCCGGCGTGGCGTTCAACGTCTACCGCGACGGCACCCGGGTGACGTCGGCGCCGGTCAGCGGCCCGACGAGCTTCGTCGACGCGGGCGCGCCGGCGGGCGCCCGGTACACCGTGCGCGCGGTGGCCGGCGGGACCGAGCGGATGTCCGCCTTCGCGGCGGAGGAGTCGCTGACGCTGACCAGCGGTCTCGCCGCGAACACCCGGGACGTCCCGATCCAGCCGCCGTCCGGGGGCACGACGCCGTCCGGTGAGGGCTACACCTACACCGCCAACGACGCCAGCGCCGGCGACCTGGACGGCGACGGCCAGTACGAGCTCGTGCTGAAGTGGGACCCGACCAACGCGAAGGACAACTCGCAGTCCGGCTACACCGGCAACGTCTACGTCGACGCCTACCGGCTCGACGGCACCCGCCTCTGGCGGATCGACCTCGGCCGCAACATCCGGGCCGGCGCGCACTACACGCAGTTCCAGGTCTTCGACTACGACGGCGACGGCCGGGCCGAGGTCGCGATGAAGACCGCGGACGGCACCCGCTCGGGCACCGGCCAGGTCATCGGCAACGCGAACGCCGACTACCGCAACTCCAGCGGGTACGTGCTCTCGGGCCCGGAGTTCCTGACGATGTTCAACGGCCAGACCGGCGCCGTCCTGTCCACGGTGAACTACGACCCGCCGCGCGGCACGGTGTCGTCGTGGGGCGACAGCTACGGCAACCGCGTCGACCGGTTCCTCGCCGGGACGGCCTACCTGGACGGGTCCCGGCCGAGCCTCGTCATGAGCCGCGGCTACTACACCCGGACCGTGATCGCGGCCTGGGACTTCCGGAACGGCGCGCTGACCCGGCGGTGGACGTTCGACTCGAACTCGGCCGGCTCTCAGTACGCCGGCCAGGGCAACCACCAGCTGGCCATCGCCGACGCCGACGGCGACGGCCGCGACGAGATCGTCTTCGGCGCCATGGCGATCGACGACAACGGCAGTCCACTGTGGAACACCCGCAACGGCCACGGCGACGCCATGCACGTCGGCGACCTGATCCCGAGCCGGGCCGGGCTCGAAGAGTTCAAAGTGGACGAAGACAAGTCGAAGCCGGCCGCCTGGATGGCCGACGCACGGACCGGGCAGATCATCTGGCAGAACGGTTCCTGCAACTGCGACAACGGCCGCGGGGTGTCGGACGACATCTACGCCGGCAGCCCCGGTGCCGAGTCGTGGTCGTCCGCGGTGTCCGGACTGTTGAACACCAGCGGCCAGAACATCGGGCGCAAGCCGTCGTCGGCGAACTTCGTCGTCTACTGGGACGGCGACGCCCAGCGCGAGCTGCTGGACGGCACGCACATCGACAAGTACGGCACCGGCGGCGACACGCGGCTGCTGACGGCGTCCGGCGTGCACGCGAACAACGGCACGAAGAACACGCCGTCCCTGCAGGCCGACCTGTTCGGCGACTGGCGCGAGGAGGTCGTCTGGCCGACGTCGGACAACCGGGCACTGCGGATCTATTCGACCACGGACCCGACGAGCATTTCGCACGTGTCGCTGATGCAGGACCGCCAGTACCGCGAGGCGGTGGCCTGGCAGAACACGGCGTACAACCAGCCGCCGCACCCGAGTTTCGCACTGGGCAGGTGACGCTGATCAACTAGGATGGGCGCGCCTGGGGTCGGCGAGACGAGGAGCAAGCGTGCCCACATTGACCGAATTGCCCCAGTGGACGATTCGGACGTCCGGCGACGAGGCCACCTTCACGCACGTCACGGCGGCGGCGTCCCGGGCCCGGGACGGGCGCGGGCTGGCCCTGCGCGAGGAGGACCTCCCGGGCTTCGCTAAGGCGCTCGGCGAGGTGATGAAGCTGCCGACGTACTGGACGGCGCGGGCCAGGGCGGGCCGCCTGACGCTCGACGGCGACCCGGCCTGGGCGGAGCCCCGTCACGACCCGGAGGACGGCCTGGTCCACGTCGCCGGGCCGTGCGACCCGCCCGAGGCCGGTTCCTTCACGGTGGCACTCGCCGACGTCCGCGCCCTGCGCGTCCGGATAGCCGCGTACCTGCACCGGCGGGGGTAGCCCGCGGGTTCGGCGCCGGGCGGAGCGGGTAGCCGGGTGGTCATGGCGATCAGGCTGGGCAGCATGGTGATCAACTGCACGGAGCTGGACACGATGACACGCTTCTGGAGCGCGGCTTTGGACCTGGAGCCGACCTCCGCGGCAGCCGACTTCCGCCTGCTGCGCGGCCGGCACGTCAACCTGTCCCTGCAGCGCTCGGCAGCGCCGGTCTCGGCCCGCGACCAGATGCACCTCGACCTGTACACGGACAACCAGCAGCAGGAGGTCGACCGCCTGATCGGCTTGGGCGCACGGTTCGTCCGCCACGTCGACGACGACCCGGCGGACGACTGGGTGGTGCTCGCGGACCCGGAGGGCAACCTGTTCTGCGTGTGCGCGAAGCCGGCCGCGGAGGTGCGCGACCCGGGACTGCGGGTCGAGGCGCCGTGAGGCGGCCCCGCGGCGCGGGCGGGAGGGCTGTGGCCCGGCCGGGTGGCGTGGGTGGAAGCGCCGCGACCCGGCCCGGCGGCGCGGGAGTGAGGCGGCCCCGCGGCGCGGGCGGGAGGGCCGCGACCCGGTCCGGCCGTGCGGGTGGAAGCGCCGCGACCCGGCCCGGCGGCGCGGGAGTGAGGCGGCCCCGCGGCGCGGGCGGGAGGGCCGCGACCCGGCCCGGCTGTGCGGGTGGAAGCGCCGCGACCCGGCCCGGCCGCCCGCGCCGCCGCGTCGTGAACGCGACCCCGCGGCGCGGGCGGAACGGCCGCACCCCGCCACGGCGGCGTAGGCTCGATCCGTGCCGATGCCGACCGAGCGGGAACGCCCACCGTCTTCGCCGGCTCGCGACCACGTGTGCCGCGGTTACCGGCGCCGCGGCGAATTCGTCAGCCGGGCGCAGGAGTTCCTGGCCGAGGGGCTCGCCGCCGGGGAACGGGTGCTCTACGTCGCTCCTGGTGACGAGGCCGTGCTGACCGGGCAGCTGCGGGCCGACGAGCGGTGCGACGAAGGCCTGGAACGCGGTGCGGTCCAGGTCGCCTCCGTCGATGCCACCTACACCACCGGTGCCGTCGTCGATCCCGCCGGGCAGGTCGAGCTCTACGCCGCCGCGACGTCCGAAGCGCTGGCCGCCGGGTTCACCGGGTTGCGGGTCGCCGCCGACGCGACGTCGCTCGTGCGCACGCCGGCCCAGGTGGACGCCTTTGCCCGCTACGAGCACCTGGTCGACCACTACATGGCCGCCCATCCGATGTCGGCCATGTGCGGCTACGACGTGGCCGAGCTCGGTGGCGACGTCGTCGCGCAGCTCGCGTGCATGCACCCCACCGCCCACGACGGCGGGGCCCCCTTCCACCTGCACGGACACGCGCGGGACGGCAGCGCCGCGGCGCTCGGCGGCGAGCTCGACCTGGACTCCCGCGAGCTCTGGCCGCAGGCACTGGAGCGCGCCGGCCTGCGTGCCGAGGGCGGCGAGGTCGTCCTCGACGCCGCCGGCCTCGATTTCGCCGACCACCGCAGCCTGGTCGCGCTGGCAGGCTACGCCGAGCGGCACGCCACCACGGTGGTCCTGCGGACGCGGCTGGCCACCCCCGCCCGGCTCGTCGAGCTGCTGGACCTGACCGGCGTGCGCGTGGAGCGTGCCGCATGAGCCGGGGCCACGACCACGCCGCCGTCCGCTACGGCTGTGACGAGGAACTGCTCGCCGTCGCCGTGCCGTTCCTCGAAGGCGGGCTCGCCGCGGGCGAGCCGACGCTCGTGTCGATGGAGCCGGAACACGCCGAGCTGGTGCGCGCTGCCCTGCCGTCGTCCGCGCGGGTCGACTACCTGACGACGCGCGACCTCTACGCCCGGCCCGCGGCGGCGATCAAGTCCTACCGCGAGCTGCTGGCCGGCTTCGTCGCCGGCGGCGCCGCCGGGATCCGGGTCTTCGGCGAGCTCCCGCGGGTGGAGATCGACACGTCGTGGGACTGGTGGGCCCGCTACGAGGCCGCGGTCAACCACGCCTACGACGAGTTCCCGCTGCGCAGCGTGTGCGCCTACGACACGCGGACCACCCCGAGCCACGTCCTCGACGACGTCACCCGCACCCACCCGTTCGTCGCCACCCCCGGCGGCCACCGCACGAACACCGGCTACGTCGACCCGCGGTCCTTCCTGACCGACCCCCGGCCGATGACGCCGTTCCCGATCGAGGGCAAGGCACCGCTGGCCGAGCTCGCCGACCCGCGCCCGGGGGACGCCCGCCGCGCGGTGCTGGCGACGGCCCCGCCGGACCTGACGGCGGCCGAGGTCGACGACCTGGTGCTGGCGGTCAGCGAGATCGTGGACAACGCACTCCGCCACGGCCGGCCGCCGGTGCGCGTCCGGATCTGGGCGGGCGCCGGGCAGATGGTGGTGACGGTGCACGACACGGGAGAAGGCCCCGCCGACCCGTTCGCGGGCCTCCTGCCGGCGGACCGGACGATCGGCGGCCGCGGACTCTGGATCGCCCACCAGATCTGCAGCGGGGTGACCCTGCACCGCGACGAGACGGGCTTCACCGCGCGGCTCGCGGCGGGCCGCCCCTGGTAGGGCGGCCGGCTCAGGCGCAGCGGGGCTGGCCGGGGCAGCTGCGCAGGAACCGCACGATCGGCGCCGCCGGGATCGTCCCGTCCGCGCCCGGCACCCCCTGCGGCCACGCGATCGACAGCGCCACCGCCGAAGAGTTGTTGCGGTAGTCCGTCTCCACCAGCGTCCGGTCCGCGTTCACCGTGTTCACCAGGTCGTACGTGCCGTTCGGGACGTGCGTGATGTCCAGCCACTGGAAGTCCACCGTGTACTTGTAGTCGTCGCCCGAGCCGACCGAGATGCCCTCCATCACCTCCAGCGCCGTGGGCTCGTGGTGGCGGCACATGTTGTCGCGCAGCTTCGCGGCGAGCTCGGCGTCGGTTCCGGTGTCGCCCGGGACGTGCGGCCACCGGCCGACGTCGTGGACCTGGAACCGGTCGCCGAGGCAGAAGCCGTTCTTGCGGTCGGTGACCACCGTCTTGCCCTGCCGGGACACCAGCGCGAAGTGCTCGAAGTTCATCAGGTGCCAGTGCTGGTGGGCGAGCGCCGGCTCGTAGTAGGTGAACGCCCCGGTCGCGCGCTGCGCCGCCGCGTAGCTGCCCGGGATCGAGCCGTCCGTGCCGTTGCGCAGCGCCTGGCGGACCGCCATCGTCGGCTGGTTCGTGCTGTCGCGGCGGCCGTACAGCAGCAGCGGTCCGTCGCCGATGTTCTCTTCCGCGCTGGTGAACCGGAGCCGGACGGCCTTCGCCACCGACGGCGCGACGCAGCGGCCGTTGGGGGCCGCGGGCTCGATCACCGGGCAGACGTCCCAGGCGGTGCACAGGAGCACTTCGCCGGAACTGCCGCCGGCGCACCCCGGCGGCGCCTGGCGGAGGTCGGGGAGCAGCAGGTTCGGCGCCGCGTCGGCACGGGGAGCGGAAGCGGAAACGGTGGCCGCCAGCGCCACGAGCGCCAGTGCCGCGAATTTCTTGAGCAAGAGCGGGGCCGTCCTGTCCGGTATTCCGACGGCCCATTCTAGGGCGTCCGCATTTCCCCGGTGCGACACCGCATTGTCACACGATCGACTGAGTCGCCACCGGTTTCGCGGTTCCGGTCAGTAGCGTGCGGCGAACTCATCGCCCGAAAGGACCGCACCGCATGTCGACGACCACCGCAGATCTCCGTGCCAGTTCCCCGGCGGTGCACCCCGCCGGAACCGGGGGAATCACGCTGGTCTGCGGCACGCGGCCGGAACTGATCAAGCTCGCCCCGCTGATGCGGGCGTTCGGCGAAGACTGCGCTGTCGTCTACACGGGACAGCACTACGACCGGTCGCTGTACTCCCGCATCCGCGCGGACCTGCCGCCGTCCGACCGGTTCCACGAACTCGGGGTGGGCGCCGGCCGTCGCGGCGGCCAGCTCGGCCGGACGATCAGCGCGGTCGACGAGGTACTGGCCGACCGGCCCGGCCGGGCGGTGGTCGTCCAGGGCGACACGACGTCCGCGCTCGCCGGCGCGCTGGCCGCCAACGCGCACGACCTCCCGCTGGTGCACGTCGAAGCCGGGCTGCGCAGCCACGACCGCGCGATGCCCGAAGAGCACAACCGCGTGCTGATCGACCACCTCGCCGACCTGTGCTGCGCGCCGACCGAGCTCAACCGCGCGCAGCTGCTGGCCGAAAACGTGCCCGCCGAACGGATCGCCGTCACCGGCAACACCGTCGTCGAAGCGCTGCAGGCCGCGCTGCCGTCCACAGAGGACAGGCAGGCCGTGCTGGCCGCCCGCGGGCTCGAGCGGGACCGGTTCGTGCTGGCCACGATCCACCGCCCGGAGAACGTCGACGACGCCGGGCGGCTGGCGGTGATCCTGCACGAGCTGGGCCGGCTGCCGCTGCCGGTGGTGTTCCCGCTGCACCCGCGCACGGCCAAGAGCGTCGAGCGGTTCGGGCTGCGGCCCCTGCTCGCCCCGCTCGTCGAACTGGAGCCGCAGGCCTACCCGGCGTTCCTCGCGCTGGCCGCGGAAGCCGCGGTGCTCGTGTCGGATTCCGGGGGCATCCAGGAGGAAGCGAGTGTCCTCAAGCGACCGGTCGTGGTGGTCCGGCGCAGCACCGAGCGCCCCGAGATCGCCGGGACGTTCGGGACGCGGGTGCTGCCGGGCCCGGCGATCGGCGCGGAGGTCGCCCGGTGGCTCGACGACGTCGCCGGCCACCGCGAGCGCCTCCGCCACGTCCCGTCACCGTACGGCGACGGGTCCGCCACCGCCCGCATCGTGACGGCGCTGGACGCCCTGCTCGATCAGCGCGCCGGGGCGGCCGCGGGCTGAACCGCCAGCGCGTCGACGACGGAGTTCGCCAGGCCGACGCTCGAATTCCAGCTCGTGACGTCCGGGTAGACGTGGGCGGTGGTGGCCAGCAGCAGGCCGGTGCCGCCCACGGTCACCGACGGCCGCGCGGCCAGGTAACCGAGCGGGTACACCGGTTCCACGAACGGCGCCTTGAACACCCGCACCTCCTCGATGCCGTCGGCGCCGAGCTGCGGGTACAGGCCGCGCAGCTGCGCCGACCAGCGGGCCGCGATCGCGGTGTCGTCGTCCCGGTACAGCGGCGACTCCCGGTCGGTGTAGTGCATGACGTAGACGAGGTGGCGGCCGTCGTGCGGGCCGGCCAGCGCCGACATCGCGACGACCCCGTCGAACTCGGTGCCCGAGTGCAGCACCGGCGTCCAGTAGTGCTCGGTGACCGGCTGCCGCAGGAAGAACACGGCGTTGACCACGCCCTGGTAGGGCAGGTCGGTCCGCGGCAACCGGGCGGCGAGCGCGTCGTCGGCGATGCGCCGCAGCTGGGGCAGCGGCACGGTGGAGACGACGTGACGGGCTTCGATGACCTCGCCGTCGGCCACCGCGAGGACCGAGCGGTCGCCGGTGCTGCTCAGCCGCCGGACGGGCGCCGAGGTGCGCACCACGCCGCCGGCCCGCTCGATCGACGCCCGCAGCGCGTCGATGATCGTCTTGTATCCGCCGTCCGGGTAGCCGCGGGTGGCGACGTTGCGCTCGCGGCCCAGCCGCTGCCACAGGTACAGCGCGGGAACGTCCCCGAAAGCGGGGCCGAACTTCGAGCCGAACATCGGCGCGAACAGCTTTTCCCAGACGACGTCGCCGTAGAGGCCGCGCAGCCAGTCCTCGGTGCGCAGCGTGTCGAGGTCGCGGCCCCGCCCCAACCGGCGCAGCAGCAGCGAAACGACGCCGAAGCGCACCCGGTTGGGCAGCCGCAGCGGCGAAAACCGGAGCAGGTCGAGCGCGGAGTTGAACGCGTGGTGACGGCCGTCGACGACCATGCCCATCGTGGTTTCGCGCCACCGCACCGCATCCCGCAGGCCGAGTTCGCCGAGCAGCGCCAGCAGGCTCGCGTCCGACGGCATGATGCAGTGGTAGAAGCGTTCGATCCACCGGTCTTCGTGGGCGAAGAACGTGCCGAGGCCGCCGAGCTGGTCGCTGCTCTCCAGCAGGGTCACGCGGGTGCCGCGGTGGGCGAGGCGGTGTGCGGCGGCGAGGCCGCAGATGCCGCCGCCGATCACGGCGACGTGCGGGGAGTCGGGAGAGGTCACCGGGTCACAGCTTCCGGTAGGGCGCCGGGCTGAGCCGGTCGCGGGCGAGCAGTTTCAGGTATTGCACGACGGTCCGCCGCAGCTTCAGCTTGCTGGGTCCCTGCTTGCGGTCGTACCGCAGGGCCAGCGGGACCTCGGTGATCACCGGGCGGCAGTGGCGCAGCTTGAGCAGCAGCTCCACCATGCAGGCGAAGCCCTGCTCCTCGATGAGCCGCTCGCCCCAGTGCGCCGACGCGCGCGCCAGCAGCGACGCCCGGTAGGCGCGGTAGCCGCTGGTGAAGTCCCGGACGCCGTCGACGTCGAGGGCGCGGTGGAACAGCTGGGCCGCGCCGCGGGAGAGCAGCCGCCGCCCGAACGGGGCGGTCCGGTCGTCACCGCCGGGGACGAACCGCGAGCAGATGGCGACGTCGGCGCCGGCGGTGATCTCCGCGTGCAGCGCGCGGATCAGGGACGGGTCGTGCGTGTCGTCGGCGTCCATCACCACGACGATGTCGTCGGGGCTCGCGGCTTCCAGCGCCGCCCGGAGCCCGGACTGCACCGCGCGGCCGAGCCCGAGGTTCACCAGGTGCCGCACGACGCGGACGTCGAGCCCGCCGTAGCCCGCCTCGGCCACGGCGACCGTGGCGTCCGCGGAGCCGTCGTCGACGACCCAGACGGTGACCTGCTCGGTGCGGGCCACGTCGGCGAGCCGGTGCAGCAGCGGCGGCAGGGACGCTTCTTCGTTGAACGCGGGCAGCACGACGTGCGCCCGTCCGCCGGTCCGTTCCCTCGGGAGATCCGGTTCAGTGGGATCCGGTTCGGTGCGGTCCGGTTCGGACAGTGTGGCCAGGGTGGTTTCTTCGCGCGCCACGGTTCCCCTCGTCTGGTTTTCCTCGTCTTTGCCCGTCACCCGGTCGGACTCGGGTTTGGTGGGGCCGTCGAGTCTTACTCGGCTATGTTGTGTGGTTTCTTTAGTGGCCTCGGAAGTCCCCCGGAAGGATGCGCGCCATCAGAACTACTTGGTGTTTCCAGAAATCACCGGATCGGGTCGGTCGATCGCCCCGATCGGGTGGATTTGCGGGGCTGCACAGGAAAATTCACTCGATCGAGCCGGTGTTGCCTCGAATGGCTGAGTCGTGAAGAAAGCGAGAATGGAATCCTCATGTCAAGCAGAGGTCGAGACCGGTGACTGAACTCAGAGAATCGGTCGTCACCGAAACGGTGCCGGCGCAGCGGCGGGTGCGCCCGGGCGACCGGCCGCGCGCCGCCGTCCGCTCCCGGCCGCTCCTCGCCCGGGTCAACGCCGTGGCCGTGCTGCTCGCCGCCGTCGACGGCGCCGCCTGGCTGGCCGCGGTGCTGCGGACCGGGCCCGGTCCGGCGTGCGCCGTGGTGACCGCCGTGGCCCTCGCCGGCGCCCGCGTGGCCGGCCGCGTCCACCGCCGCCGCCTCTGGCTGTCCTGGCTGCAGGACCTCCCGCGCTCGGTCACCGCGACCGCGCTGGCGTTCGCGCTCGTCACCGGCGCCGGGCTGGTGGCCGGGATGGACGGCGACGACACCGCGCGGATGCAGGAACTGGTGCTGTGCTTCGCCGTGCTGAGCGAGGCCGTCCGCCCGGCGGTGTTCGCGGTCGGCCGCTGGGGCCGCCGCCGGCTGCGGCGGTGCGACCGGGCCGTCGTCGTCGGCTCCGGCCGGATCGGCGGCGAGCTCGTGCGGACCATGCTGGAGCACCCGGAGTTCGGGCTGCTGCCGGTCGGCATCGCGGCCTCCGGCCCGGAGCCGGCGCCCGCCGGCCTGCCGGTCGAGCGGATCGACGGCGACCTCGCCGAAGCCGTCGCGCGGCTGCGCGCGGGCACGGTGATCCTCGCCCCCGCCGACGAGGGCGACGGCGCGATCGTCGACGCCGCCATCACCGCCCACCGCCTCGGCTGCGTCACCCTGGTGCTGCCGCACCTGTTCGAGCTGTGCCCGGACGGCCCGGGCGTCGACCGGCTCCGCAGCTACCCGCTGGTGTGGCTCGGCGGCGCGCCGACCCGTCGTCCGAGCTGGTGGGTCAAGCGCGCGGTCGAGACGGCGCTGGCCGCGGCCGCGCTCGTCGTCCTCGCGCCGGTCATCGCGGTCTGCGCGCTGGCGGTCGCGGTGGAGAGCGGGTTCCCGGTCTTCTTCCGGCAGGTGCGGGTCGGCATGGACGGCGGCACCTTCGTGCTCTTCAAGCTGCGCAGCGTGCGGCAGGCCGCCGTCGACGATTCGCAGACGCGCTGGTCGGTGGTGGGGGACCACCGGGTCGGCCCGGTCGGCCGCTTCCTGCGCCGGTCCTCTTTGGACGAACTGCCGCAGCTGTGGAACGTGGTGCGCGGCGACATGGCGCTGGTCGGCCCGCGGCCGGAGCGGCCGGTGTTCGTGCACGAGTTCTCCGCCGTCCACGAGCTGTACTGGGCCCGGCACCGGGTGCCGACCGGGCTGACCGGGCTGGCGCAGGTGCACGGCCTGCGCGGGGACACTTCGATCGCCGACCGCGCGCGCTACGACAACTACTACATCGCGAACTGGTCGTTGTGGCTCGACGTCAAGATCATCATCCTCACGGTGGGAGAACTGCTGTGCCGAAGG
Organism: Amycolatopsis tolypomycina; assembly: GCF_900105945.1. NCBI lineage: Bacteria > Bacillati > Actinomycetota > Actinomycetes > Pseudonocardiales > Pseudonocardiaceae > Amycolatopsis > Amycolatopsis tolypomycina. The sequence goes on along the minus strand of NZ_FNSO01000004.1, from coordinate 6,375,764 downwards.
CAACGCTGATCCGACGGCACCCGGTGGTGTCCTGGACGTCCGCGGCCGTGCTGGCGGCGAGCTGCCTGACCGGCTGCGTCGCCAGCTCGGCGCAGGAGATCTCGGCGCCGTCGCCGAAGCCCCTCGCCCCGTGCGCGTGGTGGTACGGGATCGGCGAGCCGCCGACGTCGCGGGACATCGAGCTGGCGGCCAAGCGGTACCAGGTCGTCGTGCTCAACGCCGACCAGGGCACGGCCATGCGCCGCCTGCGCCAGCTCAACCCGCGGGTGAAGGTGCTGGTGTACAAGGACTTGTCGAGCACGCGCAACTACCCGGGCGCGGTCGACGGCGGCCAGGACGCGGTGTTCCTGCCGAGCGGGATCGGCTACGTCGCCGCGCAGGAGCACCACCCGGACTGGTTCGCCCTGGACACCAAGGGGCGGCGGATCGAGTGGCAGGGGTACCCGAAGCACTGGCAGATGGCCGTGTGGAACCCGGACTACCAGCAGGCCTGGACCGACGCCGTCGTCGCCGAGGTCAAGCGCGAGGGCTGGGACGGCGTACTGGCGGACAACGACTTCAACTCACTGAGCCACTACTCGCCGGCGGTGCTGGCGGGCACGGCGAACGTGGCGGAGACCGACCGCAAGCTCCGCGACGGCCTGGACGCGTTCCTGGCCAAGGCCGGCGACGCCCTCACGAACTCGGACAAGATCCTGGTGCCCAACGTGTCCGAGACGCACCTGGTGCCGGGCCGGTGGACCGCCCACTCCCGCTTCGGCGGCGCGATGGAGGAGAACTTCGGGTTCCGCGAGAACGGCGGCACGGGCGGGCTGCTGACGTTCCGCGGCAACGAGTTCCAGGAGCTGCGCGCGCAGGCCGCCCTCGGCGAGTCGTGGCTGCTGCTGGTGACGCGGACGCACAACGCGCGCGAGGAGCGGTCCGGCTACGCGAGCGCGGCCCTGCTGGCGGGCCCCCAGACGTGCTGGACCCGCGCGACGACGGACGACTACCGCGACCCGGAGTGGTCCACCCTGCAGGACAGCGGCCTCGGCGAAGCGGTCGACGCGGCGAGCAGGCTGCCGAACGGCGTGTGGACCCGCACGTTCACCCACGGCTGGGTCGCGGTCAACACGACGGCGGCCACCCAGACGGTGGTCGCCCCCGAAGGCCTGGTCCGCCCCGGCACCCCACCCCCCACCCCCACCCCCACCCCCACGCTTTCTCCCACGGCTTCGCCGTCGACTTCGGCTTCGCCCACGTCGACCGCGCCCCCACCCCCGCTCACGGTGGAAGCGGCGGACGCGGTCATCCTGGTCGACCCCAAGCAACTAGTGAAGCGGGTAACCCGCGACGAGCTCCGCATCGGCCGCCTCTGGGCCCGCTGACCCGTGTCGACCCCCCAATCACGGGTGATGACCCTCTGATCACGCGAGTTCTGCCTTCAATCACGCGAGTTCTGCCTTCAATCACGCGAGTTCTGCCTTCAATCACGCGAGTCCCGGCTCCAATCACGCGAGTTCCGGCCCGGATCACGTGCAGCCGCGTGACCGGAGGGTCATCTCGCGTGATTGAAGGGTCGTCACCCGTGATTGGCGGGACGACACGAGGTCGTCAGCTGGTCGTAGAGGGCCAGGTGACGGCGGGCGCAGGCGTCCGGGCGGTAGCGGGCGCGGGCGCGTTCCGCCAGGAGACGGCCCAGCCGGCCCGGATCCGGTTCGGCGAACAGGGCCCGTAGCCGGTCGGCGAGCGCCGGGACGTCGCCCGGCGGGGCCAGGAACGCCGGGGCGCCCGGGACGTCGAGCATGGCGGGGACGCCGCCGGTGGCCGTGGCCAGTACCGGCTTGCCCGCGGCCATCGCTTCGGCCACCACCAGCGGCTGTTGCTCCATTGTGGACGGCAGGACCAGCGCGTCCGCCTCGGCGAGCAGGGTCGGGACGTCCGGCCGGAACCCGAGGAACGTCACACGCCCGGCCAGCGGCGGCTGCCGCGCGGCCCGTTCCGCGGCCGCCCGCTCCGGGCCGTCGCCGATCACCGTCAGCCGCGCGTCCGCCGGCAGGACGCCCGGGAGCGACAACGCCGCCAGCAGGCCGAGCACTCCCTTGCGCTCCACCAGAAGCCCGGCGAAGACGAGGTGCCGCACCGGACCCCGAGGCGGAGCCGGGTCGGCGGCGGCGACGCAGTTGTCGACGTGCACCAGCCGCCGCGCGGGCACCCGCAGCCGACGGTGCAGGAAGTCCCCCATCGCCGACGCCGGCACGACCGTCCGGTCCAGGACGCGGGCGACGACGGCGTCCGCGGCCAGCACCGTCCGCGTGTACGCCGAGGGCCCGGCCGCCCGGCGCTCCCCGCGGAACCACGGCTCGGCGACGTCGTCGGGTACGCCGTGATAGGTCTGGACCAATGCGGGACGCGGGCCGCGCGCGAACCGCAGGCCGGTGATCACCAGCCCCGCCCGGCGGTCCTGGGCGTGCACGACGTCCGGCTGCCACGCCCGGAGCGCCGCCCGCGCGCGGCCCGCCGCGGCGAGGTCTTCCTTGTCCGACACCGCCAGTTCCTCGTGCCGGCCTTCGAGCAGCGCGGCACCCCGCGCGGGGACGGGGCCGAAGACGCGGACGTCGTGGCCGTCGGCGGCGAGGGTGGCGGCCAGCCGCACGGTGACGTCGACCGGGCCACCGCGGTCCTGGGTGAGCAGATAGGCGATGCGGGTCACGAGAGGCGCTCCGACGGGGTGAGTTTGTCGACGAGGGCGGCGATCTGGTCGGTCATCCGCCCCCGGTCGAAGGACAGTTCCGCGCGGCGGCGGCCGCGTTCGCCTTCGCGCCGGGCCAGCGCGGGGTCGGCGAGGCGCGCGGCGACGGCGTCGGCGAGCCGGCCGAGGTCACCGGGCGGCAGCACGGCGCCGGCGTCCGCGACGCTCTGGCGCACCCCGCCGACGTCGAACCCGACGACCGGCCGCGCGCACGCCATCGCTTCCAGCGGCACCAGCGCCATGCCTTCGGCGCGGGAAGGCAGGACGACGACGTCCGCGGCGGCGTACCAGGCGGCCGGCTCGTCGGTGTGGCCCGGCCAGTGCACGGACGCGTGGCCCGCCACGGGGTGCCGCTCGCGCTAGACCGGACCCATGGGCCCGTCGCCGGCGAGGACGAGCTGCGCGCCGGGTATCCGCCGCAGCACCTCCGGCCACGCCGACAGCAGCTGGTCCTGGCCCTTGAACTCGGCCAGCCGCCCGAGGCAGACGGCGATCGGCGCGTGTTCGGGCAGCCCGAGCCGCCGCCGCGCGGCCGTCCGGTCGCCGGGGATGAAGCGGGTGGTGTCGACGCCGTTGCAGACGACTTCCGCCTCGGCGGTCACCCCGGCGGCCCGGCCGGCGGCCAGTTCGTCGTCGCTGACGCACACGAGCAGGTCGGTCCACCGCGACGCGATGCGCTCCCACGCGGCGCAAGCGCGGCGCAGGGGCCCCCTCGCGGACTCGAAGGACCACATGTGGGGTTGGAACACGGTCGGCCGGCCACCGCCGACGGCGAGCCGCCCGGCGAGCCCGGCCTTCGAGCTGTGGAGGTGCACGACATCGGGATCGAGGTCGGCGAGGATCCGGCGCAGCCGCAGCGCTTCGGCGAGCGAGCCGGGGCCGGGTGCGCGGCCGGCTCTCCAGCCGCGTACTTCGATGCCGGCGTCGCGGGCGCGATCGGCGAGCCAGCCGGAGGGCGGGCAGACGACGGTGACGGACCACCCGCGATCCCGCTGGGCAAGGGCCAGTTCGAGGACGACGACGGCGACGCCCGCGGTGACCGGCTGGGAGACGTGGACGAGCTTCACGGACGGCCTCCGCGGTGGGGGTGGACGGACTTCATCGGCGGCCTCTGCGGGTGCGCGAGAACGGTGGTGGTGGGCTGGGCGGGTTCACCGCAGGCCGCCCCGGCGCAGTTCGGCGAGCGCGGTTCGCTGCAGCAGCACCGTCGCCCCCGCGTACCCGGCGACCAGGACCGCCGCCTCGGCGAGCACCCCCGGCAGCGTCGCCCCGAACCACCGCTCCAGCAGCACCGCCGGCACCGCGCCCGCCGCGCAAGCCAGCGCGACGCGAACCACCATCCCGCCCAGCTCCGCCGGCGACGGCGCCACCCCGAGCCCGGCCAGTACCCGCCAGGCCAGCGGCACCACCAGCCACGCTGCCGCGCACTGCACCAGGGCGACCGTCCCGATTCCCGCGTGGGTCAGCGCCACCAGTCCCGCCGCGAGCAACGCCAGGTGCGTCGTCTCCAGGGCCAGATATCGTCGTACGTGGCCGGTCGCCTTCACCGCCTGGTACCAGATCTGCAGCAGGCAGATCCCGACGCCGTAGCCGGACAGCAGCACCAGCGGCGCGGCCGCGGCCGCCCAGCGCGTGCCCAGCAGCACCACGTGGTCCGCCAGGACCGCGAGTGCCAGGTACAGCCCGGCCGTCACCACGAGGACCGCGCGGGTAAACCGGGTGACCGCCCCGCCGAGTGGCGCGCCTTCGCGCTGCAGCCGGGTGAACACCGGGAACGCCACCGCGCCGAGCACGACCGCCACCATGATGTACGGCACCCAGGCGAGCCGGTACGCCAGCGAATACACGCCGACCGCGTCCGGGCCGAGCACGTGGCCCACCGCGAAGTAGTCGACGTTGACCAGCAGCGCGCCCACGACCGCCGCCGGGCCGACCACCGCCACCCAGCGCAGCACCTCCCGGGCCGCGGTGGTGTCCCAGCACGGCCGGACGCCGCCGCGGGCCAGTGCTCCCAGCAGCGGCTGCGACACCGCCGTGGCCAGCAGGCCGAGCACCAGCGACAGCGGGCCGGCGCCGCACGCGGCGAGCACGACCGTCAGCGCCGCGCCCAGCACCGCGCTGCCGCCGTCGGGCAGGAGGCGTCGCCGGAAGTCCAGCTCGCGGTGCATCAGCCCCATCTGCACCCCGCCCGCGGCCGAAAACGGCAGGCCGAGCGCGGCGAGCCGGACCAGCCCGGCGGCGTCCGGGGTGCCGAGCAACGCCGTGAGCGGGCCGGCCGCCGCCACCAGCGCGACCGCCAGGACGAGCCCGGCGCCGACGCTCAGCGTGAGCACCGTGCCCGCCGTCCGGCGCGGGTCGCGGGCGGTGCGGCCGATGACGTCGTAGACGCCGATCGACTGGACGACCTGGCCGAGGTTCACCAGCGCCACCGCCAGTGCGACGGCACCGAGCTGGCCCTCGGTCAGCAGGGCGGCCAGCACCAGCGTCACCAGCATCTGGCTGCTCTTGCTGACGAGGTTGACCACGCCCAGCCACAGCGAGCCGCGGACCGCGCGGGTCCCGAGCGCGGTCGTCACGCGACCCGCCTCGCGGCGACCACGGCGAGGCCCCACGCGACGACCACCGCAGCACCGTCCACAGTGACCGATGTCCGCGGACCGAACAGCGAGTCCACTGTGTACAGATGCGCGAACGGGACGGCGAGCGCGAGGACGGCCAACCCGGCCGCGGTCCACCCGGCCTCGCCCCGGCGACGCCACCACAGCGCGGCCACGGCGGCCATCGCGGGCACGGCGATGAGCACGTCGCCGGGCTGGTGCACGACACAGACCACGACGGCGAGCACGGTCAGCAGGTCGGCGACCGGTTCGGTGGTGCGCCGGGCGAGCAGCGCGCTCGTCACCAGCACCCCGGCCAATACCGCCAACTCGGCGCCGTCGGGCACCCAGCCGGTGACGCGGAAGAACACCGCGGCGACGTCGATGCGTTGCGCCGTAACGGAATCCACCGCGCCGTAGGACGTGCCGCGCGCGTGCGCGAGGTTCGCGACGATGACGTCGAGGAAGGGCCCGACGCCGCCGCTGCGCACGACGAGGAGCACGACGACGGGCAGGCTGGCCGCCGCGGCGATCGCGGTGCCGGTGAGGGCGACCCGCCGCGAGCCACGGGCGAACAGCAGGACGGCCAGCGGGAAGCCGTACTGCGGCTTCAGCCACGCGAGCGCGAGCGCGACGGCCGCCCAGCCGGGCCGGTCGCGCCGGGCGAGGAGGGCGCCGGCCGCGCCGAGCGCGATCAGCGGGTTGACCTGGCCGACGTAGAGCTGCGCCTTCCCGACCTGGCTGGTCACCAGCAGCGCCGCGACGACGGCGGTGACGACGGCGAACGGAACCGGGACGTACCGCCGGACGGCGTGGGCGGTCAGCGCGGCGAGCGCGACGAGCAGGAGGAGCGAGAAGAGGGTGAAGGAGACGGCGCCGACGCGGTACCCGGGCAGCGCGAACGGCGCGTGCAGCAGGAGGTGGTAGGGCTGGTAGAGGTTGAAGTCCTGCCGGACGGGCCAGTGCGCGAACATCGCGGCGGGGTCGTAGGGGTTGCCGCCGTCGAGGAATTCGCGGATGGGGAAGTAGAGGGCGTCGCGGAAGTCCTGCAACCGCTCCTCACCGAGGACCGCGGGGGTCGGGAGCGGGACCTGCCAGGAGGGTTTGAGGGCGTGCCAGGCACTCGCGGCGCCGGCGAGGGTGGCCAGGAGGAGGACGAGCCGCTGCTTGGGGGACAGGCCGGAGTCGCGGGTGAGGAGGGTCGGCCGCCGGCCGGGGCCGGCACGGTGTTTCGGGGTGGTGGGGCCGGAGTCGGCTGCGGTTGTGGTTGGGGTGGTGGGGTCGGAGTCGGCGGCGGGGTCGGCGCCGTGGCTTGCGCCGCGGGAGCCGGCTGTGGCCGGGGCCGTGCGGTGTCCGAGCTTCATGCCAGCACCACCGCCACCAGCACCGCGTCCGCCGGCAGCACGCTCACCGTTGCGGTCAGGGCCTTCTGGTTGCGGCCGCCCGTGGTCACCGCCACCACCGACGTGCCCGCTCCGTGCTCCTCCGGCAGCCCCGCCGCCAGCTTGGCCGCCGTCTCGGTCAGGTCCGGGGTCACCGGCAGCACCCGGACCGGGTGGCCCGCCGCGCGGCACAGCACCGCCAGGCTGTCCGGTGTGGACGGGTCCGGCTCGCGCAGCACCGCCACCGGACGGTGCACTCCCGCCGCGGCCAGTGCGCGGCGCAGGGGGCCCGTGCCGCCCGGGGTCAGGCGGCGGACCGACGCCGTCGCCAGGCCGGCCGCGACCGCTCCGACCAGGGCCAGCCCCGTCACCAGGGGGGCGTCCGGGGCCACCGTGATCACCTCGGGGCGGGAGTCGAGGGTCCGCAGTTTCCCGGCCGGTGCGAGCAGGTCCGCGTCGATCATCGCCTTGCCCAGTGCCATCGCTGTCGCGCCGGCCTGCGCTGCCGAGGCCGCGCGCACCGACACCCGGGCCAGGCCCGAGGCCGGGACCAGCTCGACCGACACGTGCCCGGCCAGCTCGTCGGGCGAATACCCGGACGCCGGCGCCGCCGCCGCGAGCACCGACGGGCTGCGGGCCAGCTCGACCAGCGCCGGCAACGCCAGCGACACGACTTCGCCGTAAGGCGCGCCGTCCGCCGCGGCGGGGCCGGCGAGCAGGCTCACCCGGCCCTGGTACTCCTCGCCGCGCGTCAAGCCGGCGAGCAGCACGAGCGCACCCACCAGCAGCGCCGCGGCGACGCTCGAGACAACAGACTTCATCGGGCACCTCGGAGCAACTCGTCGTAGGACTTCATGAGCGTGTGCGGGTCGTAGTCGCGTTCGACCGCCTGGATTCCCGACCTGCCAACGGTTTCCCGTTCCGCCGGGTCGAACAGGAGCCGGTTCAGTGCCGCGGCCGTCGCGGCCGGGTCCGCCCGGGGCACCACGATCCCGCCGCCGCCGGCCAGCACCGCGCCGATGCCGCCGGTGTCCGTCGCGACCACCGGCCGCCCGGCCGCCATCGACTCCAGGACCGCCAGCGGCAGGCCCTCCCAGTCGCTCGTCAGCACCGTGACGTCGGCCGCGGCGAGCAGGTCCGGCACGTCCGCGCGCGTCCCGAGGAACTCCACCCGGCGGCCCAGCGCCTGCGCCCGGCGTTCCAGTTCGCCCCGCAGGCTGCCGTCGCCGGCCAGCCACAGCACGGCGTCGCCGTCGACCGCGGCCCACGCGTCCAGCAGCACGTCGTGGCGCTTCTGCGGCTCCAGCCGGGCCAGGCAGAGCGCGACCGGAGTCCGCTCCGGGACGCCGAGGGACGCGCGGATCTCCGCGCGGCCGAACACCGGCGTCCGCGGGAACACGGCGTTCGGGATCACCACCGGCCGCGCGAGGCCCGCCGCCGCCAGCCGGTCCGCGGTGGCCGCCGAGACCGCGACGACCTGGGCGGACGTGCGACGCAGGATCCGCGCCGCGGCCGGGTGGTCCGCGTCGGCGACGCCGTGGAAGACCGTGACCGGCCGCCGTCCGGCCAGCCGCGTCACCAGGCTCGCGCCGACGTTGTGGGCCAGCACGACGTCGGGCCGGAACCGGGCGATCGCGCGGCGGGTCGCCCACGCCGCCTTCAGCACGCCGGCCTTGCTGCGGCGGGCGAGCGGAACGGGGAACGTCGGCGTGCCGTCCGCGGCCAGCGCGTCGGCGCGGAAGCCGCCGCCGCTGGCGACCGCGGACACCCAGCCGTACTCCTCGCCGCGGGCCACCATGCCGGCCACGAGCGTTTCCGCCCCGCCCGCCCCCATTTCACTGATCACGTGCAGCACCCGCATCGGCGCTTCCCTCTCCTTCTCGGCAATTCCGGCTTTCGGCCGCGGCGGCGAGCGCGGCCAGCGACCACAACGGCAGGTAGTACTGCTCGGACAGGAACGTCGAGGTGACCAGCACGGCGAGCAGCGACGCCTGGATCGCGACCGCCTCCGTCCGCTGCGGCCCGGGCCCGGCCCGCCGGACCGTCCGCTCGCTCGCCACCGCGGCGACGCCGACCACCCCGGCGAACAGCGCGAACCCGGGCAGGCCGAGTTCCGCGGCGACCTCGAGGTACATGTTGTGCGCCACCGGGGTCTGCTCGTCGACCTCGGCGTTGTGCGACTCGGCGGCGTAGTGCTCGCGGAACCCGCCGGGGCCGACGCCGAGCACCGGGTGAGCGGTCAGCATCCGGGCCGCCGCCTGCCAGCGCAGCTCCCGGGTGTCCACATTGGACGCAGCGATGAAGCTCTTCTCCTGCAACGCCCGGTCCAGCTGCGGCCCGGCGAACAGCAGGGCGGCGACACCCAGCCCGGCGACGGCCGCGGCCGCGACGCCGACCACCCGCCACGGCAGCACGCGCCGCAGCAGCAGCCACCCGACCGCGGCGGCCAGGCCCAGCGCGCCACCGCGGGAGAACGTCGCGGTCGCGCCGGCCACGAGGATGATGCCGGCGGCGGTCAGGATCACGCCGCGGCCCCGGCGGTGCAGCGCGGCGAGCCGGGGAGCCTCGGCGGTCGGGATGGCGCCGCGGCCCCGGTGGTGCAGCGCCGCGAGCAGGGGGACCGCCGCGACGAGGAAGTACGCCAGGTCGTTCGGGTCCGGTTGCGGTCCGCTCGCGCGGGCCTCGCCTTCGGCGACCAGGCTGTACAGGGCGCCCGCGCCCGCGACCGTGGCGCCCGCGGCCGCCGCCAGCAGTAACCAGCGGATCGGTACCTCGCGGCTCGCCACGTCCGCGAGCACCGCCGTGACCACCAGGAACGGCAGCCACCGCAACGTGTACTCGGCGGTGAACCCGCCCGCCGCGTGCCGGGACGCCGTTGCCGCCAGCACGACGGCCAGCAGCGCGAGGACCGCGTGCAGCGGCGTCGGGCGCGGTGGCTGCCGCCGGCGGATCCGCACCACCAGCCAGACTGCGGTGAGCAGGGCGGGCGCGACCTTGCCGAGCTGGCTCTGCACGGCCGTCAGGTAGCCCTCGACCGGCGCCAGCGCCACGGTCGCACACGCGAGGACCCGCAGCAGCAGGGCCTCGCGCGTGGCGGGTCTGACGACCGCGAACGTGGTCATCTCCCCGCGTCCAGCCTGGTCACCGGCCGAGTGCGCCGCACGACCGTCCGCCGGACGTACTCTCCGGTGCCGACGACGTCGAAGTGCTCGCGCAGCGCGGAAAGCACCCAGCCCAGCCACGCCACCTTCTGCGCGCCCGGCACCGCCATGCCCGGGAAGAACTCCATCCCGGGGGCGTCGGCGGCGCCGAGGACGTCGGTGGGGTGCAGCAGCAGCGACGGCGAGACCCCGCGGAGGCGGCAGAGCCGCAGCGCCGTCCGGAGGTAGCCGCGGGCCAGCCGCGGTGAGATCCCGTGCAGCTGCAGGAGGTAGGAGCCGTGGATCGGCGTGCGCAGCAGCGGCATCGTCGTCACCGGCAGCTCGACCGGCCCGCGACCTGTGCTCGTCTGCCAGCGGTAGGCGTGCACCGGCGCCAGCACGCGGGAGAAGCCGCCGAACAGCTCGTCGGCGCCTTCTTCCGCACTCCGGGCCGTGCGGTTGTGGTAGGCGCGGGCCAGCGGGCCGACCCACGTCGGCAGGGTGCTGGCGTCGTAGGCGTAGCCGCGTTCGGCGAGCAGCTCGACCAGCTCGCGGGTGACGCTGTAGCCGGGGCCGCGGAAGCCGCTCGGCCGGGGCGCGCCCGCGGCGACGACCGCGTCTTCGGTGCGGCGCAGCTCGTCCTCGAGCCGCTCGCGGGAATAGCGGTGCAGCCAGGGTTCGTGGCCGAACGAGTGGTTCGCCACCTCGTGCCCGGCCGCGGCGATCTCGGCGACCGCCTTGGCGCCGTCTTCGCGGACGACGTCGGCGCCCACGACGAAGACGGTCGTCGTGAGCCCCTGTTCGCCGAGGATCTCCAGCAGCCGCGGCACCGCGGACGGCAGGAAACTGGGCCGGTCCCGCCAGCCCGGGTCACCGTGGGTCTTGAGGTAGGCCCACAGGTTGTCGAGGTCGACCGAGACGCTCGCGAGCGGACGCGGCCTCACGCGGCTTCCCCGGCGAGCACGGGTGCCGCGGCCCGCGACTGCACGCCGAGCAGCAGGACGCCGCACACGACGACGGCGAGCCCGGCGGCGACCCACGGCCCCTGCCCGCCGACGACGTGGTCGCCGAGGGCGGCGATCCCGGTGACCGACGCCAGCACGATCGTCGTCGCGTCGGCGGTGGCCACGACCGCGGCGGCCGGCCCGCGCTGCAGGGCGGTGGCCATCGAGGCCTGCCCGAGCACCGCGGCCACCAGCATCAGCCAGGTCAGCGGATTCCCCGGCAGGGCAAGGAGATCGAGGTGGGCGAGCGTGCGGCTGGCGACCGCCACGACGGCGAACGCGACGCCGGACAGGACCGCGGCCGGCAGGAACGTCCCGGCCCGGCCCGCGGGGATCATGGCCAAGCCCGTGCCGAGCACCACGAGCGCCAGCGTCGCCACCCCGGCGGGCGGCAGGTCCGTGGCGATCGAGGCCGACGACGAGCCCGCCAGCACGACGAGGCCGGAAGCCAGCAGCACCAGCGTCAGCGCCTCGCCGGTGCGGATCCGCCAGCCGAGGACGACGACGCCGAACGCCGTCGCCAGCCCGATGGCCGACGACGACGCGGCCTGGACCAGGTACAGCGGCAGCGAAGCGCGCGCGAAGAACGCGAGCGCGAACCCGCCGACCTGGCCGGCGAAACCCAGCAGGTACAGGCGATCGGCGGCCAGCCGGGCCAGCAGGCCCAGTCCCGCGCCCGGCCGGTTCCCCGCCCGCCGCGCGGCGACGCTCTGCGCGACGATCCCCACCGCGTAGAGCACCGCGGACGCCACGAGCACCGCGTAATCCACCACGAACGACTCCTCACGTCCGGCACCGCGCACCGGCGCCCCGGCAAAGCGTAGGAACGCGGAAGTGGCTTCACTTTCGAAGGATGCCGTTCGGTAATTCGTTACGCTCCGACGCGGATCCGGCGGACTGACGCAACCCCAAAGCGTGACATGTCGCAGTGTCTCGATACGTGGAACACGTTGCGTAGTAACGGTTCGATGATCATCCGCGCCGGTCGCCGTCGAAACGGGGACCGTTCCGGGCGCTCACCCGGTCGAGCTATCCCGACCCCGGTCAGGGGTTCGCGCACCCCACACGATCGGTGAACCGGCTGGAACGCGCGCCGGGCCATCAGTACGTTTTTTCCCACCGCGGCGGAACAATGCCTTGAATGCCGTCGCGGCAATTGTCTTATCGAGGAGAATCCATGCTGAAGAAAATCGGCTTCGTCGCCGCCGCCATGGCGGCCGGCGCGTTCGTCACCGGTGGGATCGCGGCCGCGGGCACGCCGGACGAAGAGCACGGCCACGGCTGGGACCACACCGGCCAGGTCGGCCTGGTGAACCTGAACGACACCGACGCGCTGCACAACGTGCAGGGCACGCTCGGGTTCTGCGGCAACGACGTCAACGTGCTCGGCGTCCAGGTGCCGGTCCACGAGTCGCTCAACGGCATCGGCGTGCCGATCCTGTCGCCGGGCGCGAGCGAGGCCGAGGGTTCGTCGCCGTACAACTGCGCCTCGAGCGGGCTCGCCGACGGCGGCACCAGCCAGGGCAACTGAAGTTTCCGCTCCGGCGGGAAGAAATGATTTCCCGGCACCGGCGCTGGCCGGTGCCGGGTGGGTAGTTGAGGAGTTCTTTCTCGTGATCAAGCAGCTCGGATTCGTCGCGACCGCACTGGCCGCCGGGTTGGCCGCGTTCGGCGGCTCGGCCTCCGCGACCACCGTCACCGTCTCGGGGCACCCGGTCGACCACAGCGAGCAGTTCGGCCTGGCCAACGTGCAGAGCCTCGACGCGCTGCACAACGTGAACGCGGTCGGCGGCGTCTGCGAAGACAACGTCAACGTGCTCGGCGTGCAGGTCCCCGTGCAGGACGTCGCCCAGGGTGTCGACGTCCCGATCCTGTCGCCCGGGGCGCACGAGGCCGAGGGCGACTCGCCGTCGAACTGCGCCAGTGGCGCCATCGCGGACGGCGGGACGGCCCAGGGCCACTGACCAACCGGCCGGGGAAGCCGCCGCGTGGATGCACTTTCCGCGCGGCGGCTTTTCGCTGCCCGGGAACCGGCGAGGCCGGGGCGTCGCCCGGCTGCGGGCTCGGCTGGGGGTTCACGCCTCGCCGGTTCACCGGCCGGAAACCCGCTCCGGGGTCGAAAGAACGGGTTCCGTACGACGAGCCTACAACCCGTGCGCTGTTTCCGTCGCCGTTCTCCGGGTGGTTGTGGCCTGAACGAGTGTGCGATTGTGCCGAAATAGTTTTCGCGCGATAAACCTGCATTACCCGATCGGGCCAACCAGGCCGTGGTCAGCGGCTTTCGGGCGCACCCGATGGTGGCGCGAAGTGGAATACGGTCAATTCTCTCCGTACGTTTCCCTCACGCGGGACGGCGAACACACACCTCGCCGCCGTCCTGTCCGATGCACCGACTCCGATGCACCGACTGAACCGAGGAGAACAAATGCTGAAGAAGGTTGGTTTCGTCACGGCTGCCATGGCGGCCGGCGCTTTCCTGGCCGGTGGCGTCGCGGCCGCCGGCACGCCGGACGGCCACGACCACCACCACGGTGGCCACACCGGCCAGCTCGGCCTGCTCAACCTGAACAACACCGACGTGCTGCACAACGTCAACGCCGTGCTCGGCGTGTGCGACAACAACGTCAACGTGCTCGGCGTCCAGGTGCCGGTCCAGAACTCGCTCAACGGCATCGGCGTGCCGATCCTGTCGCCGGGCGAGCACGAGGCCAGCGGCGAGAACCCGGAGAACTGCGCTTCGGGCGGCATCGCCGACGGCGGCACGAGCCAGGGCCACTGAGTCCCCGCGCCACGGCCGCCCGTTGTGTGTGCGGAAGCCGGCCGGGGCGCGGAATCCGGCGCCGCGCCGGGAATCGTCCGGCGTGCCCGGAACAGGGAGCGAGCTGCACACTCCGGTTCCCCGTCCCGGGCACGCAGCGATCCGGCGCCGACGCCGGCCCGGGTGGGACCGGTTACCGCCGGTCCCACCCGGCGCACGGCGAAAGCCGCGACCGAATTCCTTCGGTCGCGGCTTTCGCCGTGTTCACCGCCGGCCGAGCAGTCTCCCGACGACCCCGCGGCGGCGCCTCGGCTCCGGGACGGGCGTGGTGCCCACCCGCAGCACGATGTCCAGCACCGCGGCCTGGTGTTCGGCCGCGGCGCGCGAGTAGCCGGGCGAGGTGGTGACGGCCCGGCGAAGGGCGTCGGGGTCGGCGGTGCCGGTGTCGAACCCGGTGACCCGGGTGACGTCGATGGGGCCTCGGCACGGTGTTTCCACGGGAAGGTTCTCCTGCTGTCGGACGGTCCGTATCCCGTTATCGCTCCGTTACCGCCCCGGCGTTACCGTCCCCGCGTCCCTCGGTCAGGTGAGCCTCACACGCGGCTCCACCGCTGGTTCGCCTGGCCGTTGCAGGTCCACAGGATCGCCCGTGTCCCGTTGGCGGTCGCGGCGCCTTCGACGTCGAGGCACAGTCCTGATTGGACGTTGCGGACCGTGCCGTCCGAGCCCAGCGTCCACTTCTGGTTGCTCTGCCCGGTGCACGAGCGGCTGTAGACGCGGGCGCCGCTGGTGGTGCCGTCGAGGCACTTGTCGCCGAAGACGCGGATCTCGCCGTTCTCCCAGCTCGTCCACAGCTGGTTGGCCGAGGTCTGGCAGTCCCAGATCAGCACGCCCGCCCCGGAGGCCGTGGAGGCGTTGTCGACGTCCAGGCAGCGGCCCGAACCGGCGTCGCGCAGCCGGGACGTCGTCGCGGCCTGCGGGGTGCCGCCGGACACCCGGAACGCGGCGACGCCGTGAGCGGGCACGCTCGCGCTGATCGCGCCGCCGGACGCCGACGTGCCGCCGGTCCACAGGTCGGTCAGGGTGAACGACGTCCCGTTGAGCCCGACCTGCGCCGCGGTGGTGCTGATGGTCGTCGTGCCGCTGCCGCGGTTGAGCAGCCCGACGGCGACGGACCCGTCGGACAGCGGCTTGGCGAAGACCTCGACGTTGCCGTCGTCGCGGACCCGGCGGCCGCCGGCACCGAGGCTGTCCTGGTCGACCGCCAGCAGCCGCGGGTTGCGCAGGACCGCGCTGATGTCCGCGGACATCGTGCGGATGTCGTTGCCCGCCATGAGCGGCGCCGCCATCAGCGCCCAGAGGGCGAAGTGGGCGCGGGACTCGGTGAGGGTCAGGCCGGGGCGGCCGACGACGAGCATGTCCGGGTCGTTCCAGTGCCCGGGCCCGGCCTGCGCGGCCAGCGGCGCGGTGACGTCGAGGACGTTGCCGACGCCCATCGGGTAGCTGTTGGTGTTGCCGTTCTGCCAGATGTCGAGCAGGTCCTCGGTGGTGCGCCACAGGTCGGCGACCTGCCCCCAGTTGTACTTGTCGCCGGTGATGGCGTGGTAGCTGTTGGGGTTGATGCTGTAGACGATGGGCCGTCCGGTGCCGCGCAGGGCGTCGCGCATCAGCGCGAAGCGGCTGACCTGCTCGTCGCGGGTGCCGGCGGGGGAGCACCAGTCGTACTTGAGGTAGTCGACGCCCCAGGAGGCGAACGTGCGGGCGTCCTGGGCCTCGTGGCCCTGGCTGCCGGTCGAGCCGGGGTAGGTGCCGGTGCGCTGGGCGCACGTGCGGTCGGTCGGGACCTGGTAGATGCCGAACTTCAGGCCGCGCGCGTGGATGTAGTCGCCGAGGGCCTTCATGCCGCTCGGGAACTTCGAGGCGTTGGCGCGCAGGTTGCCCTGGGCATCGCGCTGCGGGTCGAACCAGCAGTCGTCGACCACGACGTACTGGTAGCCCGCGTCACGCATGCCGGAGGAGACCATCGCGTCGGCCGCCTGGTGGATGGTGCTTTCGCTGACGTTGCAGCCGAAGCTGTTCCAGCTGTTCCAGCCCAGCGGCGGCGTCACCGCCGGGCTCCCGGGCGCGGCGACGGCGGACGGTGGCACCGCGACGGACAACGACAGTGCGGCGGCGGCCGCGGTGAACAGGTGCAGGATCCGTGAACGGGTTCGAGCGGGCATCTTCGTCCCTTTCCGGAGGGGCGGACCGGACGTTAGCGTTAACAGTTTCGGGCGCACCGAGCGTCGTGAAACTTTCCGAAAATTTCGGCCGCACTGACCCGGTGGCCCAGGTATGTATAGACGAAGGCAGGTACCGCGTCCACCCTCGCTTTCGCGATCATTGCCAAAGGCACGCGCGCATGATTACAGTCCCCTGTCTGGGAGCGCTCCCACTTCCGCCGGGCTCGACGACGAGGAGATGGCGAATGCGGGCAAGACAAATCCGGGCTGGTCTGGTGTTACTGGCGGTGACGGCGCTCGGGCTGACGACGGGCTCCGTGCCCGCGTCCGCCGCGGACTACGAGCGGCTGCTCAACGGCACCTTCGCCAGTGGCACCCTCGACCCCTGGTGGGCCGGGGCCGGGACCACCGGGCGCGTCACGGGCGGTGAGTTCTGCACCGACGTCACCGGCGGCACGGCCAACGGTTACGACGCCCTCGCCGGCCAGAACGGCGTCCCGTTCGAGGCGGGGCAGCAGTACACGCTGACGTTCGACGCGCACGCGACGACCACCCAGCAGATCTCCGCCGTCGCCGGCGAGGCCGTTTCGCCCTACCGGCAGATCTCCCGCACCGACCTGACGGTCACGCCGTCGACCCAGCACTTCACCGTCACCTTCACGTCCACTTTGGACTTCCCGGCCGCGGGCAACGGCCAGCTGGCCTTCTGGTTCGGCGGCCAGGCCGCGGACAACACCGTCTGCCTGGACAACATTTCGCTGATCGGCGGGGTGATCCCGCCCGGCGGCCTGCCGCCGACGAGCGGCATCCGGGTGAACCAGGAAAGTTACACCCCCGGCCTGCCCAAGCACGCCACCGTGATCAACAGCTCCGCGTCGCCCGTGACGTGGACGCTGCGCAACGCCGCCGGCACCGCGGTCGCCACTGGCCAGACCCGCCCGCGCGGCGCGGACGCCCCCTCCGGCGAGAGCGTCCACGACATCGACTTCTCCGCCTACGACACCGCGGGCACCGGGTACACCCTCGCCGTCGGCTCCGAGACGAGCTTCCCGTTCGACATCTCCGCGGACGGGCTGAAGAAGCTGCGTTACGACGCGCTCGCGTTCTTCTACCACCAGCGCAGCGGGATCGCGATCGACGCCCAGTACGTCGGCGCAAGCTACGCGCGGCCCGCGGGCCACGTCAACGTCGCGCCGAACCAGGGTGACAACAACGTCCCCTGCCGGTCGGACCTGAACTGCGGCTACACCCTCGACGTGCGCGGCGGCTGGTACGACGCGGGCGACCACGGCAAGTACGTCGTCAACGGCGGCATCGCGACCTGGCAGCTGCTCGACGAGTACGAGCGCGCGCTGAAGCTGGGCGACGCGAGCGCGCTGGGCGACGGCAAGCTGGCCATCCCGGAGCGGGGCAACGGCGTCCCGGACATCCTCGACGAAGCCCGCTGGGAGGTCGACTTCCTGCTCTCCATGCAGGTGCCCGACGGCAAGCCGCAGGCGGGCATGGTGCACCACAAGATCCACGACGCGGCGTGGACCGCCCTGCCGACCCGGCCCGAGCTGGACAGCCAGCCGCGGCGGCTCTCCCCGCCGAGCACGGCGGCCACGCTGAACATGGCCGCGGTCGCCGCGCAGGCGTCCCGGCTGTGGAAGACCATCGACCCGGCGTACTCGGCGAAGCTGCTCACGGCGGCCGAGAAGGCCTACGCCGCGGCGAAGGCCAACCCGAACGTGCTCGCCGACCCGAACGACGGCACCGGCGGCGGGACCTACGCCGACGGCGCCGTGACCGACGAGTTCTACTGGGCGGCCGCGGAACTGTTCGCGACGACGGCGAAGAGCGCCTACCGCACCGACGTCACCGGGTCGTCGCTCTACCGCGGCGTCAGCTTCAACACCCACGGCTTCGACTGGGGCTCGACGGGCGCGCTCGGCGACATCTCGTTGGCGCTGGTGCCCACCGACCTGCCCGCGGCGGACGTCGCGGCGATCAAGTCGGCGATCACGACCACGGCCGACAGCCACCTCGCCCAGATGGGGGGCATGGGCTACCCGGCGCCCTACCGGACGGCCGACGGCACCTACGAGTGGGGATCCAACGGCCTGGTCGCCAACAACGGCGTCGTGCTGGCCCTGGCCTACGACTTCACCAAGCAGGACAAGTACCGCAACGGCGCGTTCGCGGCCATGGACTACCTGCTCGGCCGCAACCCGGCGAACTACTCCTACGTCGCCGGCCACGGTGACCGGGCCGTGCAGAACGTGCACCACCGGTTCTGGGCGCACCAGCTGGACGCGACGCTGCCGACCGCGCCGCCCGGGTCGCTGTCCGGCGGGCCCAACAGCGGCCTGCAGGACCCGACCGCGGCCCGGCTGCTCGCCGGCTGCCCGCCCCAGCGCTGCTACGTCGACGACATCCAGGCGTACTCGGTCAACGAGGTCGCCGTCAACTGGAACTCGGCGCTGGCCTGGCTGGCGAACTGGACGGCGGAGAAGTCGCCGTCCGGGGTGGACACCACCGCCCCGGCCGCGGCAGGCAAGCCCGCCGTGTCCGCGGTCACGGCCACCGGCGCGACGGTGACCTGGGCGGCGGCTTCGGACGCGGAGAGCGGGATCAAGAACTACGACGTCGTGAGCGTGACCGGCACGAGCCGCAAGGTGCTCGCCACCGTCACCGGGACGTCGGCGACCCTGACCGGGCTGACGCCGTCGACGGCGTACACCCTGGTCGTGGTGGCCCGCAACGGCGCGGGCCTCACCGGCCCGGACTCGGCGTCGACGGCGTTCACGACCCCGCCCGACACCCCGGCCGGCGGCTGCTCGGTGACCTACACGTCGTACAACTGGTCGGGCGGCTTCACGGCCTACCTCACCTTGACCAACACCGGGACCACGGCGTGGTCGAACTGGGCGCTGAAGTTCGCTTTCGCGGGCAACCAGAAGGTGACCCAGGGCTGGTCGGCGACCTGGTCGCAGTCCGGTGCGGCCGTCACCGCCACGGCCCTGCCGTGGAACGCCTCGGTCGCGCCGGGCAAGTCGGTCTCGATCGGCTTCAACGGCAGCTACACGGGCAGCAACCCGCCGCCGTCGCCCTTCGCGGTGAACGGGAAGACGTGCGGGTGACGCCCGTTCCGGTCGCTCGATCGGCGGACTGACGGAGACTCCGCTAACGTCACACCTGCGGGCAGGTGCGCCTCCTCCCCCCTCGGCGCATCTGCCCGCTCTTTTTCCCCTCTTGTCTCCGCCCGCACCGGCGCTCACCATGAGGAGCCCGGGGCGGAAGGAGGACGCCGTGTCCGAGCCGGCGATCGTCGTGGCCGGCCTGCGGGTCCGCCGCGGCGGCGACGAGGTGCTGCGCGACATCGGCTTCGCCGTGCGTCGCGGGACGGTGACCGGCCTGCTGGGGCCGAACGGCTGCGGCAAGAGCACGCTGATGCGCTCGATCGTCGGCGTGCAGGTGGTCGAGTCCGGGCGCGTGGAGGTGCTCGGCAGGCCCGCGGGCCACCCCGAGCTGCGCCGGCGGATCGGCTACGCCACCCAGGACCCGGCGCTCTACGCGGACCTGACGGTGACCGAAGCCCTGCGCTACTTCGCCGCGGTGCTCGGCTGCCCGGCGTCCGATGTGGACCGGGTGATCACCCGGACGGGGCTCACGTCGTCGGCCCGCGTCCTGGTCGGCCGCCTCTCCGGCGGCCAGCGCGGCCGGGCCAACCTGGCGGCGGCGCTGCTGGGCACGCCCGAGCTGCTGGTGCTGGACGAGCCGACGGTCGGCTCCGACCCCGAGCTGCGCGACGAGCTGTGGCGGCTGTTCCACGAGCTGGCCGCCACCGGCGTCACGCTGCTGATCTCCAGCCACGTCATGGACGAAGCCGCCCGCTGCGACGACCTCCTGCTGCTGCACCGCGGGCAGCTCCTCGCCCGCGGCACCCCGGAGGCGCTGCGGACGGAGACCGGCGCACCCGATCTCGAGCAGGCGTTCCTGCGCCTGATCAAGGGCCGTTCGGAGGCCTCGCGATGAGCGCCCTGCCCACCACCCGGCGGATCCTCACCCAGCTGCGGCACGACCCGCGCACGATCGTGCTGCTGGTCGCGGTGCCCAGCGTGCTGATGATCCTGCTGCGGTACGTGCTCAACTCCGAGCAGCGGTTCAGTGCGGTCGCGCCGGCCCTGCTCGGCATCTTCCCGTTCACGATCATGTTCCTGCTGACCTCGGTGACGACGTTGCGCGAACGCACGTCGGGGACGTTGACGCGCCTGATGACGCTGCCGATCGGCAAACTCGACCTGCTCCTCGGGTACGCGCTGGCGTTCGGCCTGCTCGCGACGCTGCAGGTGGTCGTGGCCGCCGGGATCTCCCTGACCTGGCTGGGCTCGACATCGCCGGCTCGGTCTGGGTGCTGCTGCTGGTCGTGGTGCTGGACGCGCTGCTCGGCACCGCGCTCGGCCTGTTCGTCAGCGCGTTCGCCCGCACCGAGTTCCAGGCGATCCAGTTCCTGCCGGTGTTCGTGCTGCCGCAGTTCCTGCTGTGCGGCCTGTTCGTGCCGCGCGGGGAGATGGGCTGGGTGCTCGGCGCGGTGTCGGACGTCCTGCCGCTGTCCTACGCGGTGGACGCGCTGACGCAGGTGACCCGCTCGGCCGAGGTCGACGGCACCCTGGTGCGCGACATCGGGATCATCGCCGGTTGCGCCGTGCTGGCGCTGCTGCTGGGCGCGGCGACCCTGCGGCGTCGGACTCCCTGAGCGGCTTTTCGGGGGTTCCGGGTGGCGGAGCCCCCGGCTCGGGGCGAAGCCCCGGATGTCACAGCCGCAGGTGCCGAAAGTCCCGGGTTTCCGGGCCGAACGACGCCATCCGCGTGCGGCGGCGGGCCCGTAGCGTCGAGGCCCGGTCCGCCGTGGCCGCCTGCCGAACCGTGGAGAGGGTGATTCCCCTGCTGACCGGGATCGACCGTGACCACCGCCTGCGCAGCGGGCTGACCGGGTACCTGGCCGCGGTGAGCGCCGCGGTGGACGTGGGGGAGGAGTCGTGCACGGTGGACCTCGACGCGCCGGCGTCGGCGTACATCGCGCTGGACCTGCGGCTGCCCCGCCACCCCGGCCGGGACACCGCGCTGCTGTGGGACGAGCGGCACGGCTGGGCGTTCGCGATGGAGACCCACTCCGGCGAGGACCTGCTGGTGCTCGGGTACCTCGGCGGCGAGCTGGTACCGGCCCCGGCCCACGTCCGCGGCTTCGTGGCCGCGGTGCGGGCCGGGGCGTCCGGTCACCCGGACCCGCCGGACCTGCGTGGCTCGCGGTTCGACCTGGTGGAGCGGCTGGGCGCGCACCGCCGGGTGATCGTCAACTGGCGAGGCCGGCCCTGATGGCGTCGATGATGCCCTGCTGGGTCACCGTGAGGGCGGCCCGGTTGAACAGGCCCAAGCCGTACTGGCCGTTGTAGCCGTTGTCCCAGTAGACAGCGGCGGCGCCGTACTTCTTGGCCGTCGACACCACGGCCCGGGCGAAGTCGGCCCGGTACCGGTTGTTCGCCGAATCGAACGCCGACTTGTCGACGGACCCGTATTCCCCGACGACGGCCGGATAGCCCTTCGAGACGAAGACGTCGCGCACCGCTTTCAGCTGGGCGTCGAGGTAGTCTTCCTGACCCCAGGTCGACTTCTTCGCGGGATTGGTGGCGTTCCGGCCCCACTGCGTGATGGTGCCGTTTTCCTCGCCGGCGAAGTCCCACGGGCTGTAGTAGTGCACGGAAATCATGAGCCGTTTTTCGGCGGCCGGAATGGACGGCGACCGGAACTGGTCGGTCGGCATCACGAAACCGTAGTTGCCGGTGGTGTAGTCGATATTCGTGTTCCAGCCGGGGACGAGCAGCCAGCGGGACGCGTTGTTCCCGCCGGTCCTGCGCACGGTGTCGACGAAGATCTGGTTGTAGGCGTTGATGTTCGAGTAGCACGGCTGGGTCGGGGTGCCGTACTGGCCGTCGAACTCCTCGTTCATCGACTCGAGGATCAGGTGCTGGTCGTAGCCGGCGAACCGGGTCGCGACCTGCTGCCAGACCTTCTGGTACTTGGCCTTGACGGCGGCCTGGTTGCCGGCGTCGCAGATCAGCCAGGAGCCGGTGACGGACTTGTAGCCGTCGCCGTGCATGTTGATCAGCACGTACAGCCCGCGCTGGTAGGCGTAGTCGACCACCTGCTGGATCCGGTTGAGCCAGGCCGCGTTGACCGGGTAGTTCGGGGCGGCACCGATGTGGTTGAGGTAGGAGACGGGGATCCGGATGGTCTTGAACCCGGCGGCCTTCACCTTGTCGACGAGGGCCTGGGTGATGGTCGGCTGCCCCCACGCCGTTTCACTCGGCACACCATTGGCGCTGGCTTCCAGCTGGTTTCCCAGATTCCAGCCTGCGCCCATATCGGCGACGATTTGCGCAGCATTGAGCTGCGCGGTGGCGCCGGCCGGATTGATCCCGGACACGGTCGCGGTGACGGCAAGTGCGGCGGCAAGCAGGACGGACCGGAGCTTCGTTGCTCGGGAAGTCATGGCGGATACCTCTCATGCCCATTGGTGGACATATTCCAACATGGCCGATACCCGGCGTCAATGCTCCTCGTTGCCATTGATTGTCGAAGCCGTCGAACAATCGAAAGAATCGACGGAATTGGTTCAGGTCGGCTCGCCTCACAACCGGCTGACGCCGAGGTCGCGGACCACGGCGGAGAGGGCGTCGACCATCTCGTTCTCGACGTCGTTGCGCCACACCAGGCCCCAGCGCAGGCCCGGCCAGTCGTGGATCGGCACGTACACGATGTCCGGCCGGGCGTGGTAGCGCGCCACGTGGCCGCCGAGGTTGTGGAAGCCTTCACCGTTGCCGACGTGCGTGAAGATGTCGTCGAGGCTGGCGATGTCCGGCGGGTGGCGTTCGATCGGGCGGCCGCTCTGGGTCTGGAACGGCGTGAACGCGTCGGCCCAGTAGTCGGGTCCGGGCGGGCCCTGCAGGATGCCGCGGTCGCCGAACACCTCCAGCGACACCGACTTCTCGCCGGCCAGTGCGTGGTCCGGCGCCAGGAGCAGCACGCTGTGTTCGGTGTAGACGGTCGGGCCGGTGGTCAGGTCGGGCTCCTCCACCGGCAGCCAGGCGACGAGCACGTCGATGTCGCCGTTGCGGATCGGGGCGAACGCGTTGACGAACGGGTTGTGGCGGATGTGCAGGCCCCACTGCGGGTGCCGGGCGCGAAACGTCTCCCAGTACGGCCGCAGGTCGTGGGCGTTGGCCGGCAGCATGCCGACCCGCAGGACGCCGGTCTTGCCCTCGGCGGCCAGCCGGGCCCGTGCCATGCCCTCCCGCAGGGAGCGGAAGGCGGGCAGCAGGTCGGCGCGCAGCTGCACGCCGACGGGCGTCAGCCGCACCGACCGGCTGCTGCGCTCGAACAGCGCGGCGCCGACGCCGCGTTCCTGCTTCTTGATCGCCTGGCTCACCCGGGCCTGCGAGACGTGCAGCCGGGCCGCGGTGCGGCCGAAGTGCAGTTCTTCGGCGAGGGTCAGGAATATCTCGATGTCCCGCAGTTCCAACTCCTGCCCCCAGGAACGATAAGTGCCGTGTTATCACCAAGATGCCAGAATCGGCGTTGTTCCCGGGGCGCTTCGCCCCGATGCTCTGAGGCATGTCACAGACAGTGAGTTACTCAAGCCGGCTCCGCGACACGCTGAGCAGGCACGTCGAGGTCGGCACGGTGCCCGGGCTGGTCGCGCTGGTGAGCCGCGGCGACGAGGTGCACGTCGAGGCGCTGGGGACGCTGCACGAAGGCGGCACCACGCCGATGGGCCGCGACACGATCTTCCGGATGGCGTCGCTGACCAAGCCGGTCACCGCGGCCGCGGTGATGATCCTGGTGGAGGAGTGCCGGCTGCGGCTCGACGACCCGGTCGAGACGTGGCTGCCCGAGCTGGCCGAGCGGCGGGTGCTGGCCCGGATCGACGGGCCGCTGGACGACACGGTCCCGGCGGCCCGGTCGATCACCGTGCGGGACCTGCTGACCCTGACGTTCGGCTTCGGTGCCGTGTTCGCCGCGCACCCGATCCTGGAGGCGGCGCTTTCGCTGGGCGTCGTCGGCGACGGCACCCCGAACTGGCCGACGACCGGCCAGGACGAGTGGCTGCGCCGGCTGGGCACGCTGCCGCTGATGTACCAGCCGGGGGAGCGCTGGCAGTACCACGTCGGCTCGGACGTGCTGGGCGTGCTCGTGTCGCGGGTGGCGGCCCGGCCGTTCGGCGAGTTCCTGGCGGAGCGGCTGTTCGCCCCGCTCGGGATGGCCGACACGGGGTTCCACGTGCCGCCGGAGAAGATCCACCGGCTCCCGACGAGCTACGCCCACGACCCGACGACGGGTGAGCTCACGGTGTGGGACGAGGCCGCGGGCGGCAAGTACAGCCGCCCGCCGGCGTTCGAGGCGGGCGGCGACGGCCTGGTGTCCACAGTGGACGACTACCACGCGTTCCTGCGGATGCTGGCGACCGGCGGCGGGCGGGTGCTGTCCCGCGCGGCGGTGGCGTTGATGACGATGGACCACCTGACACCGGCCCAGAAGGCGGAGAAGGACCTGTACGGCGACCACTTCGGCCGGCACGGCGGGTACGGCTTCGGGATGGCGGTCCGGACGCACCGGCGCGACCTGGCCTCGCCGGGCCAGTTCGGCTGGGACGGCGGCCTCGGCACGACCGCGTACGCCGACCCGGCGGAGGACATGGTGGGCATCCTGCTGACCCAGACGGCCATGGACTCGCCGGACACCCCCCGCCTCCACCAGGACTTCTGGACGGCGGCCTACCAGTCCCTGGACGCCTGACCCGCCCGGGGTGGACGACACGCCGGCCGCCCGCCGTGTCGTCCACCCAGGTGCGCGTGTCGTCCGCCCGGGTACGCCGGCCGGTCAGCCGGAAAGCTGCGATCCCGCCGCCGTCGCCTACAGTGGGTGAGTCGGCTGGTGAGCGAAGGAGTCCGGGTGCAAGGAATCAACCCCACGGTGCCGCCGAGCGGTACCGGCTGCGCCGACTGCGACGCCGCCGAGCCTCAGGGCTGGTGGTTCCACCTGCGGCGGTGCGCGGAATGCGGGCACGTCGGCTGCTGCGACTCCTCGCCCGGGCAGCACGCCAGCGGCCACGCCGCCGCCTCCGGGCACCGGCTGGCGCGCAGCTTCGAGCCCGGCGAAGAGTGGTTCTGGGACTACGGCGACGAGGTGCTCTACGAATCCGGGCCCGCCCTCGCGGCTCCGGAACACCGGCCGCTGAGCCAGGCCGCCCCCGGACCGGCCGGACGGGTGCCCGCCGACTGGACTCAGCGCCTGCACCAGTAGCCGCGCTGAGCGACGAAGAGCGAAGAACACGTACAAGCAGCGCGCCCGGGACGAGATGTGGGCCCGCCTCGGCCTGTCCGCCGGTCAGCTCGCCGACCTGCTCGACCACCTCGACGAAGACCCCGACGACTGCGAGGTCCTGGCGAACCCTGGACCCGGCCGGCTGGCTGTGACCCCGCCTCACAGCCGGCGGAACCGGGCCTCCAGCAGCGCGAACACCCCGAACACCGCGATCCCCGCGGCCAGCGCCAGCAGCAGCGCCTGCCCGTAAGGCTGCACAGCCAGCGTCTTCAACGCCGGGTCCAGGCCGCCGGCCTTCGCGGGGTCGTAGCGGACCGCCGCCAGGACGAACATCGCGCCCACCGTCGCGTACAGCACCCCCACCGCGCACCAGCCGATCTGGCCGAGCCGGGTGGTCGACAGCCGCAGGGTGCGGGACGCGCCGCCGAAGTCGAGGTCGTGGAGGAACTTCTTGCGCGCGCCTCGGTACGCCAGCCAGGCCGCGACCGCGATCACCAGGAGGCCCGCCGCGATCACCGCGACCGCGCCCCACGACCAGCTCAGCACGGTCGCGACCACCGAGCCCGTCTTGCCGGACGCCCCCGTCGCGGTCTTGCCCGCGCTGTAGGCGACGAGGCCGTACAGCACCACTTCGACCCCGCTGATCGCCCGCCGCACCCACCGGCGGCGCGGTTCCGCCTGCCGGTGACCGGTGACGGCCTCGGCGAGCTGCCACAGTGCCAGCACCCCGGTGCCGGCGGCGACCAGCCAGAGCAGCCACGCCCCGCCTTCGGCCGCGACGATCTGCAGCGCGCCCGCCTTGTCGGCCCGCTCGTTGTCGCCGAGCGCCACCTGGACGGCCAGCCACGCGACGATCAGGTGCACGGCCGCGTAGCAGGTCAGCCCGATCCGGGCAAGCAGGCTGAATACTCTCAGTTCGGGCATGAAGGTGAGTTTTGCTCACCTTGCCGGCTTTGACCAGACGCCATCGCGATCGCCGGGATCAGAGTCAGCGCGGCGAGCCACGACCCGGCCGCGGTGCCGAAGCCGAACGCCGCCACAGTGAGCGCGGACGCCGGCATCGGCCCCGGCCCGCGAACCGGCCGGCCGGTGCGATCGGCACCGCCGCGTTCACCGCGACGCGGGGGAGAGCCGCGGTTATGGGAGGGACAACTCACCCCCGCCGCGTCCGTTGGCTACCGTCGAGGGCATGGACCATTGAGCCGACGAGCAGAGATCCTTCGTAACAGATCGGCCGACGGGGCTGTCCCGGCGCACCTTCGTCGTGGCCGGCACGGGTCGCGGTCGCTTAGACGTCGCTCTTGGGCACCAAGCCCGCCGAAGCCGCCGAGAGCGCCACGAGCACCCAGGTTCGTTGATCTCAACGGAACCTGCCACACACCGTCACGTCGACAACCGCACGTCACAGCTGGACCTGCTGCGCTCGCCGGTGTTCGAGAGTGAAACGCCGTCCGCGGCCGCCCCGACCTTACCCAGTGGGCCGCCCGCGACGTCCGCATCCGCCATGACGGGATGAGACGCCTTTGCCATCCTGAAGTGGGCGACTTGGATCTGGTGTAGCAGACGCTGGACCTGTCGATCGCGATCCTGGCATGCACGAGTTGACGATTTACACGGCCGAGCCGAGGGCGGATTCGGAGGACCGACTCAAGCTGCTGGCAAGCCTTGCGGCTTCCGCGTCCCAGGCGGCGCCGGCCGACTGAGGCTCTAACGCGGCGCGTTCACCATGGCGGCTGGATCGACCGTGTCGCAGAGGCCGGGATCCGGCTTCTGCCGGACGAAGTCGCAGGCGTGGGCGGCCGAGTTCGGCGTGCGTACGAGGACGTGGGTGAAGAGCGATCCGGCGGCGGGATCGAACTGCGCCTCAGACAGTTTTCCGGTCGTACCCAGTTTGACGGGGAAAGCGACCGGGATGTCAATCGTCACCTCGGCCGTCTGCCCGGCCGCCACCATGATCTGCGGGGAGAAGCTGAGCAGGCGCCGCCAGCTGCCGTCCGCGGTCACAAAGCCCTGTCCGACGAGAGGCAGGTCGAACTGGCTGTCACCGGCTCGGACGGTGCCGTGCAGGCGAGTAGCTCCTTCGTGGTTCGCCGGCCCCGCGAACATCTCCCGGCCGACTTCGAAATGCCACTCCTGCCGATCTCCCGGGTCGTGCCACCAGTGCTTGGCATCGAAATCGAGGTAGAGGCTTACTTCGGCGATGGGTACCGCTTCGGCGGCGGGATTGTGGAGGAACAACGCCACGCGGTCGAACTGCGGGTTGAACGCGTGGCTCACTTTCTGCAGCGAGATTCCGGGCGTGAACGGGAGGGCCTGCGTGTGGTCCGCGGGTTCCGGGCGGCTGAGTGGTAGCCAGAAAAGGCTCGCTGCCAGGGCAACAGAAGTAGTAGCACACGTGAATCGGACCCAGATTTGCCGCTTTCGTGCGGCGATGAAAAGCAGTGCCCCGCAACTGCCGATGATCGAGGCGATGGGCCACGGCCAAGGGGAGATTGCCGCGACGACGATCATGGTGATCACACAGCAGGCGCGGACGAGCTCGATGGCGCTTAGGGTGAACTGCTGCACCCGGACGCCACCGAAGATCGTACGTGCCTGAACCGAGGCGCCGATCCACGAGTCCTTGACCTCGTTTGTCGTCGCCGAAACGGGACGGTCGTCGTCCGGGTCCGTGCTGGGCATGGATGCTGCACCTTTGCCTCGTTCGAGGCAGGCAGCCTACCGCGCGTCAGCGCTGTGGAATCTCCGCCTCCCGGAAAGCGTTACGCATCAGCTTCGGCCGTTCTCGGCTGAAGCCGACCACCTCATCACGGAAATACCGTTGTAGTCGTAGTTGTACCCGCACCGCTGCTTGTAATCCTTGTAATCAAACCCAGAACGTGTACCCGCAAACCTGCGCCCGGGAACCCGGCTGTGCCCACGTCCTCGTCCTTGCCGCAGAAGTAGCCGAAGTACTTGTCGGAGCCCAACACGTCGGCCAGGTCGGCCGGGTCGTTGGTGGTGTTCGACGCCCACATCACCGGGCGGCGCTGCGGGCGGCCACGACCACCGCCGCCTTCGTGTCGGCCAGCCAGGCGCGGTACGTCACGTCGTCCACTCCGGACTAGTTCCGCGGCGCCCACGGAACCCCGACGGGTGGCGAGCCTTCTCTGGCGCCGACGGCTCGGAAGAGACTGTCGTCCCAGTATGTTGGCGGGGAAAGCGGAAAACCGTTGCGGTAGCATGGTTTCATGGCCATCCGAGCAGTGGTGTTCGACATCGGCGGCGTCCTCGAGATCACCGGGCCCATGGACTTCACCCGCACCTGGGAGACCAGGCTCGGCCTCGCCCCTGGCGAGATCCGCGGCCGGCTCGCCGACATGTGGGCGGCCGGCGCCGTCGGCGGGGTGACCGAAGCCGCCCTGCTCGAGGCCACCGTCGAGCGGCTCGGCTTGACCGCCGCCGAGGTCGAGCTGATGATGGCCGACTTCTGGGTGCAGTACCTCGGGGTCGGCAACACCGAACTGATCGGCTACGTGCGGCAGCTGCGGCCGCGGTTCCGGACCGGCATCCTCAGCAACAGCTTCGTCGGTGCCCGGGAACGGGAGCAGGCGGCCTACGGTCTCGAGTCGCTCGTCGACGACCTGGTCTATTCGCACGAGGTCGGGGTCAGCAAGCCGGAAGCGCGCATCTACGAGCTGACCTGCGCCCGCCACGGGGTCGCGCCCGGCGAGCTGCTCTTCGTCGACGACCTCGAGGTCAACGTCGCCGCCGCCCGGTCGCTGGGCATCCACGCCCTGCAGTTCCGGGACAACGCCCAGGTGATCGCCGGCATCGAGGAGATCGTCTCCGGCGCTCCCGGGTGAGTGCTTGAATCCCCGGGTGACCGTGTACGACGTGGCCCGTGCCCTCCCCGCCATCCCGGAGCTGCGCGAGCTGTGCCGCGCCTTGGCCGTGTTGGACGTCGTGCTGAGCCCCGGCGGCACGGAGCGCCGCCACGGCTACGCGCCTGATCGGGACCGGGCGTCCATGGAGGACGGTGCGGGCAACGAGTACTCGATCGTGTTCACCGCCGCGGGCGCGTGGGTGCGCGGGTTCGACCACGAGTCGCCGATGAGTCCCTACGCCACCGACGACGAGGAGCCGTGGCCCGGGGTGCTCGACGCCGTGCCCGAGGCGTTCCGGGAGTGCCTCGAGGAGCCGGACTCCGCCGACGAGTCCGGCACACCGGTCGTCACGGTGTGCCTGTGGCGCGGGCACGGTGACACCGCCTGGCAGCACGGGGACATCACCTTCCCCCGCCACGGCGACGACGGCGCCGACTGGCTGTTCCTCCTCCTGACCGAAGGCACCCCCGAGGCGTACCGGGACTGGGCGCAGGACTACTTCGAAACGCCGGTCGACCTCGCCGCGGTGCGGCACGTCCACGCCGGGCGGCCGCTGACCGCGGACGTCGTGACCGCGCTCAACCCGGCCACCACCCTGGCCGCCGTCGCGGCCGAGGTCGCCGCGATCGGCTACCCGACCGCCTGAACCGCGGCGCGAGCCGCCCTCCCGATACGCAATCCTCGACCGCCGACCCGCCGGACCGCGGAATCCTCGGTCGCGCTGCGCCGCTGACCAGCTACTGTGTGATCACGCCGGCTTCGGGAGGACAGAACGGTGAGCGGCTACAGGTTCGGCGTCCTCGGACCGCTGGAGGTGTACGACGGCGCGGGGACGGTGCTGCCCATCACCCGGCGCAAGCCGCGGCTGCTGCTGGCGTTGCTGGTGTTCCGGGCGAACTCCGTGGTGCCGACCGCGACCCTCGTCGACCACCTGTGGGGCGAGCAGCCACCCGCCTCGGCCGTCGCGAACCTCCAGTCCTACGTCACCGAACTGCGGCGGGTGCTGGCCACCCCGGACGTCGCCGGGGCCGAGCGCCTGCAGACCGGACCGGGCGGCTACCGGCTCCGCGTGGACGAAGGCGAGTCCGACCTCGGCCGGTTCACCGAGCTCGCCGGCCGCGGCGCCGACGAGCTGGCCGCCGGCGCCCCCGCCGCCGCGATGGAGCACCTGAGCGCCGCCCTCGCCCTGTGGCGCGGCCCGGTGCTGAGCGGGCTGGAGCTGCCGGAGGCGCTGCACCCCGACGTCCAGCGGCTCGAGGAAACCCGCGTGCGCGCCACCGAGCACCGGGCGCACGCCTGGCTCGACCTGGGCTGCCACGCCGTCGCGACCGCCGAGCTGCGCGCGCTGACCGGGCAGTACCCGCTGCGGGAACGGCCGTGGGAACTGCTCATGCTGGCCCTGCACCGCGGCGGCCGGACCGACGAGGCGCTGGCGGCCTACCAGCGGGCCCGGCAGGTGCTCGCCGACGAGCTGGGCGTCGAGCCCGGGTCCGCGCTGCGCCGGATGCAGCACGCGATCCTCACCGCCGACCCGGCCATCGAGGCGCCGCCGGAGCCGGTCCGGGACGCCGCGGTCCGGCCGCGGCAGCTTCCGTCGAACGTGGCCACCGTCGTGGGCCGCGCCGCCCTGCTCTCCACTTTGGACGAACTGGCCGGCGCGGCGGGGGCCCGCCCGGCCGCGGTCGTGCTGACCGGGCCGGCCGGGGTCGGGAAGACGACGCTGGCCGTGCGGTGGGCGCACCGGGCCGCGCCGCACTTCCCGGACGGGCAGCTGTTCGCCGACCTGCAGGGCTACGCGCCGGCGCCCGCCCTGCCCGCGCTGCAGGTGCTGACCGGGTTCCTGCACGCCCTCGGCGTCCGGCCCGGCCAGGTGCCGACCGAGCAGGCGGACGCGGCGGCGCTCTACCGCTCGATCCTCGCCGACCGCCGGGTGCTGGTCGTCCTGGACAACGTCGCCACGCCCGAGCAGGTGCGGGCGCTGCTGCCCGGCAGCCCGGGCTCGGCGGTGCTGATCACCAGCCGCGACCGGCTGGCCGGGCTGACCGCCACCGTCGACACCCGCGTCCTGCCGCTGCCGGAGCTGTCCGCCGACGACTCGGTCGCGCTGCTGGCCGACGTCCTCGGCCCGGAGCGTGTCGCGGCCGAGGAGGACACGGCCCGGCAGCTGGCGACGCTGTGCGCCGGCCTGCCGCTGGCCCTGCGGATCGTCGCGGCGAACCTGCTGCACTGGCCCGACCAGCCCCTGGCCGGCTACTTCGCGGAGCTGACCGGCGGCGACCTGCTGGCCAAGCTGAAGGTCGCCGGCGACGAGCGGCTGGGCCTGCGGCGCACCCTCGACTTCTCCTACGACGGGGTGTCGGACGCGGCCGGGGAGTTCTTCTGCCTGCTCGGCTCCGTGCCCGGGGCCGAGATCAGCGTCGCCGGTGCCGCGGCGCTGGCCGGCACCGACGTCGCCGGCGCCGCCGACCTGCTGCGTGAGCTGGTCGCGAGCCACCTCGTGCAGCCGCGCGGCGCCGACCGGTTCGGGATGCACGACCTGCTGCGGGCGTACGCCGCGGGGCGGGCGGCGGAGGACCTGAAGGAGCAGACGCGGGACGACGCGCTGGGCCGGCTGTTCGAGCACTACCTGCAGACCGCGGACCGTGCCGCGCAGGCGTTGTACCCGGACTTCCGGCGGCTGCCGGACGACCGCTCCGCCGAGACCGCCGGCACACCGTTCGCGCCGGGCGAAGCGCGGCAATGGCTGCTCGCGGAGCACCCGAACCTGCTGGCCGCCATCCGCTGGGCCGCCGGGCACGGGCCCGCGGCGGTCGCCTGGCGGCTCGCCGACGTCCTGCGCGGGTTCTTCCATTCCCACCGGCTCGACGCCGAGTGGGAGGCGGCCGCCACCGCCGGCCTCGCCGCCGCGGAGCAGGCCGGGGACCGGCAGGCGGCCGGCGCCATGCGGCACAGCCTCGGGGTGCTGGCCTGGGGCCGCGGGAACTACCGGCAGGCGCTCGCCGAGCTGGGCGCGGCCCGCGAGTGCTACCTCGCCGCGGGCGCGCTCGACGGCGCCGACTCGGTGCTGCAGGCGTTCGGCGCCGTGCACCTCGACCTCGGGCAGCTCGAAGCGGCGATCGAGCACTTCACCGCGGCCCTCGCCGCGGCCGAGGAGCGCGGCACCGAGGCGCAGGTGGCCAACAGCCTGATCAACCTGGGCGCGGCCCTGCTCGACCACGGGGACCTCGCCGACGGGATCCGGCACAACGAGCGGGCGTTCGCGATCTGCCGCAGCGTCGGCTCCGCGCACGCGGCCGCCATCGCCCAGTGCAACCTCGGCTACGGCTACCGCGCGACCGGGCAGCTCCGCCGGGCGCGGGAGGTGCTCACCGAAGCCCTCGCCTGCCTGCGCGAGCTGGGTTCGCGTGACGACGAGGCGGACGCGCTGGTCCGGCTGGCCGCGGTGCACCGGATCACCGGCGACGCGGCGGCTCGTGCCTGCGCGGTCCAGGCGATCGCGGTCGCGCGGGAGGCGGGCAACCGGCGGTTCGAGACCGACGCGCTGAGCGAGCTGGGCCACGTCCACCGGCTCGCCGGGGAAACCGATTCGGCGCGGGGCTGCTACCTCGAGACCCGGCAGCAGGCCGGGGCGATCGGGTACCGCCGCGGCGAGATCATCGCCGCGATCGGGCTCTCGGTCGTCGAACCCGGGCAGGCGCTCGCCCAGGCCGCGGACGCCCTGCGCCTCGCCGAGCGGGGCGGCTTCCGCCCGCTGGCCGAGCTGGCCCGGCTCCGCCTGGCCGCAGCGGCCCTCGACCACGGCGACAGCGCCGCGGCCGAGGCGTACGCCGGGCAGGCGATCGAGGAGCTGCGCCGGGCCGGGTACCGGCTCGGCGAGGCCGACGCCTGGGTCGTCCTCGGCCGGATCCGGCTGGCGCGCGCCGGACCCGAAGCCGCCCGCGCGTGCGCGCACGAGGCCGAGGCGCTCGTGCGCGACACCGACGCCGGCACCGTCATGGTCAGAGTGCGTACGCTGCTCGCGGCGACCAGGGCGCCGCAGCCGTGCGCGCCGGCGGCACCGGTTCCCCCGCCCCGATCGTGAGCAGGGCCGAGCCGAACCCGGTCGGCCGGTGCCGGGCCGCACCGCCGGTCCGGTCGGTCGTGATGAGACCCGACTCGCGCAGCACGGTCGCGTGCTGGCTGGCGCTCGCCGGGGAGACGCCCAGCTCGGTCGCGAGCTCGGACGTCGTCGGCGCGGGCAGCTCGCAGATGGCCTCCAGCACCGCG
The DNA here is from genome assembly GCF_900105945.1 of Amycolatopsis tolypomycina. Classification (NCBI taxonomy): domain Bacteria; kingdom Bacillati; phylum Actinomycetota; class Actinomycetes; order Pseudonocardiales; family Pseudonocardiaceae; genus Amycolatopsis; species Amycolatopsis tolypomycina. The sequence continues at coordinate 6,342,435 of NZ_FNSO01000004.1, read as the reverse complement.
GCGCGGGTCCGGCCCAGCAGCTGCTCCGCCGACCGGTTCGGCGCGCCGCCGAACCAGCCGGGCCGCCGGCCGACCGGGTACACCAGCACCGGCTGGCGCCCGGGGTCCAGCAGCGTCACCGGCGACTGCCAGCAGAACATCGACGGCACCAGCAGCAGCCCGCGGCCGCCGAGGTGCAGTTCCTGGTCGACCGGGTAGGCCACCTCGAGCACCGGCGACCGCCACCGGACGGTGGGGTGGAGCGTCGCGAGCATCCCTTCGACGCCGTGGCTCAGCATCGTGTGGCCGCGCTGCAGGCGGTCGGCGCGCACCAGGCCGGTGATCGCCGACCAGGACGAGGCGAGCGCGACCGAGAAGTACTGCCGGATCGAGTGGCCGAGCTTGCGCAGCACGTCCAGGCGTCCCTCCGCGAGCGCGGGAGCCCAGGCCGGTGGCCGCCGCTCGGCGGCGAGCGCGGTGAGATCGGCCCGGAACACCGAGCGCGGGGTGCTCAGCACACCGTCGATCCCGCTGTCGAGCCCGTCCGTCCCGACCACCGGGGTGAGGAAGTCCACGGAGTAGCCGCGCGGCGGCGCCAGCGCGAAGAGCATCCCCGCGGACCGGTCCAGCCGGGACCGGACCGACGAGCGCCAGTCCCCGAACACGGCCTGTCCGGCCCCACCCTGCAGCTGGTGCAGGCTCAGCAGTGTCTCCCACAGCGGATCCGGCTCTTCCAGAATCCGCGTGCGGGCGAGGTCGTCGGCCTCGAAATGGATGCGCAGCATCGTCCCCCCCGGTTCCCCCTGGTGCCCGCCGACTATGGCGGCCGCCGCCATACAGCCGCCACACACCCGTGCATGGTGACCGCTTCGGCCGGCTTTCGGCGGACGCTGAAAAGGGGCCCTTCCTCGCGGATCCGAGAAAGGGCCCCTGTGCCGCGCCTGACCGGCCGTCAGCCCATGCTGACGACGTACCAGCGGGTGCACTCCAGCACGTCGGCGTTGTGGCAGACACGGATCAGCGGGCCGGCGATCATCGGCGTCCACACCGCGGCGCAGGGCGTGCCCGTTCCGTTGGGCCAGCAGTTCCCGCTGACGACCTGTTCGTAGACGACGGTGCCGTTGTCCCGCCCGGACTGGGCCGCCGTGCGGTACGGCCGGTTGTCCGAGTTCGCGGTGACGCGGGCCCAGTAGGCCCCGCAGTCCGTGCTGTGCCGGATTTCGACGAGGTCGCCCCAGTGCGCCGTGAAGGAGTCGTAGGTGTAGGCGCTGGCCGAGCAGCCGGTGGACTGCGGATCCAGTCCCCGGCAGCCGTCGTGCGAGCAGGCGGCGGCGAGCGTCCGCGGCGCGGCCGTCGCGGCGCCGGCCTGCGCGGGCTGCAGCACCAGCGCGGTGAGGAGCAGGGCCAGCACGGCCGCGGCCTTGCCGAGGAACGGTTTCGTCTTCATGCGCGTCTGCTCGCTTTTCTTTCCGGATCCGGGTTTCGGCGCACCAGCGTGCCGCCGCGGGTGAGCACGGGCAAGCGGTTTCAGGCAGGGCCGAAACCGTTGCCTTTCGGTCAGCCGCTCCTTCAAGATCGCCGCGTCACCGACATCCTTCGAGGAGAATTCCATGCGCAAGTCCGTGCTGCGCGGTGTGATCGCGACCACGGTCGCCGGCACCGCGCTCGTGCTGACCTCCCCCGCGGCGATGGCCGAACCGAAGCACGCAGACTGCCCGCAGAGCTACTGCTCCGTCGTGCAGGTCGACGGGTTCCCCGGCGGAACGCTCTCGGTCGACGCCGACGTGCACGGCGACGGGAAGTCGCGCTGGCAGGTGTGGGGACCGAACGGCTACTACTGCAGCGGCACCTTCGAAGCCGTGTGGGGGCCGGGATCCTGGCTGTGCTTCAACGCACCCGCCGGCCGGTACTCGGCGGGCGTCGAAGGGCCGCAGGGGCCGTCGAACATCGGTCTCCGCTGGTGAAGGCCGTGCACTGCGCGGCCGTCGCCGTCGCCGTCGGTGCCGCGCTGGCCTGCCTGCCCGGCACGGCCGCCGCGGACACCGGGAAGTACATCGTGAGCAGCCGCAGTGCCGCCTACACCTTCGACTACCAGTGGTACCGGGACCTGCCCGCCGACGTGCACCAGCAGGGGCTGACGCAGTTCACCAACGCCACCGACGTCGCGATGTGCACCGCCGAATGGGAAAACGGGAACCTGTACCGCATCCAGGACTACCCGCCGGGTGCCCGGTACCAGCCGGCCAGCAGCGCCACCGACGCCATCGTCAACTGCGCGTACTTCCTCGCCTGACCAACTCACCAAGGGGAACCGAATGCCCAAGATGTTGACCCGGGGCGTGGTCGTCGGCGTGCTCGCCGCGTCCGCCGCCGCCCTCACCCCGCAGGCCGCGTCGGCCGCGGCGTTCTCCACCACCTGCCAGGACACGGTCTGCGACCTCTACGTGTCCGGCTACCAGGGCGGTGGCCTGTCCATCGACGCCGACGTGCACGGGACCGGCACCGGGCGCTGGGAACTGTGGAGCCTGGAGGAGAACTGGTACCACGTGCAGGACTTCGACGCGGCCGCCGGGCCGGGCTCCTGGCTGCGCAGCTGGTCGCCGAAGGGCCGCTACCACGCGCGGGTGACCGGGCCGGCGGGCCCGGTGACGATCGGCCTGCGCTGGCTCGACAACCCGACGGGGAGCTGAGGACATGCGCGCGAAATTCCTCCGTGCCGCACTCCCGGCCGTCGTCGCGGTGACCGCCTGTGTGGTGTTCCCGCAGGTGGCGAGCGCGGGCGGCAAGAGCGCCGACTGCTCCACCCCCTCCTGCGAGCTCGGAGCGGACATCCAGGGGACGACCACCTTCCACGTCGACTTCGACGTGCACGGCAGCGGTGAGGCCCGGTGGACGGTGAGCGGCCCCCGCGGCTACGTCTGCACCGACCGGTTCCGCGCCGAGGACCCGCCCCGGTCGGTCACCTGCGTCAACTACCCCACCGGTCACTACACGGCCAAGGTGGAGGGCCCGCAGGGCCCGTCCAACATCGGTCTTCGCTGGTAGGGCGGGGCGGCGTGAAAGGCAAGCGAGCGTGAGAAGAGCGAAGGCGGCCGCCGTGGCGGCGCTGGCCGCGGCGGCGATGGTGGTCGCGCCTGCCGCGGCCGAGGCGCACGGCCCCGGGCACGAGAAGCCGGCGGAGCCGCGCGACAGCCAGTCGCACGTGCTGGACCGGCTGAGCAAGCTGGAGCCGTCCTGGCCGGACGGTGACGACGTGCTGGTCACCGGAACCGGGGACGAAGAAGGCTTCCACCTCTTCGCCGGCCGGGAAAACGCGTCGTACGCCTTTCAACCGCTGGCCACCGTCAAGCCGTTCGACGCGGACGACACGTGGCTCGGCCAGTACTGCCTGACCAGCGACCGCACGCACGTCGTGGTGAGCCTCATCACCGCCCGCGCGGCGAACAAGCCGAAGTACCTCGCCGGCGGCGGCCTGGTCTACTCGGTCGCGCTGGCCGACGGCGCGGTCAAACCGGTCGCCACCGGTGCCGCGATCAACAGCGCCAGCCTGCGCTGCGGTCGCGACGGCCGGGCGGCCGTGCTGTCCTACAGCGACACCGAAAGCACGAAGACCGGGGTGTACGCGATCGACCCGGCGAGCGCGAAGACCAGCCAGGTCGCCCGGCTCGACGGCCAGTTCGTCGACCCGGTGCTCGACGGCGGGCAGACGTTCCTGCGCCGCGGCAACCAGATCGTGCGTGTCACGGCGGCCCGGCCCGAGCGCGCCGAAGTCGTCCACGAAGCCAGTGGCGGCGTCGAGCTCGCCGGCGTGCGGGGCAGGCTGCTCGAGTTCGCCGAGCGGGCGGGGGAGCGCACCGTGCTGCGCGCGCTGGACCTCGGTGACCGCAGGCTCACCGAGCAGGCCGCCGCCGTGGACCCGGCCGCGCAGCTCCTCGCGCCGGTCTCCGGTGCCGCCAAGCTGCTCGGCACCGGGCAGGCGGCGCGCACCGGCCTCGCCGCCGCCAAGCCGAAAGCCGAACCGGCGCCCGGTACCGAGATGCGGGTCCGCGACGTCAGCGCCGAAGGGAAACTGGCGCTCACCGACCTGCCGCGGGCGGTGTCGGACAAGCGCGGCCACCACGACGAGGCCGGCAGCGACGCCGCGCTGGTCTGGCTCGGCACCGGGGAGACCCTCCGCACCGGGGTCCAGCTCACCCCCGGCGCCAAGGTGGGCACCGGGGTGCCGGCCCAGCGGGTGACCGCGTCGGGCGCGCGGACCGCGGAAGGCAACTTCACCACGCCCAAGTGCGCGGTCCCCCGCAACGCGCCGAACCGCCAGGTCTACGGCCCGATCGCCCGGCAGGCGGCCTGGGCCGTGGACCTCGCGACGCTCAACTCCCTCCCGTCGCGGCCCGCCGACTACCGGAAGACCGGGTTGCCGGCGTACAGCCCCAGCTCCGACTTCACCGTGCCCGCGCTGAAACCGGGCGGCGGCCGGGTCCCGCCGGTGGTGATGAACGGCGTGCTGGCGCAGGAAAGCGCCTACAAGCACGCCACCTGGCGCGCGCTGCCCGGGTCGGGCGGCAACCCGCTGATCGGCGACTACTACGGCGCCAAGGGCGGGCTCGACACCATCGACTACGACAACGCCGACTGCGGCTACGGCATCGCCCAGGTGACCACCGGCATGAGCGCGGCCGACACCAGCATCTCGCCGAACGGCAAGGCGAAGATCGCCGTCGACTACGCCGAGAACATCTCGGCGGGCATGCAGATCCTGGCCGAGAAGTGGAACACGCTCCAGGACATGGGCATCCGGATGAACAACAGCAACCCGGAGCTGGTGGAGAACTGGTACTTCGCGCTCTGGGCGTACAACTCCGGGATCCAGCCGAGCCCGGCCACCGGCAACACCTCGGGCTGCACGCCGAGCCCGGCGTGCACCGACCGGGCGGGGAACTGGGGCCTCGGCTGGACGAACAACCCCAACAACGACTCCTACCGCGAAGGCCGCACGGTCTTCCTGCGGCAGAGCTACGCCGACGCGGCACGGCCGTGGGAGTGGCCCTACCAGGAGCGGGTGCTCGGCTGGACCGAGACGCCGATCAAGGACTACCAGGGCGTCGACGCCTACCGCCCGGCGCTGAAGAGCCCCGGCAACACCAGCAGCGGCACGATCACCTACCCCGATCGCAAGCTGCTGTGCACCAGCAGCAACAACTGCAACCCGGACACCGCCAAGCGCTGCGGCTACACCGACGGCGACCTCGCGTTCCACTGCTGGTGGCACGCCCCGGTGACCATGCAGGCCGACTGCGCCAAGGTGTGCGCGGCCTCGGCCTACGTCAGCCGCGCGGGTGATCCCGAGCCCCCGGGCGACAACCCGTGGCCACCGGCCTGCGCGAAGGGGTTGCCCACCGGCACGATCATCGTCGACGAGCTGAGCTCCCCGAACCAGAACATCTTCTGCGGCGGCGTCGACTGGACGTCCGGCGGCTCGTTCACCCTGGACTTCGGCAAGACGGCGGCGGGCATGCCGATCTCCGAGATCAACTTCCACCAGGTGGCGAGCGGGCTGGGGGCGCACACCTGGTTCGCGGGCAACGCGCTGGCGAGCGAACCCGCCAAGCGCGTGACCGGCACCTGGCGGCCGAACCTCGGCGCGAACGGCACCTACATGGTCCGCGCGCACATCCCGACGGCGGGCGCGTCGGCGGGCAGTGCGGTGTACAAGATCAAGAACGCCAACGGGACCGTCGCCGAGCGGGTGGTCAACCAGCACGAGCACTTCAACCACTGGAAGTCGCTCGGCGTGCACGTGCTCGGCCCGGGGTCCACTGTGGAGCTCGCCAACATCACCAAGTCCGACACCGCCGCCGATGTCGGCACGGTGGCGTGGGACGCGCTCGCCCTGGTCCCGGTGCAGGGCACCTACCTCGAGGACAAGGTCGACAACGTCGCCTACTTCGACGAGAACCAGAACCTGGACACCCTGATTCCGGCCACCTGGATCGCGGGCAAGCTGCAGAGCCGCCAGACGATCTACGACTGGGCGATGGACCTGACCGGTCAGGTCGCCGCCAAGCCGGTCTGCGGCGAGGTGGCGAACGACCAGTGCGTCCGGGCCGCGACCAAGGACGTGTTCACCGCGTGGCGCGACAACGTGGTCCAGGCGGGCACCGACCCGGTGAACCACCCGCGGGGCAAGAGCATCCCGCAGTGGCTGGGCTTCGCCAACTCCGTCGACAAGCGGCCGTCGTCGGCCTACCTGCCCGACTGGTTCCTGAACGACGACCTCGGGTACAAGATCCGCACCCAGGCGACGGTGTCGTTCCTGCGCGGGGACGACGGGCGGATCGTGCCGGGCTCGGAGGACGTCGACTACCGGCACCGCACGGCGAACACCCACCTCCCGCCGTGGCTGGTGGCCCTGTTCGGGGCGCTGCACCGCGACTACGGCATCGCGCCACCGGACCTGCAGTTCGACCTGGTGGACGCGAACGAGCACAACCACCGGGTGACGCACGTCAACGGCAACGAGCACGGCGTCCTCAACGCCCGTGCCTACCGATTCGGCGGCGCGGCTCCGCAGCTGGTCCAGCTGCCGGGTGCGGCGGGCGGGACGGTCGACTGCGTCGTCGCGCACGGCGCCGGCGGCGGGGCGATCGCGCTGCGGACCGCGCTCGCCAGCGACTACCTGACGTCCCAGGTGGCGCGGTGGGCGAACCAGGTGAAGGCCGGCCGCGACCTGAAGAACATCCCGCACGGGGTCGCCCAGACGGCGCTGGACGCGTACAACCTGTTCTTCGACCCGGACCCGGCGCTGGGTTCGCCGTTCGCGCACGCGTCGCCGATCCACCAGGAGCTGCACTTCGCCTCCTGCGCGGACCTGTCGCTGCGCCAGGTGAACGCGTCGACACCGGTGGCGTTGAACAGTTTCATGCCGAGCCAGTACCTCTACCGCGACGGCCAGGCGATGAACCTGGACGGGTCGGCCCGCACGTCGGCCGATCCGGTGGTGAGCGGCAACTACGGCAACTTCACGGCGCTGCCGCCGCGGCAGACCCAATGGGGGTTCTGCAACCGGCAGCAGCAGGGGGAGCAGCCACCGCGCGGGGACCAGGAAGGCAACCCGTGGGGAATGGCACTGGCGGATCCGGCGGACACGAATCCGTCCGGCATGGTGTTCTGCTCCGACGGCACCGTCCCGCACCGCGACTACGGCTGATCCGGAAAGGAAAGAAAATGAGGAAGCTCTTCACCGCGGCCGCCGTGGTGTCCCTCGCCCTCGGCGCGGTGGTCGCCGGACCGGCGGGGGTCGCCAGTGCGACGGCGGGCCAGTGCACCGGCGGCACCAACGGGTTCCGCGACATGCCGGACAGTTCGACGGGCATGTACGCCACCGGCTTCGTGGTCAACGCGGAGACGAACCCGGTGTACTTCACGCTGTACTACGCAACGGTCGACGGAAAGCAGCGCGGCTGGGCACACCTCGCGGGCAAGACGTCCCCGGCAGGCAGCGACCGCTTCTGGATGGACTGGGCGGGCGGCCCGGTGTCACCGTGGCTCCAATGCGGCCCGTTCCCCAACAACCGCACCGGCGCCTCGGCGACAACACCGGCAATGACGACGGCCCCCAGCTACCAGTTCCGCGTCTGCGGCTCGGTGTACCCCGATCCGACGGTGCGCTGTTCGTCCTGGTGGTGACGGTGCGATGAGCGCTGCCCCGGCTCAGTAACCGTGGATCTGTCTCCGCTGCTCGTCGGTGAGCTCCACGAGACCGAAGAACTCGAGCTGGGTCAGCGCGTCACCGGTGATGTAGAAGCCCGCCACGATGCACAACAGCCCTTCCGGTCGTTCTTCGTTTTCCGTTTCTCGGCGGAGGTTGTAGCCGAGGAGAACCAGTACGCGGGCGGGAAAGCCGAGCCCGCTCTGGCTGACGACGGAGATCGCGGCGAGGTACGGGAGCGCGGTCACGACCTCCACCGCGGCCACGGTGCAGGCGAGGGCAACGGTGGCGGGATAACTCGTCGCCACCGGGATTTCCCGGCGTTCGGTCTTCGCGAAGATGCCGTAGAGGAACAACAGGACGCCGACGCCCAGCTGGATCACCCCGGCCGCCACGTAAACGGCGTAGAACACGCCGGCGAAGACGAGGACCTTGGGTATCGGGCGCTTGTTGCTCAGCATCAGGTGGACCGTGCCGAGGATCAGCGAGATGTTGAGCGAGTCGAGCAACGCCAGCCCGGTCACGGTCACCAGGTCCTTGGCGCCCAAGAGACATCCCCCGTTCCGGACGGTTACCCACAGCCTATCGCCGTGCGCGGCCCCGGAGACGACGGCTGATCCGCCGACGGCCTGCTGTGCGGCCCGTCCGGCAGGTGCCGCAGTGCGGAGGTGGCGCCGCGAGCGAGGTCGGTCAGGGCGTGTCGCTGACGCCGCCGACCCGCCGGCGCAGCTCGGGCCGCGTTGCCGGCCGTCGTCGAGGTCGACCAGCTGGCGCGCGTGCGCCGCGACCGCATCACCTGAGCCATGGTGCTGCCGCTTCCGCCGGGGGAACGGGAAACAACGCCACCGAGGCAAAGGACGCCATGCCTGCAACAAGAACGCCAAGAACAACGGCCGACAACGCGGCCCCAACCACGACCAAAGCCCACCGGCAAGATCCTCATGAGCGAGGAACCCGCAGGTGGGCTTCGATTCAGTGGGGTGCGCCATCAGGGACTCGAACCCCGAACCCGCTGGTTAAGAGACGCGTTTTGGGGTGTCGGGCGGTGCCGAGTGATGTCGGACAAGCCCTGCTCGGCTGGTCACCGGCCATCACTTGTGTCGGACTCTGCCGCGTTCTGTCGACGTGTGCGAGACCTCTCGGGCACGTGGGTGCTGAATCCTGTTGAGGTATCCGTGCAGGTCAATCGCGGACGTCTCGGGTCCGGGTGGTTGCTGTGTTGAGTCCTGGCGAGGGACGTGATCCGGTTCTGTCGGCGGTCACGCTGATCTGGGATCTTCGCAGCTTCGATCTTTCTGTTTGGTTTCGGGCACTTCTTCAAGTTGGTTCTTTGTTTGGGAATGCCGGCTTGGGCGGCGCTGTGGGCGGAGCCCGCGTGTGCCGGTCTCGCCAGCCCGCTCACGGCGTAACGGTGGCCTCCAAGATGGCGGATCCGATGTTAATCATCGGACAAAAGGGACAAAACTCGTGGAATTATGTTCTCGGTAACTCGAACATGTGATCGATCACCCAGTTGGTGGCTTTTGCTATGCCTTGGTGATCGTGAATTGTTCTCCTTACTTTGTGGTTGCGTGGCGTCGGGGACGCGCGTCGACCGGACCGAGGGGGTCCTCTGCCGTGGTGCGTCGGGTGCTGACGCGTGGCTTGAAGCTGCGCGCGTTTTGCCTGGTCGTGGTTGTTCTGACCGGTGTGCTGGTGATCGTGACAAGCAGTGAGCCGGCTGCTCCGGCCGCCGCTCCGGTCGTGTCGGCTCCGGATGAGGCTGCGGCGTTCGCGGCCGCGCGCCGGCAGGGGACGCGGGTGGAGGTGGCGAATCTGACCACCGAGACCAAGCGGGTGCTCGCTGAGCCGAACGGGCTATTGGCTGCTGAGCTGTCCACCGTGCCGACACGGGTACGACGTGGTGACAAGTGGGTGCCGGTCGACGCGACCCTCAAGCCCGTGGAAGGCGGGCTGATCCGTCCTCGAGCGACGGTCGGAGATCTCGCGTTCTCGGCCGGTGGTGACGCACCGCTGGTCGAGTTCGCGCGGGATGGCAAGCGTATGAGCTTGTCGTGGCCGGGGCGGTTGCCCAAACCTTCTCTCCAGGACGGTGCCGCCACGTATCGTGATGTGCTGCCCGGTGTGGACCTGGTGATGCGGGCACAGGTCGACGGATACGAACAGCACCTGGTCGTCCGGGACAAGGCGGCGGCGGACAATCCCGCGTTGCGGGACATTGCTTTCACCCTCAAAACAGATGGCCTTCGTGTGGAGACCGATGCCGAAGGGCGGCTCCACGCACTCGACGATGCCGGGAAATCGGTGTTCGTGTCGCCGTCGGCGTCGATGTGGGATTCCCGTGGTCCGGAGGTGGCCTCGACTCGTGTGGGCGTCACGGTGAACGGCTCGACGCTGCGGTTGAAGCCGGACATGGCGATGCTGAAGAACCCGGCGACCCGGTTCCCCGTCGTGGTCGACCCGGACATGAAGTCGTGGAACCAGTCGATGTGGGCGAAAGTGTTCTCCGGCTATCCCAAAGACAACTATGTCAACGGCACGCACGACGGCGACGCCTGGGCGAAATCCGGGAAGTGCTACGGCTCTAGCTGCAACGGCATCGGAATCGCCCGCACGTACTTCCAGTTCGACACCAGTTTCCTGGCCGGCCGCGCGATCACGAGCACGGCCTTCGACACCACCGTGGTGCACGGTCCACAGTGCTCCACCGCAACTCACCAGCTGTACTACGCCGACTGGGGGCTGGGCTGGGACACCAGCTGGAACAACATGCCCTCCGGGCATTGGGTGGCGGACGCCGGGGTCAGCGGCGGTGACAGCTGCGGGGGCTCCCAGAGCGTCCGATTCAGTCCGCAGGCGGGCAACATCAACCCCGGCGGCGTCTCGACCTACTTCATGCGCGCGGCGAACGAGTCGGAGTCTCGCGACTGGCGTAGGTTCGATGTGCCGAGCACGTTCCTGCGGGTCTGGTACAACACTCGCCCGAACCCGCCGTACGACATGAAGACGGACCCGCCGTTGCTGGCGCCGTGCCGCTGGTGTGGCGGTGTCCCGTACGTGGCGGACAACTCGATCCGGCTGCTGACCCGGCTGTCGGACCCGGACGGTAATGACCAGCTCCATCCCATCTGGGATATCTACGGCGGCCCCAGCACCGACCATCGCGACGTAGGCCCGAACCAGGCCTCGGGGGCTTACTTCAGCACCGATGTGGATTTGCGCAGCCGAGACGGCCAGCGGGTCACCTGGACGGCGTGGGCGAGCGACGGCCGCGACGGTGGCGACTGGCGCAATGGGCCAGGTCCGTTCATCGTCGACCAAGTGGGCGTCGACAAGCCGCCGGTCGTGTCGGCCCCGCTGTACCGCGAAGACAATCTGTGGCACGGCGGGGTGGGCGTGCCCGACACGTTCACCTTCGGCGCCAATGGTGTCACCGACGTCGATCACTTCTTGTACGGCTGGAACGACCCGCCGACGACATCGGTCGACGCCGATGCACTGGGCGGCAAGGCATCGGTGAAGCTGACTCCGCCCGGTGACGGGCCGCGGGACCTCTTCGTGCAAAGCGTCGATCGAGCAGGTCACCGCAGTCCGAACAGGGTGTACCACTTCTACGTACGGGCAGGGAACGGACCGCTGGCCCAGTGGTCGTTCGACGGGAACACCAAGGACACCGCAACGCTCGGGTTCCGTGATGCGACCCTGCACGGCAACCCGGCCTACACTCCGGGCGCGATCGGCTCCGCGGTCCGCCTCGACGGCGCCGCCGACTACGTCACCGCCCCCGTCTCGGCAAGCACCGGGACCAGCTTTACCTTCGCCGGGTGGGTCAATCTCGCCCGGAAGTCCGGCGATTGGTCGGTACTGCTGAGCCAGAACGGCACAACCGCCTCGATGGTCGCCCTCGGCTACCCCGGCAGCGGCATCGACAAATGGGCCTTCACGCTGCGGACCTCGGATAACCCATCCGCGGCGACGACCACTGTGTTGTCGACCGAGCCGGCCCAGGTTGGAACATGGACGCACCTGGCTGGCGTGTACGACGCTGCGGCCGGGCAGATCAGGCTGTACGTCAACGGTGATCTCGCTGGAACACAGCCCTGGACCACGCCGTGGGCGGCGGCCGGCGAGTTCGCCGTCGGCCGTGCGATCGGCGGCGGCTACCTGTCCGGCGCGGCTGACGAGGTCCGCGCCTACGACCGCGCGCTGAACGACGCCGAGGTCAAATCGATCGTTACTCGCGACAACGTCACCAGCGGATACTGGAACTTCGACGAAACCGGCGGTACGACCGCCCGCAACGCGACTGCGGGCGGCGAAATGGCGGTCCTGCAGCCGGGCGCGACATTCACACAGGCCGGAGCCGTCAATGGTGCGGTCCGATTCGACGGTACCCGCGGCTACGCCGCGACCTCGGGTCCGGCGCTGCGGACCGATCAGAGCTTCACCGTCGGAGTGTGGGTCAAGCCCACCAAGATCGCGGACATGGCCGCCATCGCCCAGGACGGGAAGAACGTCAGTGGCCTGTACCTCAAACAGGCCAACGGCTCGTGGATCTTCGGAATGAATTCGTCCGACGCAACCGGCAGCACACCTGTCGAAGCGCGGTCGGCGGCGAGTACCGTCCAGGTCGGGGTGTGGACACACCTGACCGGCGTTTACAACAGCACGGCCAAGACCATCACCCTGTACGTCAACGGTGTCCAAGCCGCCACCGCGGCCGCGCCCGCGACACCGTGGACGGCGAACGGCCCGTTCGTGATCGGCCGCGGGCAATACGGTGCCGCCACAGGCTTCTGGACAGGCGACATCGACGAGGTCCGCGCCTACACCCGTCCTCTGGCCGCCAACGAAATCCAGGGCATCGTCGCGCAGAACAACGTCACCGCCGCGACCTGGAAACTCGACGGCAACACCCAGGACGCTTCCGGCAACGGAAAGAACGGCACGGTGAACGGCCGCGTGGACTGGGCGCCGGGCCAGACCAACAACCCGGACCCCAGCGACCTCGCCGCGAGCTTCAACGGCTCCATTGGCTACATCAGCTCAGCTCCGGCCGTCGACACCGGGAAAAGCTTCTCGGTCACCGCCTGGGTCAAGCTGGGCAGCAAGACCGCGGACTGGGGTGCGGTCGCCAGCCAGAACGGCACCCGGGCCCCTGCGTTCACCCTCGGTTACAGCGGGTCCACCGACGACCGGTGGGCGTTCGGCATGAACGGCAGCGATGCCGACTCCCCGTCCTCGACGCCCCGGGTGCGGTCGGCGCAGCCGGTCCAGACCGGGGTGTGGACCCACCTCGCCGCGACCTACAACGCTTCCACGGGCGAGATGCAGCTGTTCGTCAACGGCACGCTCTCGGCGACAGGGGTGATGAGCACGCCGTGGAACGCCACCGGCGAGTTCGACATCGGCCGCGCGAAGTGGGCCGGCACCTGGGCCAACCAGCTGGTCGGTGCGGCCGATGACATCAAGGTCTACAGCCGCGCCCTGTTCACCGACGAGATTCGCGCCATGTCCGGCCGCGACCTCGCCCTGGTGCACGACTGGCAGTTCGACGAATCGAGCGGCACCAACACCGCCGACTCCATCGGCGCGCGGCCCGGCACACTTAACGCCGGGGCGAAGCTGATGCCAGGCCGGGTCGGCAACGCAGCGAAGCTCGACGGCAGTACCGGTGCCGTCTCCACCGCCGGCGTCGACCTGCGCACCGACGACAGCTTCACCGTTTCGGCGTGGGTGTACCTCGACCGCAAGAGCGACGTGGTATCGAAGTTCACCGCGGTCAGCGTCGATGGCAGCCGGGCCAGCAAGTTCCGCCTCGGGCACGTCGCGGATGACATGAGCGCGTTCTGTTTCGACGGCATGCCAGGCGACTCGAACGCCTGTGGCAAGTGGGTGTTCGAGATGGCCGAGTCCGACAGCGACACCGCCGTCGTGACAAGGGCGGCCGTGTCGACCTTGTCCGCTGAGATCAACACGTGGACGCACCTGACCGGCGTCTACGACAAGCAGTCCCGCAAAACGTGGCTGTACGTGGACGGCGAGCGGGTCGGTGACGGCACCGTGAACACGGCTTGGCAGGCCACCGGCGGCGCCGCCTTCGGGCGGGGGAAAGAAGCGGGTCAGGCAGCGCAGTTCTGGCCCGGCTCCATCGACGATGTCCGCCTCTACGCGGGCACCTTGGACCGCGATCACATCTCCTCGCTCTACGGCTCGTATCCGGCTCTGGATACGAGCCCGGCCACCTTGCCGACCGCGAACGTCGCGAAGTGGGACTTCGATCAGAACGTCGGCGCAGCGCGGGTTCAGGACATGAGTGGTCAAGGCCATGACGCCGTCCTGAGCGGAGGCTATCGATGGGCCGGAGGCCGCAGCGGCGGCGGAGCCTGGCTGGACGGCGTCACCGGGCATGCCGTCACGTCCGGGCAGGTCGTCAACACCGGCCAGAGCTTCTCGATCTCCGCCTGGACGGTTCTGTCCAAGGCGGACGGCGCCAACTACACCGTTTTCGGTCAGAGCGGCGCGGCGGTCAGCGGGTTCCAGGTGCAGTACAACGGCACATTGCGCAAGTGGGCCGTAGTGATCCCGCAGTCCGATCAAAACAACCCGGCCGTCACGGCCGTTGTGTCGAACGTCGCGGTGGTCACGAATGAGTGGACCCATCTCGCGATGAGCTACGACGCGGCGCAGCACGTCATCAAGCTCTACGTCAACGGCGCGCTTACCACGGTCCAGGTCGGTGTCACCTTGGCCGGCGTCACCGGCCCGTTCACGCTGGGAAGTGGCAAGTGGAACGGCTTCGACACGGGGTTCTTCCCCGGCCCGATCGACGACGTCCGGGTGTTCGGACGAGCACTGAGCGACGGTGAGGTCCGCAAGGTGACGGGGGATGTCGTCGAAGCACCGGCAGGGGATTGGCACTTCGATGCCGGAACAGGCAAGGACTATTCGTGGCGGCACAACGACGCGGTCCTCTCCGGCGGCGTCACGTCGGCTGCCGGGATCAGCGGAAAGGGGCTGCAGCTCGACGGCACCACCGGGCAAGCGAAGACACCTGGCGTCGGAGTACCGATGACCGCGAGCTTCAGCGTGTCGGCCTGGGCGAAGTTGTCGCGCACGGACAAGGTCGCGACCGTCCTCGGCCAAGACGGGGCCCGGATGAGCGGGTTCGTCCTGCAGTACCGGCCTGAGCTCAACCGCTGGGTGTTCGGCACGCCGGCGGCGGACCAGGACTCTTCCCCGTTCGCCTACGCCGCTTCGTTCCAGACTCCGGTGCTCAACCGGTGGACGCACCTGACAGGGGTTTACGACGAAGGTGCCGGGCAACTTCGGCTGTACGTCGACGGACAGCTCGGTGGTTCTCGTGCCAACGTGTCACCGTGGGCCGCGACCAGCGGTTTGACCGTCGGCCGTGACCTGCTGAACGGCGTGGCCGCGGACTTCTTCCCCGGCAGCATCGACGAGGTGTCCAGCAGCTACGGCGTCCTCACCGAGGCTTCGATCGCGAAGAACGCTACGTGGCCCACGGTCGCTGCCGGCCAGCTCGGCCGGTACGTCAACGGAGCCGGTGAGCACTACACCGGTGCCACCGATGGCCCGGCCTTGACCGGCTACCACGTCGAAGAGACGCTCGGCATGCTCGTCAGCGGGGACAGTGCCAGCACCACGACGCTCTACTCGTGCCAAGACGGCGCTGATGGATTCACTTCGACCGACAACGCCTGCGAAGGCAAGACCGTCAACGGCCCCATCGGCAAGGTGTTCACCCAGCAACCGAGCAACCTCCCCAGCGCCGCGATCTACCGCTGCAACACCGGCGCGGAGCGGTTCGACAGCCGGCAGCCGGACTGTGGTGGCGCGACACGCGAGGTCATCCTCGGCTACACCATCGCCTATGCGGCGTTGTCCGCATCCGACAACAACCGGGCGTTGGATCGGATGGCCACCACAGGCGGTGGGTTGCCTGGCTACACGGCCACGGTGTTCCAGGGCTACCTGCCCCTGGTCTCCCAACCCGGCACCCGGCCCTTGCTCAGCTGCGCCAACGACTTCGACAAGTTCCTCTCCACCGACGCCACCTGCGACGGAAAGACCGTGCTCGGCACGATCGGTGAAATCTGGACCGCACCACCGAACGGGATGGCCGGTCAGCCCCTCTACCGCTGTGTCTTTCCCGGTGTCGACACCATCACCGCGAACTCATCCGACTGCTACGGCGGCACGGTCGACACCGTTCTTGGTTACACCCTGACGACGCTGCCCGACGTAACGCCGGCGTTCCCAGCACCTCCGGGCTGATCGGTCGTAGGACCGCACCCCCGAGTCCTGCTCCGGACTCATCCCGACCTTTCACCGTCCCTGGAGGAACGATGCGACCGGCCGCCTTCAGCCGTCCGAGAACGCTCACCATGGCGTTGACCTGCACCTTGGTGATGACAATGGTCAGCGCAACCGGCATCGCGGATGCCGCCGGCGGTCCCAGCGTCCCGCTGCCGCAAACGCCATCCACACCCGTCACCAAACAGACCATGACCCCACGGGCTCCCGACGACGCCAGTGTGCACGCTCTGAGCGGTAACCAAAGCAGCGGATCGACTACGCCGGACGGCGGAGGAACCAGCAAGGCGACCTCGTTGTCGCCCGCGGCGACCTGGGATGTATCGGAACAGACCGGCGACTTCACCTGGTCCTATCCGTTGCGCGTGCCGCCGGCTGCCGGCGGACTGGTACCTGATCTCGCGCTCGGTTACAACTCGGCCGAGATCGACGGGCGCACCAGCGTGACGAACAACCAAGCCTCCTGGATCGGCGACGGCTGGGAGCTCAACCCCGGCTTCATCGAACGCACCTACGGCTCGTGTGTCGACGACAAAGAAGGCGGAACAACGCCACCGCAGGTGGGTGACCTGTGCTGGAAGAGCGACAACGCCACGGCCTCCTACAACGGCAGCGGTGGCCCCCTGATTCACGACACCGACAAGAAGGTCTGGCGCCAGAAATCCGACAACGGTGCCCGCATCGAACACCTCACCGGCGCAGGAAACGGCGCCCACGACGGCGAGGCGTGGAAAATCACCACGCTGGACGGGACCCAATACTTCTTCGGCGTCACCTCAGGGGCGAATTCGACCTGGACCGTGCCGGTCTACGGCGACGACGCAGGCGAGCCGTGCCACGCGGGCGACGACGTTTTCGCCAACTCCTCGTGCGTGCAGGGCTACCGGTGGAACCTGGACAAGGTCATCGACCGGCACGGCAACATGATCCTCTACACCTACGAAGTCGAGACCGGGACCTACGGCCAGAACGTCAAGGACACACCGGTGTCCTATGTCCGCGGCGGAACCCTCAAAGAGGTCCAGTACGGGCTGCGCCAGAACGACACCGCGCCGGCGTCGGGCAAGGTCGTTTTCGAGACTGCGGATCGCTGTGTGCCCGGCAGCAACCTGTGCAATTTCGACCATCCGGAGAACTGGCCGGACGTCCCGCTCGCTGAGCGTTGCGGAGCGACCAACTGCAAGGACCATTACTCCCCGACATTCTGGTCCACCAAACGGCTCGCCAAGATCACGACCAAGGTCCGCAACGGCACCGGCTACGCCGACGTCGACAGCTGGACGCTCGAGCAGTCCTTCCCGGACCCCGGTGACGGTGAGAAAGCTGCGCTCTGGCTGAAGAGCATCACCCACGCCGGCCTCGTCGGCACCCCGATCGCGCTGCCCGCCGTCACGTTCGAGGGCAAGAAGCTGGCCAACCGGGCCGACAAGGGCGACGTGTCCGACGGCATCGGCCCGCTCAACCGCTACCGGCTCTCGGCCATCGTGTCCGAATCCGGTGGCGTCACGACCATCAACTACGCGGCACCCGACTGCGGTCCTGGGGCGTTGCCGGACAAGCCGGAGAAGAACACCAAGCGGTGCTACCCGGCGACGTGGGCGAAACGCAACTACGCCGAACGCACCGACTACTTCAACAAGTACGTCGTCGCCTCGGTCGTCCAGTCCGATCGGATCAGCTCCAGTTCCGAGCAGGTCACCAGCTACGAGTACCCCGACGGTGCGGCGTGGCACTTCAGCACGTCCGAGTTCACACCCGAGGACAAGAAGACCTGGGACGACTTCCGCGGTTTTGACCGGGTCATCGTCCGCACCGGCAAGCCCGACGACCTCACCGGCCCCACCAGCTACGCCGAGAGCCGCTACTACCGCGGCATGAACGGGGACAAGCTCCCCGACGACAAAACCCGCACGGTCACGCTGTCCGACAGTGAGGGAGGTAGCCATGCCGACGAAGACTGGCTGCGTGGCTTCTCCTTCGAAAGCGTGACGAAGAACGGCGAGAACGGGCCAGTAGTCAGCAAGTCCATCACGGATCCGAGCTGGACCGGCCCCACCGCCACCCGGGGACCGTTCAACGCCTACCTCGTGCACGCCGGAACCGAACGCACCTTCACCGCACTCGCCGCCGGCGGATGGCGCACGACCAAGGTCACCACCGACTACGACCAATACGGGTTGCCGACCAAGGTCAACGACCTCGGTGACATCAACGTCGCCGACGACGACCAGTGCACGACCACGACCTACGCGCAGAACACCGCGCTGTGGCTGATGCAGTTCGCTTCGCGTGTCGAGACCACCGCCGTCAACTGCGGCCAAACCCCGCAGTACCCGCGCGACACGGTGTCCGACACCCTCGCCTCCTACGACACGCGCGGCGACGGAACCCCGCAGGCCCCCAGCACGCCGCAAGCCAACGGCACCCCGCCGACCAAGGGTGACATCACCCTCGCCGAAGAAATCGACCACTACGACGGGGCCACCCCGCGGTACCGGACCGTCGCCACCACCACCTACGACGTGCACGGACGCGCGACCGCGGTCACCGACGCGGACGGCAACACAACGAGGTCCACCTACACCCCGACGACCGGCGGGCCGGTGACCCAGCTGGTGCTCACCAACGCGCTCAACCAGAAGACCACCAGGGTCTATGAGCCCGCGTGGGGGACACCGCGAACCGTCACCGACCTCAACAACTGGGCCACCGAGACCACTTACGACGCACTGGGACGCACCACTGAGGTCTGGGCGCCGAACCGCCCTCGCTCGTCAAAACCGCAAGGGACCGCCCGGTTCACCTACGACATCCGCAACGACCGGCCCAGCGCCGTCTCGACCACCCGGGTCGGCCCCAACGGCAACTTCACCACCTCGACCACGATCCTCGACAGCCTCTACCGCACCCGGCAGGTCCAGACCCCGGTGCCCGGCGGTGGCCGGCTGCTGGTCGACACCCGTTACGACTCCCACGGCCGCACATTCAAGACGACCCAGCCGTTCTACAACGACCAGCCGGTCGACACCGACCTGTGGATCGCCGACGACACCGAGATCCCCGGCTTCACCACCACCGAGTTCGACGGCGCGGAACGCCCCGTCGCAGCCATCTACAAGACCGACGCCAACGAACGCTGGCGCACCACCACGACCTACGGCGGCGACCGGATCAGTATCACCCCACCCGGCGGCGGCACCCCGACCACCACGATCACCGACGCCCGTGGCCACACTCGTAACCTCCGCCAGTACCACGGCACCACGCCGACCGGTGACTACGACGAAACGACCTACGCCTACACCCCCGCAGGCAAGCTCGGCGGTGTCACCGACTCCAGCGGCAACCACTGGTCCTACGGCTACGACCTGCACGGCTCGCTGAACCAAGCCGTCGACCCTGACCGCGGAACCACGACCTACACCTACGACAAGCTCAACCAGCTGGCCACGAGCACCGACGCGCGCAACGTCACGCTTGCCTACAGCTACGACCACCTCGGGCGCAGGACGGGGCTCTACCAGGGCAGCACCACCGGGACCAAGCTCGCCGAATGGGCCTACGACACCGCCTACAAGGGCGTCGGGCAGCCCGCGTCTTCGACCCGCTGGGTCAACGGCAACGCCTACACCAAAAAGGTCTACGCGTACAGCCCGCTCGGCCAGCCTGCCATCTTGGGAACCATTATCCCCGATAGCGAAGGCACCCAGCTGGCCGGCACCTACGTCACGAACACCACCTACGCCGAAGACGGCACCCTGGGCGGCGCCAGCATCCCGAAAGCGGGAGACCTCCCCGTCGAAAGCATGCTCTACGTCCACGACGACCTGGGCAATGCGCTCACCACCAGCGGTGGGATCAACAACGGCACCCAGGAATACGTCACCGCGTCCGACTACACCAAGTACGGGGAACTGCAGCGCCTCCAGCTCGGCGTCACCGGCCACCGAGCCTGGCTGTCGGCCTACTACGACACGAACACCCGTCGGCTCGACCGCACCATCGTCGACGCCGAAGTCGCCCACCCTATGCAGGCCGACAACCACTACACCTACAACCCCGCCGGCGCCATCACCTCGATCGCCAACACCCCACTCGACCAAGCCGCCGACACCCAGTGCTTCCGCTACGACTACCTGCAACGGCTGACCGAAGCCTGGACGCCGGCCAGCGAACCGTGCAGCACCGACCCGGCCACGGGCGGGTTGGGTGGCCCGGCCCGCTACTGGCAGTCTTTCACCTACGACAAGTCCGGTAACCGCACCACGGACACCCAGCACAACGCCACCGGCGATGTCATCCGCCGCTACACCTACGCCGCGCCCGGAACCCCGAAACCGCACATCCTGAACTCCGTCACCTCGTCCGGTTCCGCCGGCACGAGCCAGTACACGTACGACCAGGTCGGCAACACCAAGACCCGCCCTGGCGCCACGGCGCAGCAAATGCTGGACTGGGACACGGAGAGTCGGCTCAGCACGGTCACCGAGGGGAGCTCGCAGACCAGCTTTCTCTACGACGCCGACGGTGGGCGGTTGATTCGTCGGGATCCCACCGGCACGACCCTGTATCTGGGTGATCAGGAGGTCCGGGTCGACAAGCAGTCCGGGACCGCTAAGACGACCCGCTACTACAGCCACGGTGGCGCGATGGTTGCGGTGCGGACTGGTGGAAAGCTGAGCTGGCTGGCCGGTGACCACCAGGGCACGACCCAGATCGCGATCAGCGTCACCGACGACACCGCCGAGCCGAAGGTCCAGCAGCGTCGGCAGACGCCGTTCGGGTCTCCGCGTGGAATGAGCGGTGAGTTGCCCGGTGAACGCGGGTTCGTCGGCGGCACGATCGATCAGGCAACCGGCTTGACTCATCTCGGCGCCCGCGACTACGACGCCGACCTGGGCCGGTTCGTCTCCCTCGACCTGATCACGGACTTCTTCAGTCCGCAGCAGATCAACGGCTACAGCTACGCCAACAACAGTCCCATCACGTTCAGCGATCCCAGTGGACTCCGGCCCGAAGACAAGCCCGGCTATTGCGTTGGCTGGCGCGGGGACTGCGGGATCAACCCATCAGCACCGGCAATTGGCGGCGGACACGGTGCTGACATCAACGGGCACTACAGCAAAGACCAGTTGGTCAGGAAAGGCGTTGTCAAGGGGCAGCATCTGAGCCGTAAGCAGCGTGACGACCTCGACTACACGAACACGGTTTCCACGGATGACGATATGCGGCGCTCATCTGGTCAGGTTCGCCTGAACATGGCGTTGGAAGCGTATGAAGAAGGTGGAGGGCCAGCGGTCCTCGACGAGGTTCATGCGCAATGCGTCGCCAGCAACCTCGACGGCGATGACTGTCTGGTATGGGCGCAGATTGTCGCGATGAACATCAATGAGGCAGACGGATGTCCTGATTGGGTCAAATGTGCATTTATGGCGGCGGCGGCCGATGGTGGGATCGCCATCGGTGCTGCAGCATTAGGCAAGAATATGAAGACGCCGAGTTTCCTGACAAACAGCAAGGGGGTGACAATATCTATCCCCCAAATCGGTTCGGCGTTGAGTTTGCAGAGGCAAGGTAGGCATATCATGGGCGACCGTCTGTACTCGGGGAAGAGCTATTTCAGGTCAATGCAGGAAGCGCAAGAGGTATTCGACGCCTACAAATCTGGTAACGTCCGCGTGCTAAACGTACTTCCGAGTGGGAATGTTATATTTCGATATGACGGAGTGGTTGGGTATAATCACAACCCCGCCAACAATTTCCCGAATCAGCCGACCAATATATTCATGATGAAAGGTACGCAGAGTCCGAGCATTGTTCCGACTAATCCGAAGCTAGGTGGATAGTGGTCCACGGTAGCGGCGGCGAGCGTGATTGCCTGTGCGGTACACTGTGCGGGGCCCATGGTGAGGTTGTGAACTATTTTGCAATGGGGTAAAGGTATGGGAATTGATCGGCCGGACTCTGCTCCGCGGGTCGAGAAGGGTGAGGGTTTCGACGTTTGGGAGAGTGATGCGGTTGGAATAGTTCTTCAGGCCTCTGTTGGATTGCTTGGGCCTGAATTGCTCGGAGTCAGTGTGGAGGTGAAGGCGCAAAGGGTGGTAATTCACGCGTGCATATCAGAGGATAATCACCTTGTCGATGACGATCTCAATGAACTAGTCTCTGATGTCGAATCTGCAACCGTTGGACTTCTGGATAAGGATGTAGTTTTCGAAGTTGTCAAGTATCTTGGTGATACTGATAAGGAATGGCCGGGGTACCTGCATCGACGGATATATTTGATGAACGATCGGATGCGCGAGAAGCTCTATGGTGGCTGATCTGCTAAAGATATCTTGTTGTGCTCGGTGAGGGGATCCGAGATGGCTACCTGCAACGGCTGACCGAACCCCGAAACCGCACATCCTGAACTCCGTCACCTCGTCCGGTTCCGCCGGCACGAGCCAGTACACGTACGACCAGGTCGGCAACACCAAGACCCGCCCTGGCGCCACGGCGCAGCAAATGCTGGACTGGGACACGGAGAGTCGGCTCAGCACGGTCACCGAGGGGAGCTCGCAGACCAGCTTTCTCTACGACGCCGACGGTGGGCGGTTGATTCGTCGGGATCCCACCGGCACGACCCTGTATCTGGGTGATCAGGAGGTCCGGGTCGACAAGCAGTCCGGGACCGCTAAGACGACCCGCTACTACAGCCACGGTGGCGCGATGGTTGCGGTGCGGACTGGTGGAAAGCTGAGCTGGCTGGCCGGTGACCACCAGGGCACGACCCAGATCGCGATCAGCGTCACCGACGACACCGCCGAGCCGAAGGTCCAGCAGCGTCGGCAGACGCCGTTCGGGTCTCCGCGTGGAATGAGCGGTGAGTTGCCCGGTGAACGCGGGTTCGTCGGCGGCACGATCGATCAGGCAACCGGCTTGACTCATCTCGGCGCCCGCGACTACGACGCCGACCTGGGCCGGTTCGTCTCCCTCGACCTGATCACGGACTTCTTCAGTCCGCAGCAGATCAACGGCTACAGCTACGCCAACAACTCGCCGATCAACTTCAGTGACCCAAGTGGTCTGATCCTTCAGATGGATGGCCGCCCCGCCTGGATCGGCCAGGACGCGATCGCCAGCATGAGCCCAGCCAAGGCCGCGCGGGCCCGGAACTACAACGCCGGAGTCAAGACCAACTGGAAACGCGCCCCTGTACAGCGCCAGCGTTCCCCGCGCGAGGAAATGCTTGCGAGGCCCGCAGCAGGCCACGGGCTGTCCAAGGAACAATTTAAGATGTTCGTTGACTCCGGTTATAAAGGGTCCAGCGCACTGACGTGGCAGGAAGCGATAGACTTCGCTGCGACTGCCGATTGGCCGAACACTCTGGTGTGCGATGCGCTGGGAGGCTCTGCAGATGAATGTCGAATGGGTGGGAAACTCACTGGATTAGCGGGCTTTATTTATAATGTCTTCCTCGCGGACATCCCCGAGTGTGCGACAGGTCATACTGATGCATGTGTGGGACTGGCTGCTTCGATGGTTCCGGGTGGCGGCTTAGGGAAGGTTGGCAAGGCCGCTGAGGAAGCTGCGAAGGCAGGCAAGGTTGCTGCTGCAAGTGGCAACTGGTCGCAGCGCACTGAAAAGGCTGCTGATCTGGCCGGGAAGTACAGGCCTGGTCAAGCGACTCGAGACCCTGCGTCGCAGTGGTATCATGAGGAATTGAGCAACGAAGAGCTTCTGCGTGGCATCAACGGAGTGGCAGAAGGGGAGGGGATCGTAGTATCGCGAAGTGGCACGATTCTAGGTGGACATCATCGATGGGATGAAATCCAAAGAAGAATCAGCAATGGAAGCCTTGATCCAAATACGCCCATTCGTATCGACGTCTACGGTGGAGGATAGTTCTTAGATGACAATGATTAGTTCGGCCGATCCGGACTTCCGTATATGTCGAATTGATTTTGATACTTTGGTAGAAATTCAATTGGATGCGGAGCGGCAGGGTTTTTCTGCTCGTTGGACCTCGGTCAGTGCTCTTCGTGGCCAGGTTGAGGATGATAGCGTGTTTCTGCAGTCGCTGATGCGCGAGGAGAGGGAGGGATCCGTGCGAGCCTATCGATGCTTGGCGATCTTCTCCGCCTCGAACAGTGAGGATGCGGGCGGAGTCGCTACGGTCGACCTTGATCCGATGAGATTCACGTCATTGGAACGACTTGATCGAGATTCGGATGTTAGAAAGGCGCTTTACCGCCTGTTCTCTATGGCATCGGGTGGCATTTCGACGATGTCAAAGAGGTGATGGTAGGTGTCTCAAAGATAATCGATTGTCCGAATCGGTTCAGATCGATTCTGTATGAGCTCCTTGGTGGTCGCCTCTGTCCAGATCGCCAGGTGGAACTCTGGTGAAAAGCTGATGAATATCTTGCGGGTCGTTCTTGTCTTAATGTGAGTGTCAGCGATTTGCTACTGCATCTACAAGTAAGCAAATTCGGCCATTTTCGAGCATTTTAGCGGCGAGATACCGTAAGCTTGTTCAGCGCGCTGTCCCAGGTTTGACGCGTACGACCGTCCCATCAGGGTATTAGGCGTTGGTGCACCGATGAGTTGGCCGCACGATCCTCGACACCGGTCCCAACCGCCTCATCAACGGCTACCTGCAGCTGCTATGGGAGAGCGGTGACGGCCTGTTGTCGCGGTCGTGCCGGCGCCGTTGTTCCGGATCATCGTCCGGCGCGACCCCGAGAAGGCACACCGTGCTGCCAACCCGCGATCTCCGGCAGGACCGGGACTTCGAGCGCCCGTGACACCGCGGCGTCGTGTGCAGGTGATCTGGGACGGGGCTCGGAGGCCTGGGAGCAACCTGCTGCCGAACAGCGTGAGATCGAACCTCTGGTACGCCGGGGCTGACCTAGTAAGCCAGATCGCCCACCGTGGCACTTTGCGTCACTGACCCTGTGTAGCTCGGGCGATCACGCAGCCTGTTCGCACTGGGGCAGGCGAGCAGGCGTGACGGGTCGGTAGGCGTGGCCGACAGTATCGAGTACGCCTCGTCTCGGAAATCCCATGGTCTTGGGCTCCGTCGCGCAATTTGTCTTGTCGTCGAAACTGGAGAGTTTCGCATGACGCGCGCATCGTTGATGTGTTGGTGTGCTCTGTGGACGGAGGAATCATGACGAAGCGATCAGGTGGGCGGGTGTTCAAGCGGTGTGGTTGCGTCAATCCGGACGATGGTCGCCGCTGGGGGTTGCGTTGTCCGCGGCTGGTGAGCGTGGGCACGGGCGGTGGTATTTCGTGGTCGAGCTGGCGGCGGGCCGGGACGGTGGTCGTCGTTGGGTGCAGCGTGGCGGGTTTGCGTCGCGGGCTGCGGCGGAACGTGCGCGGGGGTTCTGGCTGGGTGACGATGTGGATCCTGGGCGGGCCTTGGTGACGGTGGGCCAGTGGCTGGATGTGTGGCTGGCGACGAGGAACACGCTCCGGCCGTCGACACGTCAGCTGTATGAGCAGCTGATCCGTGACTATCTGCAGCCGCGGTTGGGTGGGTTCGCGCTGCCGGAGCTGACGATCGGGAAGGTGCAGGCGGCGTTCACGGCGTTGTTGCGGGCGAACGTGGTGCGGTCGCGGCCGTTGTCGCCGACGACGGTGCAGCGGATTCGTGAGGTGCTGCGGGCCGCGCTCAACGGTGCGATCCGGCGTGGATTGATCACGCACAATCCGGCGCGGTGGGTGGAGTTGCCCTCGGCGCGTCGCCCTCGGGCGGTGGTGTGGACCGAGGCCCGGGTCGAGCTGTGGCGCCGGACCGGGGAACGTCCGGCGGTTGCGGTGTGGACGGCCGAGCAGACCGCGACGTTCCTCGAGCAGGTCCGCGATCACCAGCTGTACCCGCTCTATCACGTGGCGGCTCTGCTGGGGTTGCGACGTGGGGAGGCGGTCGGTCTGCGCTGGTGCGATGTCGATCTGGCAAATCGGACGTTGTCGGTGGTGCGGCAGCTGGTCGAACGTGATGGCCGGGGTGTATGCCTGCCGAAGACAGACGCCAGCTGCCGGATCGTCGCGTTGGATCGGGGGACGACTGCCTTGCTGCGCCGGCTTGCCCGGGAGGACCCGGCTGGGGATTGGGTGTTCTCTCATGATCAGGGCCGGTCGTGGAGCCCGAGCTACGTCTCCCGCACCTTCCAGGCTCTGGTGGACGAGGCCGGCTTGCCGCCGATCCGGTTCCATGACCTGCGGCATGGTGCGGCGACCCTGTCGCTGGCGGCCGGGAACGAGCTGCAGGTGGTGCAGGCCCTGCTCGGGCATTCCAGCATCGTGCTCACCGCGGACACCTACACCAGTGTCCCGCCCTGCCTGGCGCAGCAGGCGGCGGATGCGACGGCGGCGCTGGTCCGGCGCGCGGGGTACCAGCACGGGGCCAAGATCCACAAGGTGGTGGTGCCCCGTCAGCGCAGCGGGTCACCACGGGCACGGCTGGTGACGGCCAGTCACTGAATCGGGGCGACACGTCGGCTGCACCCGGGCTGCACGCAGAAGCAAAGCCCACCAACAGTGACCCCTAAATTGCAGGGAATCTGTTGGTGGGCTTTGCTTTCCAACTGTGCGCCATCAGGGACTCGAACCCCGAACCCGCTGGTTAAGAGCCAGCTGCTCTGCCAATTGAGCTAATGGCGCCGGTGTCTGCCGGAGGCTTCCCTCGGCGACGTGGAAAAGATTAGCACCCCGCGCCGAGGCCTGTTTCAGGGGGGTCCCCTAAGCGGGTTCCGGCATTGCCGCCCCGGTGTCCCGGCTGGTCGGGCACACTGGAGCCGGACATCGACGGCGAAACAGGCGGGTGGGCATGCGGGGTATGAAGGCGCGGCTGCTGGTGGCCGCGGGGGTGATCGGCCTCACGGTGGCCGGGTGCAGCGGTAACCCTTCGGGTGAACCTCCGAAGCAGACGGCGCCGCCGGCCGGCGAAACCAAGCCTGCGCCGAAGCCCGCCGTGCTCAGCCTGACGCCCGCCAAGGATGCGAAGGACGTTGCGCCGGGGGAGCCGGTCAGCGTCGCCGTCAAGGACGGGAAGGTCGGGGACGTCAAGCTCACCGGGGCCGATGGCAAGCCCGTCGCCGGCAAGGCGCGGGCCGACGGCTCCGGGTGGGACTCCGCCGAGCCGCTCGGCTACAACAAGACCTACAAGCTGACCGCGACCGCCACCGGCACCGATGGCAAGCCGGTGACGTCGGAGTCGACCTTCAGCACCGTGAAGCCCGCCCGGCAGCTCGGCGTCTCGGTCAACCTCGTCGAGGGCGAGACGGTCGGGGTCGGGCTGCCGCTGATCTTCACCTTCACCGGCAACGTCACCGACAAGCCCGCGGCCGAGAAGGCCCTGAAGGTCACCGCGGAGCCGGCCGCCGAGGGTGCCTTCCGCTGGTCCGGCGACAAGCAGGTCACCTGGCGGCCGAAGGACTACTGGAAGAGCGGCACGAAGATCAAGGTCGACGCCGCCGTCTACGGCAAGCCGCTCGGGGGCGGCAGCTACGGCCGCGAGGACAAGACCGTCACCGGCACGGTCGGCGACAAGCTCGTCGCCGTCGCCGACGGCGGGACGCACCAGATGAAGGTCAGCATCAACGACAAGGAGGTCAAGACCATGCCGACCTCCATGGGCAAGCCCGGGCACAACACCCCGCAGGGCACCTACACCGTGATGAGCGAGCACACCGGCTACACGATGAACTCCGCCACCTACGGCGTGCCCGAGGACGCTCCCGGCGGCTACAGCACCTTCGTCCAGTACGCGGTCCGCCTGTCCTGGAGCGGCATCTTCTACCACTCCGCGCCGTGGTCGGTGCGGCAGCAGGGCCACAGCAACGTCAGCCACGGCTGCCTGAACCTGTCCACCGAGAACACGAAGTGGCTGATGGACACCTCGAAGAAGGGTGACATCATCACGGTGCAGAACAGCGGTGGCCCGAAGCTCGAGCCGACCGACGGCTGGAGCGTGTGGCAGCTGTCCTGGGACGAGTGGCGGACGGCGGCGAACTAGCCCGACCCGCGGACCAGCTCCCGCGCCTCGGCCTCGGTCGACACCGCCGGCCCCGAGCCCCACAGCGGCTTGTTCGCCGTCTCGCGGCTGAAGAACACCGCGACGGCGCCGATCGCGCCCGCCGCCATCAGGTACCAGGCCGGCCAGAAGTCGTGGCCGGTGGCGGAGATCAGCGACTGCATCACCAGCGGCGTCGTGCCGCCGAAGAGCGACACCGAGATGTTGAACGCGATGGACAGCGCGCCGTAGCGGATGGCCGTGGGGAACAGCGCGGGCAGCGCCGCGGGCATCGACACCTCGAAGCAGAGCAGCAGCAGGCCGAGGCCCATGAGCCCGAGGAAGGTGAGGACGAGGCCGCCGTCGTGCACGAGCAGCATCAGCGGCCACGACAGCACGAGGAACCCGAGGCAGCCGGCCATCATCACGGGCTTGCGGCCGACGTGGTCGGTGATCCGCCCGCCGACCATGATGATGAGCATCATCACGACCATGACGACGATGATCAGCAGCAGCCCGTGGGTGGCGTCGAGGTGCAGCTGCTCGGACAGGTACGTCGGCATGTACGACAGCAGCATGTAGTCGGTGACGTTGAACACGAGCACCAGGCCGACGCAGATGAGCAGCGCGGGCCAGTACTGGGTGAACATCTTCCAGAACGGCTCCCCGGACCGTCCTCGCTTCTCGGCCTCCTCGGCGTGCTTCTGGAACGCCGGCGTCTCTTCCAGCTTGAGCCGCATGTAGAGCCCGATGATGCCGAGCGGCCCGGCGACCAGGAACGGAACCCGCCACCCCCAGTCGAGCAGCGTCTCGTGCGGCACCCAGGCCTTCATCCCGGTGACGACGGACGCCCCGAGCACGTACCCGGACAGCGTCCCGAACTCGAGCCAGGACCCCATGAACCCCCGCCGTTTGTCGGGCGAGTACTCGGCGATGAAGGTGGTCGCGCCCCCGTACTCCCCACCGGTGGAGAACCCCTGAACCATCCGCGCAAGCACCAGCAGAATCGGCGACCAGACCCCAATGGAGCTGTACGACGGGATCAACCCGATGCACAGGGTCCCGATGGCCATCATGATCATGGTGACGGCGAGAACCTTCTGCCGCCCGATCCGATCCCCCAGCGGCCCGAACACGAGCCCTCCGAGGGGCCGCATCAGGAAGGCGGCGGTGAAGGCCCCGAAGGTCCCGATCAGCCGAACCCCGGGCGAGACACTGGCCGGAAAGAAAACCTCGGCAATGGTGTCGGCAATGTAGGCATAGACACCGAAGTCGAACCACTCCATGGCATTGCCCAGAGCGGCAGCCCCCACAGCCCGCTTCAGCAGCGACTGATCGACAACGGTGATGTCCTCATACCGAAGCTTCTTCTTCCGACCCCTGACCTTCGCACCTGAACGTTCCACCACCCCAAGGTGCAACGAGACCCCCAACCCCGCACGCTGAGCCATCCAGTCGTGAGCCCTACCACGAACGGACCAACGCAAAGGCCCCAAAAAGGACCAACTGCACAATCGGCACCCGGCAACGCAACTCAGCCACACGGATGGGGGTCCGGGGGCGAGCCCCCGGCGGGGGTGTGGGGGTTCGACCCCCACAAAAAGGCGAAACCCCAGCTCGGGGGAGGGCCCGCCAGGGCCCGACCAAACTGGGGTGATGGGGTGAGCGACGGGTTTCGAACCCGCGACCTCCTGGACCACAACCAGGTGCTCTACCAGCTGAGCTACGCCCACCATCGCCGAGGGGATCCGCTTGCGATCACCTCGCTGGCTGTAATCGTAGCGGGTGCCCTCGACCGGTTTTCAGGGGGTCACCTTTGGTGCTGTTCCTGCACTTCAGCGGCGGCGGCCTTGGCTTCGTCGCTGGTGGGGCCGGGCTGGGGGACGAAGGCGACGCGCCGGTAGTAGTCGAGTTCGCCGATGGATTCGCGGATGTCGGCGAGTGCGCGGTGGGCGAGGCCTTTCTCGGGCTTGGCGTAGTAGATGCGCGGGTACCAGCGGCGGACGAGTTCCTTGACGGAGGAGACGTCGACCATGCGGTAGTGGAGGTGGGCGTCGAGGGCGGGCATGTCGCGGGCGATGAAGCCGCGGTCGGTGGCGATGGAGTTGCCGGCGAGGGGTGCGGTGCCGGATTCGGGGACGTGCTCGCGGATGTAGTCGAGGACGCGGCGTTCGGCTTCTTCGAGGGTCACGGTGGAGCGGCGGACTTCTTCGGTGAGGCCGGAGTGGGCGTGCATCTCGCGGACGACTTCGGGCATCCCGGCGAGTTTGTCCTCGTCGGCGTGGATGACGATGTCGACTCCTTCGCCGAGCACGTTGAGGTCCGCGTCGGTGACGAGGGCGGCGATTTCGATCAACGCTTCTTTGCCGAGGTCGAGCCCCGTCATTTCGCAGTCGATCCAGACTAGGCGGTCGGTCACCTGGTGACCCTAACCCGACACGGGGATGTGAAGGGCGTTACCTGCGCGTACGGCGCGTTACGCTCCCAATGTGGTCCAGGACACACGATCGGGGAGCTGCGAGTGACCGAGCAGGGGTCGCCGGCGAGCGAGATCGCCGCCGGTTATGCGAGTGAGGGCGCCGCGTTGGAGCTGGGCGCGGTGGTGATCGACGGGCAGGTGGACGCGGCGGCGGCCGTGCGCCTGCCGCTGGCCACGCTGAACCGGCACGGGCTGGTCGCGGGGGCGACCGGCACGGGCAAGACGAAGACGTTGCAGCTGATCTCCGAGCAGCTGTCGGCGGCCGGTGTGCCGGTGGTGCTCGCCGACGTCAAGGGCGACCTGTCGGGGCTGGCCGCGGCCGGCGAGGCGAACGACAAGGTCACGAAGCGTGCCCAGGAGCTCGGTGACGACTGGGCGGGCGCGGCGTTCCCGGTGCAGTTCCTGTCGCTGGGCACGGGTGGGAAGGGCTCGCCGATCCGGGCGACGGTCACGAGCTTCGGGCCGGTGCTGTTGGCCAAGGTGCTGGGGCTGAACGAGACGCAGGAGTCGACGCTCGGGCTCATCTTCCACTGGGCCGACCAGCGCGGCCTTGCGCTGCTGGACACGAAGGACCTCCGGTCGGTGATCACGCACCTGACCGGCGACGAGGGCAAGGAGGACCTCAAGGGCATCGGCGGGGTCTCGGCGGCGACGGCCGGGGTGATCCTGCGTGCGCTGTCCAATCTGGAGGCCCAGGGCGGCGAGGACTTCTTCGGCGAGCCCGAGCTGGACGTGCACGACCTCATGCGCGCCCGCGACGGCAAGGGCGTCGTGACGCTGCTGGAGCTGGACAACCTGCAGGCCAAGCCGGCGCTGTTCTCGACGTTCCTGATGTGGCTGCTGGCCGAGCTGTTCGAGGAGCTGCCCGAGGAGGGCGACCTCGACCAGCCGAAGCTCGTGTTCTTCTTCGACGAGGCCCACCTGCTGTTCGCCGACGCGTCGAAGGCGTTCCTCGAGCGCATCGAGCAGACCGTGAAGCTGATCCGGTCGAAAGGGGTCGGCGTCTTCTTCTGCACGCAGCTGCCCACGGACATCCCGAACGCCGTGCTTTCGCAGCTCGGCGCGCGGATCCAGCATGCGCTGCGGGCGTTCACCCCGGACGATCAGGCGGCGCTGGCCAAGACGGTGAAGACCTACCCGAAGACGAAGTTCTACGAGCTCGACACGGCGTTGACGTCGCTGGGCATCGGCGAGGCCGTCGTCACGGTGCTGTCGGAGCGGGGTGCGCCGACGCCGGTGGCGTGGACGCGGCTGCGGGCGCCGCGGTCGAAGATGGGCTCGATCGGCGACGAGGCCGTCGCCGCGGCGGTGTCTTCGTCCGATCTGCACGCGAAGTACGCCGAGACGATCGACCGGGAATCGGCGTACGAGAAGCTGGCCGCGAAGGTCGCCGCGGCTCCTCCGCCATCGCCCGAGGCCGCTCCGGAACCGCCGCCGCCCGCGAAGGACGAGCCCGGCTTCCTCGAGTCCGCGATGAAGAACCCGGCCGTGAAGTCGTTCATGCGGTCCGCGGCGAGCGCGCTCGGCCGGGAGATCACGCGCGGGTTGTTCGGCAACCGGAGGCGCTGAGGAATACCTGACGCAACCTGTCAGGTATGGCTGGCAGGCTGGGGGCATCCGCGAAAGGAAACCAGCCATGACCAGCACTGCCACCGCGTCGTTCGTCCTCGACAAGTGGGAGCCGCAGGCCTCCGACGAGGCCGCCGGCACGGAATTCGCCCGGGTGGCGATCGCCAAGACGTTCACCGGCGCGGTCGAGGGAACCAGCACCGTCGAGATGCTGTCGGCGTCCAACGCTGCTTCGCGCGCGTACGTCGCCTTCGAACGTCTCGAGGTCTCGGTCGACGGTCGCAAGGGCGGCTTCGTCCTGCACCACTCGGCCGACGACTCCGGTCTGACGCTGAAGATCCTCACCGGCTCGGGCTTCGGCGAGCTGACCGGGATCTCCGGGACGGCGAGCATCGAGATCGACGCCGGGCAGAACCACACCTTCACGCTCACGTACGAGCTGTGAGCAGCACGAAGGCCGTTTCGAGAGCCCCCGATTGACTCTCGAAACGGCCTTCGCGTGTTCTCCCGCTCCCCGAAGCGGGGGGACGGGCCGCCCCGACCACGGCCCGTCCGCGTCCTAGTTGTTCACGATCTGGTCGACGATCTTCTTGGCGTCGTTGATCGGGATGGCGAAGCCGATCCCGACGCTGCCCGCCGCGCCGTTGGCCGAAGCCGACGGGCTGTAGAGCGCCGAGTTGATGCCGATCACGTTGCCCTGGGCGTCGACCAGCGCGCCGCCGGAGTTGCCCTGGTTGATCGCGGCGTCGGTCTGGATCGCGGTGTAGCTGGGCGAGTCTTCGCTCTGGTTCGACGTGCGGCTGAACGGCGAGCGCTGCTGCTGCTCGCCCTGCCCGATGTCGGACAGGTTCCGGTTCAGCGCGCTGACGATGCCGGTGGTGACGGTGTTCTGCAGGCCGCCCGGCGAGCCGATCGCGACCACTTCCTGGCCGACGACAAGCTTGCTCGAGTCGCCCAGGCTCGCCGCCGTCAAGCCGCTGGCGTTTTGGGCCTGGACCACGGCGATGTCCGCCTTGGTGTCCGCGCCGACCACGCTGGCCTGGTACTTCTTGCCGTCGGATGTGGTGATGACGACGTTCTGGGCGCCGTTCACGACGTGCGCGTTGGTCAGGATCCGGCCGTCGGAGGTGAGGATGACGCCGGAGCCGATGGCCTCGCCCTGGTCGGTCGTGACGTTGATCTGGACGACGCTCGGCGTCACCTTCGCCGCGACGGCGCTGACGTCGCCGGAGGTCGGGTTCGAGACCGTCTGCCCGTTCGCCGCCGGCGTGGTGACCGACGTCGTCGCGCCGTCCGCCGAGTTCGTCGTGAGCCCGACGATCGCCGCGCCGCCTACGCCACCGACCAGCGCGGCACCGAGCGCGGTCGCGCTGACGATCATCGCGACGCGGCCGCCCTTGCGCGGCTTGGCCTTCAGCGCCGTGGGCGCCTGAGGACCCGGCGGCGGCGTGAAGAGCGGATTCGGCGGCGCCTGCTGCTGGTAGGCGTGCTGCGCGTACGGCCCGTACTGCGGGTTGGTGTGCTGGTGCGGCTGGTGCCCACCGGGTGAGGCGGGGCCGGGCCGACTCTCGTTCTCGGTCATGGGACAAGATTCGCGCCCGTGCTTGTGAGCAGCCTGTGGAAACACCTCAGGCTTTGCTGAGAAGAATCAGCTGAGAAAACTCAGCCGATCCTCAGGTGTCAGGCGAAGAACGACGGGACGTCCAGCGCACCTCCCGCCGCCTCGAACTCGTCGTGCACGGCCTGCCGCAGCTCGGCGTCGCCGAGATAGTCGGCGGCGGTGAGGGCGAGCCCGAGTGCGCCGTCCCGGACTCCCGCGTCGCCTGTCTCCGACCCCGCCGCGGCCGCGAACTCCTTGGTGTGCAACGCCACCGTCGGACCCGAGACCGCGAGCATGGGGTGCAACGCCGGCATGCGGTACGACAGGTTGCCCAGGTCGGTCGAGCCGGTGAGCGACTCCGGCACGATGCCCGGTGGCAGTGGCTTGCGGCCGGTGATCACTTGGTTGGCCGACCAGCGGCCGGCGAGCGCGGTGTTGAACCGGATCGGCAGGTAGGCCGCCTGGGCGTCCCAGATCAGCTCGACACCGCAGCCGGTCATCGCCGCGGCGCCTTCGGCGATCGACGTCATGCGCGCGGCGAGGTCGCGCAGGGTCTCCGGGGTCTGGGACCGCAGGTAGAACAGCAACGCGGCCCGCGCCGGGATGACGTTGGGCCGGGCGCCGCCGTCGGTGAACACGCCGTGGACGCGATCGCTCTGCGGAAGCTGCTGGCGCAGGGCGGCGACGCCTTGGTACGCGGCGACGGCGGCGTCGAGCGCGTTGCGGCCCATGAACGGCTGGGCGCTCGCGTGCGCGCCGACGCCGTGGAAGACCATCTCCAGCTGACGCCGCCCGAGGAACGGGTGCAACGCGATGTCGTGGCTGAACGGGTGCAGCATGATCACCGCGTCGACGTCGTCGAACACGCCGGCGCGGGCGAGGATCTCCTTGCCGCCCCCGCCTTCCTCGGCGGGCGTGCCGATCAGGCTGACGCGGCCGCCGAGCCGCTCGGCGACGGTGGCGGCGCCGAGGAAGCCGCCCGCGGCGGTGGTGCAGATGACGTTGTGGCCGCACGCGTGGCCGAGCCCGGGCAGCGCGTCGTACTCGGCGAGCACCGCGATGTGCGGGCCCGCTTGCGCCGGTGTGCTGACGCGCAGCGCGGTGTCGAGCCCGCCGACGCCGACCGTGGCTTCGTGGCCGTGGCGGTGCAACAGGTCGGCGAGGGCGCGGACCGACCGGTGCTCGGCGAACCCCTCTTCGGGGTGGCCGTGCAGATCTTGGCTCAACGCCACCAGATCGGGTGAAGTGCGTTCGACCGCGGCCGTCACTTCGGCCCGCGTCGCCTCGTCCGCGCCGGTGTGTGGCGAGGACAGCGGTTCGGCGGCCGTGACGGCGTCGGCGGTGGCCTCGACCAGGGAACGCAGGTAGCTGTCGTCGGGCGGGACGGGGGCGGTGTGGGTCATGGGGCGATGCTAACCGGGACCCCCGACAATCCGCGGTGCTCAGCCGAGCCGGCCCGCCACGATCTGCGTGACGCCGGCGTACCGCTCGGTGATCTCCGTGAAGCCGCGGGCGCGCAGGTTCGCCGCGATTTCCCCGCGGTCGAACATCTTCTGGCCGCTCACCAGCCCGCCGGCCGATTCGAGCAGGCGGGCGGGCTGCCGGCTGCGGCGGGCGCTGGTCAGCAGCACGATCCGGCCACCCGGTTTCAGCACGCGCGCGAAGGAGTCCAACGCGGTCTCCGGCTCGGCGAACATGTGGAGCGCGGCGAAGCAGCAGACGCCGTCCACTGTGGACGGCTTCAGCGGGAGGTGCACCGCATCCGCGCGCAGGTAGGCGACGGTGTCCGGACCGCCCTCGGCCACGGCTTTGGCGAGCATGGTGCGGGCGCCGTCGAGCCCGATGGCGAGCCCGTCCGGGCCGACGGCCGCGCCGAACGCGCGGGTGAACCGGCCGGTGCCGCAGGCCACGTCGAGCACGGTGTGGCCCGGTTGCAGGGCGAGGTGCCGCACGGCGAGCCGGACTTCCCCCGCCATGCTCGGCCCGAGCGGGCCTTTGAGCGCCCGGCCGAGAGCGGGGCGCCAGTACCGCTCGTAGACCTGCGGGAGCAGGGTCGTGCGCATCAGGCGCTGCGTGAGCCCGGTCGGCGGACCGGCCTGGTCCGCGGCGCCCAGCAGGTCGAGGTAGCCGTTCTCCGTCTCGGCCGGCGTCCCGAGCAGGGACCGGAGGCGGTCGGAAGCGCTGGTCGGCACGGGTCCTCCTGACTTTCGGATACCGGCAGTATGCCAACTCCCCGCCCACTCGATCGAGTGAACAAATCCGCGTTCAGGCGTTCGACCCCCGGAATTGTCGGTCCCCCTTCCTAACGTCGCAGGCAAGGTTCCGATCCGATCCGAGGAGGAAAGATGACGACGATTTCCCGCCCCTGCGGCGAGCTCACGGTGCAGGGCGAGTTCGACCTGGCCGCGGCGGCCCGCTTCCTGACCGGCTTCGCCCCCGCCGGGCAGCCGGAATCCGAGCCCGGCGCACTCCGGGTGGCGTTCGCGGTGGAGGGCGCATGGACGCCGGTGGGAGCGGTGCTGCGGCAGAGATCGCCCGGCGAGGTCACGGTCGAGGTCCACGGCCCGGCCGAGCACACCGAAGCGGTGGTGGCCCAGGTGCGGCGGATGTGTTCGCTGGACATCGACGGCACGGCGTTCCCGGAGGCCGGCGCCCGCGATCCGGTGGTGTCGCTGCTGCAGGCACTACATCCGGGGCTGCGCCCGGTGCTGTTCGCATCGCCGTACGAGGCGGCGTGCTGGGCGGTGCTGAGCCACCGCATCTGGATGACGCAGGCGGTCCGGCTGCGCCGTCGCCTGACCGAGCGCCACGGCACGGAGGTCGACGTGGGCGGCTGCAGGCTGAGGGCGTTCCCGGCCCCGGCGGCACTGGCGAAGCTGGAGTACCTGCCGGGCCTCCCGGGCTCGAAGCTGCCCCGCCTCCGAGCGATAGCCGAGGCGGCGGCCGAGGGAAAGCTGGATGCGGCGGCGTTGCGCGCCATGCCGGCCGAGGAGGCGTTGAAGGAGCTGCAGCTGCTGCCGGGCATCGGCCGCTTCAGCGCGGAGCTGACGCTGATCCGCGGAGCCGGCCACCCGGACGTGTTCCCCCACGGAGAAACCCGCCTCCACGAGATCCTGCGCGACGCGTACCACCTCCCGGAGGCGGGAGCCGAGGAACTGGCGGAGATCGCCCAGGCCTGGGCGCCGTTCCGCAGCTGGGTGTCGTTCCTGTTCCGCGTGGAGGGAGAGGCCCGGATGCGAGAGTCGCGATGACCTGACGTAAGTGGCGGCACGCTGGCGGCTGAGCCCGCTTGCCGGAAGTCGGATCCCCGTTCGGGCCGCGATGCCTCGGCGCGCCGGCCGGTCCATCCTGGTCGCCCCAACAGAGAGGAGAGCGTCACGACCCAATACCGGAACCCGCGAAGCGGCGATCGGTGGGGACTCACAGTAGCCAGATATCGCCTGTGGTGAGGTGTCCGGGTGAGCTCGCCCGTTCCCCTCGCGCTCGGCGGCCCGGCCGGTGACGCCCTGTCAGCGTTCCACGCGGCTGCCGCCACCAACCCCACGCTGCTCGAACAGGCCCAGGCCCCCGCGGTGATCACGCTGGTCGCCGGTGGTGTCGCACTGCTGGTCGTGCTGGTCGGCGGCACGGCGTGGCGGCGCGCGCGCAACGTCGTCACGATGGTGCACGAGGCCGGCCACGCGCTGGCCGCGGTCCTGGTCGGACGGCGCCTGCAGGGCATCAAGCTGCACTCGGACACCTCGGGCGTCACCGTCTCGCGCGGCAAGCCCGAGGGGCCGGGCATGGCCTTCACCGCGATGGCCGGCTACCTGGCGCCGTCGGCCCTGGGGCTGCTGTTCGCCAGCCTGCTGGGCGCGGATCTGGTCGGCACGGTGCTGGTCCTGATCGCGCTCCTGCTGCTCGGCGTGCTGGTGATGGTCCGCAACGCCTACGGGGTGTTCACGGTCGTCGCCAGCGCGGCGGTGCTCGCACTGGTCGCGTTCGTCGCGCCGGTCGAGGTCCAGGCGCCGTTCAGCTACCTGGTGACGTGGTTCCTGCTGTTCGGAGGCGTGCGCCCGGTGGCCGAGCTGCAGATCAAGCGACGCCGCGGCCAGGCCCGCGACTCCGACGCGGACCAGCTGGGCCGCCTCACCGCGGTGCCGCCGATCCTGTGGATCCTGGTCTTCGCGGTGGCCACGATCAGCTGCCTCCTGGCCGGCGCGCTGTGGCTCCTGGAGCCCGTAGCCAAGTAGCGCCGCCGACGCTGGTCGCCGTCGCGGCGGCTCCCGGCCCGGGCGCCGGTCGATGGCCGCTGTCGCGGTGGGTGTTGGCCGGTCGGCGCAGGTCGCCGGTTCGCCGTTGCGGCTGCTGTGGCGTGGGCGGCTGCTGTGGCGTGGGCGGGCGCCGTCGCCGGCCCCATCGCGGCTGCCGGTCCCGCCGATCGGCGGGGAAGCCGCCCGCCCGGCGTCCCGGCGCAAGCCGCCCGGCCGTGGGTGCGCACCGGCGAACGGCGGCCGCCGCTGGTGACCGGCGGTGGAGCCGCCAACCGGCCGGTGTCGTGCATGCGGCAAACTGGTGGTCCGCGCGGAGGGAGACGAAACGATGGACGAGGTCGCCAAGGCCGTCGAGGAGTGCGCACGGGCTGCGAAGCTGGCCGCGCCGTCGCTGGCCGCTGCGAGCGCTCAGGCCGTCGATGCCGCCCTCACCGGGATGGCCGAACGGCTGCTCGCGCACCGCGACGAGATCCTCGAAGCCAACCAGGCCGACGTCGAGCGCGCGAAGGCCGACGGGATGAGCGCCGGCCTGCTCGACCGGCTCACCATCACCCCCGAGCGTCTCACCGGCATGGCCGAACAGCTGCGGCTGCTCGCCGGCGCCCCGCACCAGGAGCGTTCCGTCGAGGTGTCCACCCTGGACGATGGGCTGCGGCTGGTCGAGCGGCGGCGGCCGGTCGGCGTCATCGGCGCGAACTACGAGGCGCGGCCGAACGTCACCGTCGACGTGGCATCCCAGCTGGTCAAGTCGCGCAACGCCGGCGTCCTGCGCACCGGCTCGGCCGCGCTCGGTTCGGCACAGCGGCTGCGTGAGGTCGTCATCGCGCCCGCGCTGGCGGAAGCGGGCATCGACGCCGACTGCGTCCAGCTCGTCCCGCGGGTCGAGCGGGAGGCGGCGTCCGCGCTCGTGCGGCTGCCCGGCCTCGTGCCGCTGGTCATCCTGCGCGGCAGCGGCGACAGCACCCGCGCCCTCGCCACCGAAGCCGCGGTCCACGGCGTGCGCACCCTCGCCCACGCCGATGGCGGCGGCGTCCTCTACGTCGACCGCGGGGCGGACGTCACCAAGGCGCGCGACCTCGTGCACGCCAGCCTCGACCGGCTGGGCGTCTGCAACCGGCTGAACCTGCTCCTCATCCACGAGGACATCCACGACGACGCCTGGCCCGCTCTCTCGGAGGCCCTCGCCGAGCGCGGCGTCACCCCGTCGCTGGCCCCGCACGAGCACCCCATCGGCTACGAATGGGCGCTGGACTCCGACCGCGAGGCGACCGTCACGGTCGCGAAGGTCGGCTCGCTCGGCGACGCCGTCGAGATCGCCAACGAGCGCACCTCCGGCCTGGCGGCGGGCATCGCCACCGAGGACGAGTCGGCCGCCGACGCCTTCTTCGACGGCTACACCGGCACCGGCGTCTTCTGGAACGCCCCGACCCGCCTCCTCGACGGCTTCAAGCTGCTCGCCGTCCCGGAAACCGGCATCAACCTCGACAAGGTCCCCGGCCCGCGCGGCCCGGTGACGTACACGGACCTCTACGTCCGCCAGTACGCGGTCCTGCCGGGCTGACCCCCCCGGTGCTCCTCCCGGTCGCCGCGGCGGACATCCGGCGGGTCGAACTCCTCCGCATCCCGAGCTCCCGCGCCCGGGACGGCGGAATGCGCGGACGCGGCGGCCCTCGCCGGGCTCATCGCGTTCGATGCGGACTCGCCGGCCGGGCAGGCGCTGCTCGGCCGGTTCAAGGCCGTGGACCGGGCCGGGACCGCGCCCGGGGCGTGACGCGCAACCGCAGTGGCCCGCGCCCGCCGGAGCGCGCCGAAGCACCAGCCCGGGCGCGGCGGTGTCAATTTCAGTATCAGCGGGCCGGCGGGACACCTGCCAGCTTGCGAAGCTCCGTGACCGTGTCCGCTGCGTTGGCGACCAGCTCGGTGGGCTCGCCGGTGCTGCCGGAATACGCGTAGATCGCGGTCGGTCCGTCGCTGATGGCGATGGCCGCGACCAGGCGGCCTTCGGGGTCGCGGGTGAGTCCGGTCGTCACCGACACTTCCCGGCCGACCGTGTCGACCGTGGTGAGCGTCCGCTCCTTGTACCAGCCTCGCGTTGTCATGGTCGAAAAGCTCCAGGGGGATGGGCACGACAGGGGGATACGTCGTAGGACGCGGGGACCGCCCCCGGCGTTACGGCATACTGGGCCGGGTGATCTCCCGGCCGCACGTTCTGCTGTCCGCCGCGCAGTCGCTCGACGGCTACCTCGACGACACCTCGCCCGAGCGGCTTGTTCTGTCCACAGAGGACGATTTCGCGGTCGTCGACCGGCTGCGGGCCGAGGCCGACGCCGTCTTCGTCGGGGCCGGGACGGTGCGGGCCGACAACCCGCGGCTGCTCGTCCGCTCGCCCGAGCTGCGGCGGCAACGGCTCGACCGGGGGAAGCCCGAACAGCCCGCCAAGGTCACCGTGACCACCCGCGGCCTCGATCCGGACGCGCAGTTCTTCACCGTCGGGGACACCGAAAAGATCGTCTACGCGCCGCCCGGGGCCGCTGATGCGCTCAAGGGCGTCGCCACCGTCGTCGACGCCGGGGATCCGCCGGACTTCGGGCGGATCCTCGACGACCTCGGCGCGCGCGGCATCGAACGCCTGCTGGTCGAGGGCGGTGGGGCGATCCACACGCGGTTCCTCACCGAAGGCCTCGCCGACGAGCTGCGGCTGGCGATCGCGCCGTTCTTCGTCGGGCAGCCGG
The DNA here is from genome assembly GCF_900105945.1 of Amycolatopsis tolypomycina. NCBI lineage: Bacteria > Bacillati > Actinomycetota > Actinomycetes > Pseudonocardiales > Pseudonocardiaceae > Amycolatopsis > Amycolatopsis tolypomycina. Next base: position 6,301,777 of record NZ_FNSO01000004.1, on the reverse strand, counting down.
ACGCGCCGAAGTTCGTCGGGCCCGGGCTCTTCCCGCGGCCGCTCGTCCTGACCGCCGCGAACGAGCTGCAGGGGATGGCGATCCTCGAATACCGCGCCGCCGCCGAACCGACCGGCCGGGACGTCCGGCGCCTCCGGGAAGCCATCGCGCTCGCCGCCGAATGCCCGCCCAGCCACACCTTCCGGGTCGGCGCCGTGATCACCGACGCCGATGGCGAGGTCGTCGCCACCGGGCACTCCGGCGAGGGCGACCCGAACAACCACGCCGAAGAAGCCGCGCTGGCCAAGTGCGCCGGCGACCCGCGGCTGGCCGGCGCGACCATGTACAGCTCACTGGAACCGTGCAGCCACCGCAGTTCCCACCCGCGCAGCTGCACCCGGCTGATCCTCGACGCCGGGATCCCGCGGGTCGTGTTCGCCTGGCGCGAGCCGCCCGTCTTCGTCGACGCCCGGGGCACCGAGCTGCTGCGGGAGGCCGGACGGCACGTCGTCGAGGTGCCCGCGCTGACGCGAGAGGTCCAGCGCGAGAACACCCACCTCGACTTCTGAGGCTTCCGGGTCAGCAGGCGCCGTTGTCCTGCCAGACGCCCCATTCGCCGGTGGTCCCGGGCTCCTCGCCCTGCGTCCACCACTTGGCGGTCCACTGGTGGCTGTTGTGCGAGACGACGTCGTCCTTGACGTAGACCTTCGTCCGGTCCCACTCCGCCGCGGCGCACGAGCCGCCGCCCGGCGTGGTGGGCGTCGTGGTCGGGGTCGTCTGCGGTGGGGTCGCCCCGGCGAAGCGGACGCTGAACCTCGTGAAGTCCCAGTCGTTCTGCGGGACGTCTGCTGCAGACACCGTTGTCCGTCGTGCCGACGCAGGCGCGGTCCCGGTTGACCGACCAGAACGTGAAGCGGCCGAGGCCGTGACCGGTCGCGTAGTCGTACACCGTCTGGAAGTCGGCGGTGGAGAACACCTCGGCCGCGTCCGACTTGCCGTTCATGCCGGAGAAGCCTTCGTGCGCGTACGCGGTCGCGCTGTCCCAGCCCAGGTGCGACATCAGCAGGCCGTGGAACGCCTCCAGCGCCGACACCTGCGACGAGCCGCCGGTGAAGCCGCCGTCGAACGGCATGATCGAGAAGTTGTCCGGCGTGAACCCGATCGCCTTGGCCTGGTCGAGCAGTTGCGTGCCGAACCAGCCGGTGCCGGCCGCGGTGCCCGGCATGGTCACCGACACGAACAGGCCGGGGTTGTTCGCCTGCAACGTCTTCGCGGCGCCGAGCTCGTTGGCGATCGCGGCCGTGTTCTCGTACTCGGGCTCTTCGAGGTCGAAGTCGATCGCCTTGAGCGAGTACTGGGTGATGACCTGCTGGTACGCGGCGGCCACCGTGCCGCAGGTCTGCCCGAGCTTGGTGCCGCCGTAGCCGCCGACGGACACCGAGACGTCGCCGCCCGCGCCGCGGATGCGCGAGATCACCCCCGCGACCGCGGTGTCGGCGGAGACGGCGGACGTAGGGGGAAGGCGCGGGCGAAAAGCACCGGAATATCCGAAACTTGTCCGGCAGGCCAAGCCGACGACGACGAATTTCGCCCGCCGGCAGCGAGGTGCCGGCCCGGCAGGCCGCCTGCTTCGCGGATCTGGGGTGCCGCCCGGCAAGCGCTGGCGGGGAACGCGACGACCGGCAAGCCGCTCGGCGCCGCGACTTGTCGCCGCCGGCAGCGAGGTGCCGGCCCGGCAGGCCGCCCGGCGCCGCGACTTCTCGCCGCCGGCAGTGAGGTGCCGACCCGGCAAGCCAAGCCGGCCGCGACGAATGCGCCAGCCGGCGATGCCTCACGCCGCCGGCAGCGACACGACCACCACCAGCCCGCCCGTCTCGCGGGCCCGTGCCACCACCTCGCCGCCGTGGGCGTGCGCCACCGAGCGGACGATCGACAACCCCAGCCCCGCGCCCTCCGCCGCCACGCGCGCCCGGCGGTGGAACGGGTCGAACAGGGCCGGCACCTCCTCCTGCGGGATCACCGGTCCGCTGTTGGCCACCTCCAGCTCCACGCCGCCCGGTACCGACCTGGTCGTCACGCGCACCCAGCCGTCGGGCACGTTGTGGCGCGTTGCGTTCTCCACCAGGTTGTGCGCCAGCCGTTCCAGGAGCAGCGCGTCGCCGATTGTCGTTGCCTCGGCCAGTGACTGCTCCGCCGAGGCCGGGGCCACGTGCGCCGCCACCGCTGCCAGGTCCACCGGGCTGCGCTCGGTCAGTGCGCTCTCCGACTTCGCCAGCAGCAGCAACCCGGTGATCAGCCGCTCGTGGCGGGCGTTGATCCGCAGCAGCTTGCCGCCGAGCTCGCGGACGTCGCTGCCGCGGCGCATTGCCACCTCGACCAGTGACCGGTTCAGCGTCAGTGGGGTGCGCAGCTCGTGCGAGGCGTTCGCGACGAAGCGGCGTTGCGCGTCGAACGAGCGGTCCAGGCGCTCGACCATCACGTCGAACGCGTCCGCCAGGTTCTTCACCTCGTCTTCGGGCCCGCGCAGGGCGATCCGCGCGTGCCCGCCCGGGTCGGCGGCCGCGGCGATGCGGCGCGCGGATTCCGTGACCTGGCGCAACGGGGCCAGGGCGCGCCCCGCCACCAGCCAGCCGAGGCCGGCCGCCAGTACCGCCACCGCGGCGAGCGCGATCGCGCCCTGCGTCAGCAACGACGTCGCCGCCGCCGCGCGCAGCTGCTGGGCCTGGTTGTCCAGCGCCTCCAGTGACGGCAGCGGGGGCGCGCCGGGCGGCGGGTAGCCCGAGATCACCGTCACCCGCTGCCCGACCTGGCGGGTGAACAGCAGGTACGTGACGCCCAGCAGCGCCACGCCCGCCAGCAGGAACAGGCCGCCGTAGAGCACGGTCAGCCGCAGGCGGAGGTTCACCGGAGGCGGTAGCCGACGCCGGTGACCGTCTCCACCAGGGGCGGGTCGCCGAGCTTGCGGCGCAGCTTGAGGATCGTCAGCCGGACGGCGCCGGTGAACGGGTCCGCGTGCTCGTCCCACGCCTTCTCCAGCAGGTGTTCGGCGGACACGGTGGCGCCGTCGGCGCGCAGCAGCTCGGCGAGCACGGCGAACTCCTTTTTGGACAGTGGCAGGTAGCGCCCGTCGCGGAACACCTCGTGCCGCGCCGGGTCGAGGGTGACGCCGGAGCGGCGCAGCACCGGCGGCGCGGCCGGGCGGCAGCGGCGGCCGAGCGACTGGATGCGCGCGGCCAGCTCGGGGAACGCGAACGGCTTCGCCAGGTAGTCGTCGGCGCCGAGGGACAGCCCGGCGACGCGGTCGGTGACCTCCGCGGCCGCGGTCAGCATCAGCACGCGCGTGTCCGCCCGCGCCGACACCAGCTCGTGGCAGACGTCGTCGCCGTGCACGACCGGCAGGTCGCGGTCGAGCACGACGACGTCGTAGCTGTGCACGGCGATCCGCTCGAGCGCCGCGCCGCCGTCGTGGGCGATGTCGACCGCGTGGGCGTCTTCGCGCAGCCACTCCGCGATCGCGTCCGCGAGCATCGGCTCGTCCTCCACCACCAGGACCCGCATGCCCCGATGATCGCCGCGGCGGTGCTTCTTCGCCGTTAGCACCGGTAGAGGGTGTCCGCGCCGCCGGCGAGCCGCACCCGGCCGGCCGGGGCCCGCCCGCCGTAGGCCGCCGGGTCGACGACCGTGCAGTGCCGGTCGATCCAGCGCTGCCGGGCGTCCTGCGCGGGACTCCGCGGCGGCCCGCCCTGCGGGGCACCCGCGCCGCTCAGCACGAACCGCAGCTTGCCTTCGGCGAGCCAGCGGTCGAGCTGCGCGACCGACGGCGCGTCGTCGCGGCCGCCGAAGCCGCCCATGCCGATCACGGTCGTGTCGGAGTCGATGAGGAACGGCGCGACCGTGCCCGCTTCGGCGTTCACCGCCAGGGTGATCTCGGTGCCGTTCGCGCGGGCGTAGTCGAGGATGCGGCGTTGCTCGTCGGACAGCGTGGTGCTGCCGTCGCTGCCCGCGAGCATCAGCCGGGGTTGCGGCCCGCCGGGCGACGGCGGCGGCATCGGCCCGGGTCCCGTGGCGGGCCCGGCGGCGGGCAGCGTCCCGGCGGAGGTGCTCTGCGCCGCGGCGGACGACCAGACGGCGGGGGTGAGCAGCAGCGGCACCAGCCCGGCCACGAGCGTCAGCCGGCTGCGCGTGGCCAGGAGCCCGGCGACGGCGGCGACGGCCGTGCCGAGCACGGCCCAGCGCGTCCAGCCGTGGAAGGACGTGTCCCGCGACGCCAGCACGAACGCCCAGGCCGCGGTCAGCGCGATCGCCAATGGCAGCAGGGTCCGCCGGTGGTGCCGCCACAGCAGCGCGAGGCCGGCGGCGGAGACCGCGGCGACGGCCGGCGCCATCGCCGTCGTGTAGTACGGGTGCCAGATGCCGCCGGCGAAGCTGAAGACGGCGGTCGTCACCAGCAGCCAGCCGCCCCAGAGCAGCCAGCCGGCGTCGCGCCACCGGCGCCCGATGACGACCAGGACGAGCAGCGCGAGCGGCAGCAGCCACGAGATCTGCCCGCCGACGAGGTCGTTGAACATCCGGCCGGGCCCGGGGTCGCCGCCGAACGACGACATGGTCCGCTGCCCGTTCCGCATGATCATCATGCCGCCGCCTTCACCGTCGCCGGAGAGGCGGCCGAAGCCGTTGTAGCCGAACACGAGGTCCCACGCGGAGCCGTCGTCGCTGCCGCCCATGTACGGCTTGGTGCCGGGCCACCAGTCGTAGAGGGCGATCCACCAGAACGACGAGACGACCAGCACGACCCCGGCGCCGAGCAGGTCGAGGAGCCGGCGCCGGACCGGCCCGGCCGTCCCGGCGAAGTACGCGACGGCGAAGGCGGGCACGACGATCCACGCCTGGAGCATCTTCGTCAGGAAGCCGCAGCCGACGAAGAACGCGCACCAGAACAGCCATCTCCGCCCGTCCTCGAGTGCGCGGGTCAGCGCGTACGCGGCGGCGACCAGGAACAGGACGAGCAGGGTGTCGGGGTTGTTGTCGCGGTTGATGATCACGGTCACCGGCGTGAGCGCCAGGATGACCGCGGCGAGCAGGGCGACGTTCTCGCCTGCCCACCGCCGGACCGTCCGGTGCAGCAGGAACACCGCGGCGACGCCTTCGAGCACCTGCGGCAGCAGGAGCGCCCAGCCGTGATAGCCGAACACCAGCACGGAGAGCGCCTGCGGCCAGAGCGCGAACGGCGGTTTGTCGACCGTGACGACGCCGTAGGGGTCGAAGGAGCCGAAGAGGAAGTTGGTGAAGCTCTCCGTCATCGACTTGGCGGCGGCCGAATAGTAGGTGTTGCCGAACTGGCCGTCGCCGATCTTCCAGGCGTAGAGGACGGCGGCGCCTAGGCAGACGAGCGGGAGCGCCCAGGAGCGGGTTTTCGGGGGAGCGGCGGTGATCATGCCGCCACCCAACCGAGGCCCGCGTTTCCCGGGCGTTTCCGCTACTCCGCCTCGAGGTCGCCTTCCAGCGACAGGTACACCTCGCGCATCTTCGCGAGCAGCTCCGGATCCGGGTCCGCCCACAGGCCGCGGTCCGCCGCCTCGTTGAGCCGCTCGACGATCCCGCGCAACGCCCACGGGTTGGCCTGGCGCAGGAACTCCTGGTTCACCTCGTCCAGCACGTACGACTCGGTCAGCTTCTCGTACATCCAGTCGCCGACCACCCCGGCCGTGGCGTCGAAGCCGAACAGGTAGTCCACTGTGGCCGCCAGCTCGAACGCGCCCTTGTAGCCGTGGCGCCGCATCGCCGCCAGCCAGCGGGGGTTCACCACCCGGGCGCGGAACACCCGGGCCGTCTCCTCGCCCAGCGTGCGGGTGCGGACCGCGTCCGGCGACGTGCTGTCGCCCACGTAGGACGCCGGTGCCGCGCCGGTCAGTGCGCGGACCGTCGCGATCATGCCGCCGTGGTACTGGAAGTAGTCGTCGGAGTCCGCGATGTCGTGCTCGCGCGTGTCGGTGTTCTTCGCCGCCACCACGATGCGCTTGTACGAGCTCTCCATGTCCTCGCGCGCCGGGCGGCCGTCGAGGTCGCGGCCGTACGCGAAGCCGCCCCACACCGCGTACACCTCGGCCAGGTCCTTGTCGTCGCGCCAGTTCCCGCTGTCCATCAGGGGCAGCAGGCCCGCGCCGTACGCGCCCGGCTTCGACCCGAAGATCCGCGTCGTCGCGCGCCGGGCGTCGCCGTGGGTGGCCAGGTCGGAAGCCACGTGCGCGCGGACGTAGTTCTCGTCGTGCGGTTCGTCCAACGAGGCCACCAGCCGGACCGCGTCGTCGAGAAGCGTGATCACGTGCGGGAACGCGTCCCGGAAGAAGCCACTGATCCGGACCGTGACGTCGATCCGGGGCCGGCCCAGCTCGGCAAGGGGGATCGCCTCGATGCCCGTGACGCGCCGCGAAGCCTCGTCCCACACCGGCTGGACGCCCAGCAGCGCCAGCACTTCCGCCGCGTCGTCGCCGGACGTCCGCATCGCCGACGTGCCCCACACCGACAGCCCGACCGACCGGGGCCAGTCGCCGGTGTCCTCGCGGTACCGGCGAAGAAGTGAATCGGCGAGGGCCTGCCCGGTTTCCCAGGCGAGCCGGCTCGGGATCGCCTTCGGGTCGACCGTGTAGAAGTTCCGGCCGGTCGGCAGCACGTTGATCAGCCCGCGCAGCGGCGACCCGCTGGGCCCGGCCGGGATGTAGCCGCCGTCGAGCGCGTGCAGCACCGCGTCCAGCTCGGCGGACGTCCCCGCGAGCCGGGGCACGATTTCCTCGGCCGCGAAGGAAAGCACCTTCGCGACCTGCGGGTCCGGGGCGACCGACGCGACCGCCGTCGCGTCCCAGCCCCGCATCTCCATCGTCTGGACGAGCTCGCGGGCCGTCTTCTCGACCGCGTCCACTTCGGACATCGGGGCGTCTTCCTTGAGCCCCAGCGCCGACCGCAGGCCCGGCACCGCGCCCTGCTTGCCGCCCCACATCTGCGACGCCCGCAGCATCGCCAGCACCAGGTTGACGCGCGCTTCGCCGACCGGCGCCGCGCCCAGGACGTGCAGCCCGTCGCGGATCTGGGCGTCCTTGACCTCGCACAGCCAGCCGTCGATGTGCAGCAGGAAGTCGTCGAACTCCGCGTCGTGCGGCCGTTCTTCGACGCCGAGGTCGTGGTCGAGCTTCGCGGCCTGGATCAGCGTCCAGATCTGCTGGCGCACGGCCGGCAGCTTCGCCGGGTCCATCGCCGCGATGTTCGCGTGCTCGTCGAGCAGCTGCTCCAGCCGCGCCATGTCGCCGTAGGACTCCGCGCGCGCCATCGGCGGGATCAGGTGGTCGACGATCGTCGCGTGCGCCCGCCGCTTCGCCTGCGCGCCCTCGCCCGGGTCGTTGATCAGGAACGGGTAGACCAGCGGCAGGTTCCCGAGCACGGCGTCCGGCGCGCACGACGCCGAAAGCCCCGCTGTCTTGCCCGGCAGCCATTCGAGGGACCCGTGCTTGCCCAGGTGGACGACGGCGTGCGCGCCGAACTCCTCTTCCAGCCACCGGTAGGCGGCCAGGTAGTGGTGGCTCGGCGGCAGGTCCGGGTTGTGGTAGATCGCGACCGGGTTCTCGCCGAACCCGCGCGGCGGCTGGATCATGATGATCACGTTGCCGCTCTGCAGGGACGCCAGCACGATGTCGCCGTTGTCGACGTACAGCTCGCCCGGCGCCGGGCCCCAGTGTTCTTCGACGCCCTCACGCAGGTCGGCCGGGAGAGCGTCGAACCACTGCCGGTAGCGCTCGGCGGGGACGCGGATCGGGTTCCCGGCGAGCTGTTCCTCGGTCAGCCACTCCGGGTCCTGGCCACCCGCGGCGATCAGGGCGTGGATCAGGGCGTCGCCGTCGGGCTGGTCGGTGCCGGTCGGGTCGACGCCGGGGAACGCGTCCGGCCCCAGGTCGTAGCCCACCGCGCGCATCCGCCGCAGCAGCTCGATCGCCGACGCGGGCGTGTCCAGCCCGACCGCGTTGCCGACGCGAGAGTGCTTCGTCGGGTACGCGGACAGCATCAGCGCGATGCGACGCTGCGAAGGCGGCGTGTGCCGCAGCCGCGCGTGCGCCAGCGCGATGCGGGCGACGCGGGACGCGCGCTCGGCGTCCGGCACGTACCGGGGGAGGCCGTCTTCGTCGAGCTCCTTGAACGAGAACGGCACCGTGATCAGCCGCCCGTCGAACTCCGGCACGGCCATCTGGTTGCCGGCGTCGAGCGGCGAGAGGCCGTCGTCGTTGGCCGCCCACGTCTCGCGGTCGCTGGTCAGGCACAGCGCCTGCAGGATCGGGACGTCGAGGGCGGCCATCTCGGCGACGTCCCAGGCCTCGTCGTTTCCGCCGGCGCCTGCCTCGGACGGCCGCGTGCCGCCGGCCGCGAGCACGGTGACCAGCAGGGCGTCCACGGAAGCCAGCTCGGCCATCATCTCCGGCTCGCGCGTCCGCAGCGAAGCGCAGTAGATCGGCAACGCGCGCCCGCCCGCGGCCTCGATCTCGTCGGCGAGGGCGTGCACGAACGCCGTGTTCCCGGACAGGTGGTGCGCCCGGTAGTAGAGGATCCCGATGACCGGGCCGTCACCGCGCGAAGGACGTTCGAGCACGCCCCACGCGGGCTGCGCCGCGGGCGGCTCGAAGCCGTCGCCGGTGAGCAGGAGCGTGTCGGAGAGGAACCGGTGCAGCTGGGTCAGGTTCGCCGGGCCGCCCTGCGCGAGGTAGGCGTGGGCCTCCGCGGCGATGCCGATCGGCACGGTCGAGAGCTTCATCAGCTCGGCGTCCGGGGTCTGCTCCCCGCCCAGGACGACGACGTGCGCGCCGGACGCCCGCAGCGTGTCGAGGCCGTCCTGCCACGTCCGCGGGGTGCCGAGGATGCGGACGACCACGATGCGCACGCCGTCGAGCAGGCCCGGCAGCTCGGCGACGTCGATCCGCGACGGGTTCGCCAGCCGGTACGGGCCCTCGGCGGAGCGGGCGCTGAGCAGGTCGGTGTCCGAAGTGGACAGAAGCAGGATCACGAGGTTCCTCCTCGGGGTCCGCGCCCCGGGTAGACGGGCGCGCCGGCCGGAGTTCCTGGCTCCCGGAGAGCAGTCTCTCCGGTGACAGTGGCGGGACCGCCCCGGACTCTCACCGGGTTCCTCCACCTGCCGACGCGTGGGTATCGCACCCACTCTCCGGTGCGGACGCAGGCGGCGTCAAGGTGACGTCGGGCGCGCCTCAGAGCCGCTTGGCCGCGCGGAACGCCTTGGCGTACGTGCCGGACCCGTCGATCAGCGACACCCCGCCGGCGTCGCCGAACGTCGGCCCGTTGGCGACCTTCCGGCTGGACAGCACGCGGTGGTGCCCGTCGCTGTCGATGCCCAGGTAGATGCCGGTGTGCGACACCTGCGGCCCCAGGTTCGGCTCCAGGTTGAAGAACAGCACGTCACCCGGTTGGAGCGTGCTGAAGTCCGTCGCCTGCTTCTTCTCGTCGCGGACGACCTCGGTGCCCGGCCCCAGCTCCGACATCGCCCACGCGCGACGCGGCAGGCCAGAGCCCTTCGTGTTCGTGCCCAGCAGCGGGTAGCCCGACCGGTAGCCGTAGACCATCCGCACGAACCCGGAACAGTCCAGCGACCGCGCCCGGGCCGGCTCCGCCGCCTCGTGGACCCCACCCGGGAAGTCCCAGCCGATGCCCAGGTAGTCGTAGAAATCTGACTTCTCGAGCCGCCCCTCGGCGCTGTCCGGGCCGAAGTTGGCGTCCCCGCCGACCCGCAGCTTCTTCGCGATCTGGTCGGCCGCGCCGTCGGTGTACTGCAGGGCGATGGCCAGGACGTCCGGGTCGGTGTCGCCGACCGCCTTCGGCAGCCAGTCGGTGAACCACTTCTCCTTCTCCGCGCCGGCCTGCCACGGCTGCGGGGCGAGCCGGATCCAGGCCGTCGAGGTGACGCTGACCTTGGTGAACTTCGGCTCGGTGAACGTCCGCGACCGGCCGGTCAGCAGCACCGTGCGGGAGCCGTCGGTGAAGGACGCGAGCTGGGCGCCCGCCGCGTCGCGGACCACCGTCCGGGCCGGCTTGTCGAGCCGCTCGTAGGTGTACCCGCCGGTGACCGCCGCGCCGGTCGGGGCGGCCGACGCCGAGATCGCCGTGATCTCCTGCTCCTGGCCGCGCGCCACGTACAACGCGGCCGCGCCGGACACGCCGATGACCGCGGCCAGCACGCCGATCCGGACCGCCCTGCGCATCGTCACCTCACACCACCGGGACCAGCCCGACCAGCACACCGCTGATCAGGACCGCGTAGCAGGCCAGGCTGACGCCGCCGGTGGCGAGCATCGTGGCCACCGGCTTCTGCCGCACCAGCTGGTAGGCGACCAGGCCGGGCACGACGAACCCGAGGGTCTGGTGCACGAACAGGAGCGGGAAGTCGGCCTGCAGCACGAGCAGCAACGTCGTCTGCAGCACGACCCCGAGCAGCACGACCGCGGCGAACAGCCGCTTGCCGTAGAGGATCACCACGCGCTGCAGCACCTTCGTGCCGCCGAACGTCAGCGCCGTCATCAGCACGATGATCGCCGCGCGGCGGTAGTCCTCCACCATGGTCAGCGCGATCCAGCCCGGCGTGATCATGCCGCCGGGCGACAGGTTCGTCGTCAGGTAGCAGACCAGCGACAGCAGCAGGCCGATGGCCAGGCCGACGGTGGCGACCTCGGGGGCGAGGGACGTGGTGAGCATCAGGCGACCGGTTCCAGTTTGGCGAGTTCCTCGATGAGCAGTTCCCCCTGGCCGTGGATGTTGCCGATGGCGACGAGCGACGCCTGCCGCCCGACGCCGCCGACGATCCCGCGCAGCAGCTCGCGCGGCGACCGCGAGCCGCCGAGGTCGACGACGCGGTCGTGCCACTCGCTCGGGATCGCGACGCGGGCACTCCGCGTCGGCTCACCGATCAGCACCACGCGTTCCGGGGCGATCTCCGGGATGAGCGCGCCCATCTGGCCGTTGCGTTCGACGCGGTCCGGGCGGCAGTTGATGATCACGTGCAGCGGGTCGGTGATCGCGCCCTGGCGGCGGAGCTGGTCGATGTTCAGCAACGTCGACTCGGGGTCGTTCGCGGCGAAGACGTTCGCGAACCGCAGGTGACGGCGTCCGGCCCGGTACCGGTGGACCTGCAGCACGCCCGGGTCCGGCGGCGCGGCCCACATGCCTTCGAGAGCGAGCTGCCGGTTGACGTTGAGCAGCTCCGCCACGGCCAGCGCGATGGCGACGTTCTCCTTGAACGTGATCCAGCCGAAGCCGCGCATCTCGGCGTCGGTGACCGACTCGGGGTCGACGGCGATGAGCTCGCAGTTCCGCTTGTCCGCCTCCTCCTGGAGGATGTGCAGCCGGTCCTTCTCCGCGGTCAGGCAGATCCCGCCGACCGGCATGGAGCGGCTCAGCGAGCGCGCGACGTCGTCGAGCGTCGGGCCCATCTCGGCGAGGTGGTCCTCGCGGACGTTGCAGAGCACGCCGATGGTCGAGCGGATCAGCTTGCTCTGGTTGATCTCCTGCAGGTCCGGCATGACGGCCATGCACTCGATGACCAGCGCGTCGGGCCGGTACGCGGCGGCCCGGCGGACGATGCCGATCTGCTCGACGACGTTGGCGATGCCGAACTTGCGGTAGACCGGTTCCTCGCTGCCGTCCGGGTGGATGAAGCGGGCCGCCGTCCCGGTGGTCTTCGCCGTGGTGACGAGCCCGCCGCCGCGCAGCGCACCCGCGCAGAGGCGGGTGATGGACGACTTGCCGCGGATGCCGTTGACCAGCACGCGCGTCGGGATGCTGTGCAGGTGCCGGTAGTGCTGCCGCTGCTCGGCGATCCCGGCGGCCAGCATCACCGCCGACGCTGTGACCAGCACGACGTAGAGGAACGTCACGTCAGACCCCGGCCCCGTCCAGCCAGCTGAGGTAGTCGCTCTTGGCCTTTTCCTCGGGCGTGCGGGCGGGGACCCGCGGGGGCGCCTGCGGGCGCGGCCGGGCGGGACGGGCCGCGTGCGGCGGCTGTCTCCGCTGGGGCCGGGCCCGGGGCGCCGGCTCGTCCACGATCTTCTGCAGCAGCTCGGTCTCGTCGGTCGCCGCGCCGGCCGGCCGCCGGACCTCCCCGAGCCGGTCGCGGCCGTCGGTCAGGGCCTGGCGGCAGATCTCGACGCAGGAGGCGACGGTGCCGATCTCGTCCTGGCGCTGCGGGTAGACCACGGTGCCGGTGTCGCCGCCCGCGATCCGCCGCGCCTGGTCGCCGACCCGCCGCAGCGGCCGCACGACGACCAGCAGGTGCCAGGCGAACAGCAGCAACGCGACGACGGCGGTGAGCAGGGCGGCGACCCGCGCGCCCGAGCGCACGGTGTTGTCCGCGAGCCCGAGCGAGCCGATCGGCTGCTCGGCGACGACGACCCACTTCAGCGTCGCGGCGTTGCCCTTGTCGGCCAGCCGCTGCGCCGCGACGAGCGCGGACGACGTCGTCTCGCGGGCGTCCTTGCCCGCCTGCGCGGCGTCGGCGTTCTTGATCAGCGCCGGGTCGGACAGCGGCGAAAACGCGAGGTAGCCCTCGGTGTCGGCGATCGTGCGCCTGCCCTCGTCGACCACGCGGACGCGGCCGACCGCGGAGCCGAGCAGGCCGGCCATGCGCGGCACGTCGTACTCGCCGACCAGGACGTTCTTCGAATCCGGCAACGGCGTGAAGGCGTAGACGACCGGGACGCGGCCGCTGGTGTTGTGCTGGCGCAGGCCTTCGCCGTCGGGCAGCTTCCCGGGGTCGCGCAGCGACTCGCGCCCGGCCAGCAGCCGGACCGCGCCTTCGGCGTCGGCGACGTAGACGCTGCGGAACCGGCTTTCGGTGCCGGCGAGCCGGTCGAGCATGCCCCGCAGCTCGCCGGGCTCCTTGCCCTTGCCGAGCCGGGCGACGGACTGCAGGTCGGTGAGGCCTTCGGCGAGGCTGCGGCGCAGGGTGTCGGCCGAGCGCGTGACGCGGAGCCCGTGCTCGCTGAGCATGGTCGGCGACACCTCGGCGTGCTGACGGCCGAGCGTCGCGGCGACCGCGCCGGACCAGCCGAGCAGGGCCAGCGCGACCAGCGCGATGACGAGCTGGGCGGACAGGAACGGGCGGACCCGCGGCGCGGGCTTGCGGCGGCGCAGCTTCGCCCGTGACCGCTCGAGCGCGGCGGTGACGCGGTTGACCTCCCGGATCCGCGACTGCCGGACCGGCTTGCCGAGCACCCCGGCGGCGACGGCGAGCGCGTCGGTGCGCAGCCGGCGGATCGGCGCGACGACCGTGCGGCGCAGCAGGACGAAGCCCGCGACGGCCAGCACGAGCAGCGCGGCGGCGGGGACCAGGCCCGGCCAGCGCACCGGCACGGCCTCGACCGGGGCGCGGCTGAACGCCACGACGGACAGGCCGAGGCTGCCGCCGATGCCCGCGGGGGAGACCGGGGCGTAGGCGACGACCGGGGCCCGCTCCTGGCCCTTCTCCGTCTTCTCGGCGACGGCGGCTCCGGTGAGGACGCCGGACTGCCCGGCCGCGGCCGCGGTGGCGGCGCGGGCGAGCAGCTCCTGGGCGGGGGCGTCGGTCGCGGCGACGTCGGAGCCGTGCGTGTGCAGGACCGCGCCGTCCGCGGTGACCAGGCGGACCTGCTGCCCGCTGGCCTCGTCGAGGTCGCCCGCGGTGGTGCGCAGCGCCGTCGAGACGACGAGGAGCTTGCCGCTGCGGGGGCCGGTGAGCGGGAGCGCGGTCAGCACGAGCGGGGTGTCGCCGGGGCGGGCGACCGGGCGGACGGTGAGGTTCGCGACGGCGACCCCGCGCAGCGTCTCGACGGGCACCGGCTCGCCCCGGGTGGCCAGGACCTTCTGCGCGGCCGGGTCGTAGACGGCGATCCCGCGCCAGTCGTCGTACGTTTCACCCAGCCGGGTGAGGAGGGCGGTGTCGTCCGCCGTGTCGAACACGCCGGAGCCGGTCGCGACCTGCAGGTCGCCGGCGGCGGCCGTCGCCGAAGTCGCGACGCTCTGCGCGATGCCGGCGGTGGTGCGCTGCTGGCCCGCGGTCACCTCGTCGGGCACACGGCCGGCGGCGTCGTTCGCGCGGACCAGGGCCAGCGGACCCGCCGTGGACAGGTAGAGCGCGGTGAAGGCGGCGATGAGCAGCAACAGGACGAACGTGGTCGCGGAGGCGACGCCGGCGCCGCGGGGGAACCCCGCCTCGGGAATCTGGGCGCGCAGCCGCGCCGTGCGTACTTCGTGCTGGTTCAAGAGGGTCTCCCCAGGCCCTTCAAGTCGTGCGGTTCCCGGGGATCGCCCGGACCGCGGCCATTACCGAAGCACCCCACCCGTTCGGGTTACATGAAGGTATCAATGTTGTCTTGGGTGACGTTACAACCGCCCCCATCGGGGGACAAATGGCGACTAAGGCTAACGAATGGGTGAATCAGTACACTCCGGGTGGTGATGAGCCGACCGCGGATGTTGCTCAGCGTGGCCGGCGTGGCCGTTGCTCTGGGCCTGGTCCTCACCCTGGTGCTGACGCTGGGTGACGACGTGCCGCCGAAACCCGCCCCGGAGGCCGGTTTGGATTCCCTGGTGACCGACTTCACCGGCACGCTGTCCGCGGACCAGGAGTACCGCTCACCGAAATCCGACGAACGTCGTACGGCGGCGGCCGGTTTCGCTGCGCTTTTGGACCGTCACGGCGCCGCGGATTTCGAAAAACTCGGTTTCTCCGTGCGTGACGGCGTCGACCCGGCGACCGGGCGGCCGTACACGGTCGCGGTGAACGAGCCCGGCACCGAGCGGGCGTGGGGGATGTACGTGATCGACCGGTCGGCGCCGCCGTCGCTGGCCGTGGAGGTGCCCCACCCGGCGTTCGACCTGCGGACCGAGCTGCTGGGCGTCGACCTGTTCCGCCGCACGCCGGGCGCGGTGCTGCTGGTGGCGGGCGCGCACCGCAAGGCCGACGACAGCAAGGCCGATGTCGCGCACGAAGAGGATTCGGTGTTCCACGTCGTGGCTTCGGCACTGGCCGGGCGCGGGCTGGCCCAGGTCCAGCTGCACGGCTTCCACGACGACAACCTGCCGTCGACGGACGTCGTGCTCTCGGCGGGAGCGGCGGTGGCGGGCGACGCGGCCCGCCGGACGGCGACCCGCCTGACCGCGGACGGCTTCGCGGTGTGCCGGGCCTGGGAGGAGCGCTGCGGAGCGCTTGAAGGGACGAAGAACGTCCAGGGCAAGCTGGCGGCGGCGGACGACACGGTGTTCCTGCACGTCGAGCTGAGCCGGACGGTGCGCGAGTCGCCCGGACGACGCGCCGACGTCGTCCGGGCGCTCGCCGAGGCCGAGCTCACCCGGCCCTAGGCGGACCGCTCGCCCAGCCGCGGGAAGGGCTTCGTCGAGAACAGCACTTCCACGGACACCTCGAAGAACTCCGCGATCCGCAGCGCCAGGTACAGCGAAGGGCTGTACTCGCCGCGCTCGAGGTAGCCGATCGTCTGGTAGTGCACGCCGAGGGCCTCGGCCAGCTGCCGCCGCGAGATCGACCGTTCCGCGCGCAGCATCGCGATCCGGTTGTAGACGACCTCACTCATCACTACCCCACACGCTGCATGGCCTTCTGCCGCCGCTGGGCCAGCGACGAACCCGCTTCGCGCCGGGCCATGCGGCGGAGCAGGATCGGCGCGAGCACCAATCCGATCACAGACCACGCCACGAGCACCGCCAGGGTCGGCAGCGGCCGCCACGACTGGCCGATCTCCGCGGCGAGCGCGGTGTCCGGCAGCAGCGCCGAGCGCATCCCGAGGCCCAGCCAGTACATCGGGAACACCTGCGCGACGCCCTGGACCCACTCCGGGAGCGCCGTGATCGGGTAGAAGATCCCCGAGATCGCGCCCAGGCCCATCACCGGCAGCACGATCAGGCCCGTGGAGCGCGAGCTGCCGGCCAGCGAACCCAGTGCCGCGCCGATCGGCATGGTCGCGAACAGCCCGATCACCAGCACCCACGCGAGGTGCAGGTAGTCCCGGACGCCGTCGGGTGCCAGCCCGGGGAACACGAACAGGCAGGGGATGAGGACCGCCACCAGGGAGGTGATCTGGGAGAGCGACAGCATCGTCGTCTTCCCGACCAGGTAGCCGAGCATCCCGTGCGGGGTCGCCTTCGCACGCAGCAAGGTGCCGTCCTCGCGGTCGATGGCCAGGTAACCCGCCGCGCCGGTCAGGCCGGTGAACACGATGCCGGCGCCGAGCAGGCCCGGCACGGTCGCGGCGCCGAGGGAGAGCGACGTGCCGGGCAGGGTCGCGTTCCGCATGAAGAACACGGTGCCGATGAGGAGCACCGTGAAGACGAGCTGGCTGATCAGGTCTTCGGCGTTGGTCCACGTCTGCTTGAACTCGATCCAGCCGCGGGCCAGCCCGGAGCGCAGCGCGGCCGTCCTGGCGTTCATCGCGCACCCGCTTCCTGGAGTCCGAGCTCCGTCTCGCCGCCGGTCTCCGCGCGGTGGACCAGCGTCATGTAGGTGTCCTCCAGCGACGCCCGCCGGACCTCGAGGTCCGCCACCGCCTCGCCGTGCTGCTTGAACAGGTCGTAGACGTACTTCGTCGCTTCGGTCGTCGAGTGGACGAAGCGCTGTCCGCCGACGCTCCAGCGGACTTCGGCCTCGCCGGCGATCTGCCGGCTGAGCTGGTCGGCCGAGCCGTCGGCGATGATCCGGCCGCCGTTGAGGATGAGGATCCGGTCGGCCAGCTTCTCGGCCTCGTCGAGGTCGTGCGTGGTCAGCAGGATCGTCGTGTCGAGCTCGTCGGACAGGCGGTGCACCAGGTCGTGGAACTCCCGCCGGGCCTCGGGGTCGAAGCCCGCGGTCGGCTCGTCGAGGAACAGCAGCTCGGGCCGCCCGACGATGCCGATGGCGACGTCGAGCCGCCGCCGCTGGCCGCCGGAGAGCTGCTTGAGCTTCTTGTCCGCGTGCTCGGTGAGCCCGACCGTGGCGATCAGCTCGTCGGCGTCCCACGGCCGCGGGTGCGACGCCGTCGAGTACGGCGCGTAGTAGCGGCCGAGGTGCGCGAGCAGCTCGCGGACGCGCCACTTCCCGTGGTCGCGCCAGGACTGGAGCACGACCCCCAGTCGCGCCCGCCAGTCTTCGCCGCCGTGCGCCGGGTCCACGCCCAGCACGCTCACCTCGCCGGCCGATCGCCTGCGGAAGCCCTCGAGGATCTCGATCGTCGTGGTCTTGCCCGCGCCGTTCGGCCCGAGCAGGCCGACGACCTCACCCCGGTACGCCTCGAAGTCGACGCCGTGGAGCACGTCGTTCGTGCCGTACCGCATCCGCAGCCCCCGCACGCGGACGACGGAATCGGCTGGGTCTCTCATCTCGGTCACCCCCATCTGACTGATGCGATCGAATGTAGCACACCTACTACATTTGATCAGAGTTCTGCGGTCTCGGGAACTTGACCGGCGGTCACCCGGTTCGCCGGGGCATGGGAACTTGGCTGGGCCTCGCCCTTCCGGGCGGCGTCGTGATCCTGCTGGTCATGGCCGCGATCGAGCTGCGGCCGCGCAAGAACGGCTCGCGCTTCAAAGCACGGTTGTCGGCCACGTACCTCGAAGAGACGACGGCGTTCCTGTACGGGACCAAGCGACGTGAGCTGGAACACCGGGAAACGATGTCGATGCTCGTCGAGCAGGACGCCGAAGGCGCGCCACCCCGGCGTGACGTGGACCTGGACGCCGGAACCGCCCGGATCCGGCCGCGTCCGGAGCCGCGGGAGCCGGAAAACCGCCAGCTACAGTGACCCCATGCCGTCCCCAGCACGTGTGCGAGCCGACGCGTGCCCCGGTGTTTCCGCACCCCACGACGCCGCCGACGGCCCGTTGGCCCGCGTGCGGCTGCCCGGCGGCGCGATTTCCGCAGTGCAGCTGCGCGCGCTGGCCGACGCGGCCGAGGCGTGCGGCGACGGCGAACTCCACCTCACCTCGCGCGGCAACGTCCAGCTGCGCGGCGTCACCCGGCCCGGCCTGGCGGCCCGGCTGACCGACGCCGGCCTGCTGCCTTCGCCGTCGCACGAACGGGTCCGCAACGTGCTCGCGTCGCCGTTGAGCGGGCTGCGCGGCGGCCGCGCCGACGTCCGCGGGCTGGCGGCCGCCCTCGATGCCGCGCTGTGCGCGACGCCGGAGCTGGCGGACCTGCCCGGACGGTTCCTCTTCGCCTTCGACGACGGCCGCGGCGACGTCGCCGGCGAAGGTGCCGACGTCTGCTGGCACGCCCTCGATTCCGGCACCGGCACGCTCCTGCTCGCGGGCGGCGACACCGGACGGCGGGTGGCCCGCGCCGACGCCGTCGCGACGCTCGTCGAGGTCGCGCTGGAGTTCGGCCGGGTGCGCGGGTCCGCTTGGCGCGTCGCCGAACTCGACGACCCGGCCTGGCGCGGGGCACCCGTGCCGCGGCTCCCGGCGGAGATCCCGGCGGGGCTGATCGAGCGCGACAGCGGGTTCGCGGCGGCCGTCGTGCCGCGCTTCGGGCAGCTGTCCGCGACGCAGGCGCGGGCACTGGCCGAGTTCGGCCCGGCGCTGGTCACGCCCTGGAAGTCCGTGGTGCTGCCGGACGTGCCCGCCGACGTCTTCGACCGGCTGGGCTTCGGCGGCGAGGCACTCGGGACCACCGCGTGCATCGGCCGTCCGGGCTGCGCCAAGTCGCGCGCCGACGTCCGGGCCGACGCCGTGTTCCGGCCCGGTCTGCGCGCACACTTCTCGGGCTGCGAACGGCGGTGCGGGAAGCCGTCGCAGTCCCATGTGGACGTTGTCGCCGAAGCGGGGGGCTACCGCATCGACGGCCGGTGGGTGCCGCTCGACGAGATGGAAGGGAACCTGTGATCGACTACCTGCGGGACGGTGCCGAGATCTACCGGCACTCGTTCGCCACGATCCGCGAGGAGGCGGACCTGGCGATCCTGCCCGACGACGTGGCCGGGTGCGCGGTCCGGATGATCCACGCCTGCGGCATGGTCGATCTGGTCGACGACCTGCGCTACACGCTCGACGTCGTCGAGTCCGGCCGCGCCGCGCTGGAGGCAGGCGCGCCGATCCTGTGCGACGCGCAGATGATCGCCAGCGGCGTCACCCGGCGCAGGCTGCCGGCGAACAACGAAGTGCTCTGCACCCTGTCGGACCCCAGCGTGCCCGGGCTCGCCGAGCGCATGGGCACCACGCGGTCGGCGGCGGCGCTGGAACTGTGGCGCGACAAGCTGCCCGGCTCGGTCGTGGCGATCGGCAACGCGCCGACGGCGCTGTTCCGCCTGCTGGAGATCCTCGACGAAGGCGTCGGCGCGCCCGCGGCGATCATCGGCGTCCCGGTCGGGTTCGTCGGAGCCGTGGAGTCCAAAGTGGAGCTGGCGAAGCGGGCCCCGGCCCCGTACCTGGTGGTGCACGGACGTCGCGGCGGCAGCGCGATGGCCGTCGCGGCGATCAACGCCCTCGCGAGCGCCGAAGAATGACGGGCACCCTGTACGGCGTCGGGCTCGGCCCCGGCGACCCGGAACTGATGACGGTCAAGGCGGCGCGCCTCATTTCCGAGGCGTCGGTGATCGCCTACCACTGCGCGCGGCACGGCCGCAGCATCGCGCGGTCGGTCGCCGAGCCGTACCTGCGTGAGGGGCAGATCGAGGAGAAGCTCGTCTACCCGGTCACGACGGAGACGACCGACCACCCGGGCGGGTACGAAGGCGCGATCGCCGACTTCTACGAGCTGAGCGCGAAGCGGCTGGCCGAGCACCTCGACGCGGGCCGCGACGTGGTGCTGCTCTGCGAAGGCGACCCGTTCTTCTACGGCTCCTACATGTACATGCACGAACGGCTCTCGGGCCGCTTCGAGGCGGTGGTCGTGCCGGGGGTGACATCGGTGAGCGCGGCGTCGTCGGTGATCGGCCGCCCGCTGGTACAGCGCGACGAGGTGCTGACGGTGCTGCCGGGCACACTGCCGGCCCCGGAGCTGGCCCGTCGCCTGGCGGACACCGACGCGGCGGCGGTGCTGAAACTGGGCCGGACGTTCTCGTCCGTGCGGGAGGCGTTCGCGGAGGCGGGCAAGCTGGACGACGCCGTCTACGTCGAGCGCGCGACGTGGGGGCAGCAGCGGATCGAGCCTCTGGCCTCGGTGGACCCGTCGACGGTGCCGTACTTCTCGCTGGCGTTGCTGCCTTCGCCGGCTTACGCGTCCCGGGTTTCTCCGTCGGCTCCGGTGCCTTCGCCTTCTTCGGGTGGCGAAGTCGTCGTCGTGGGACTCGGCCCGGCGGGCCCGGAGTGGCTGACGCCGGAGGCGGCCTCGGAACTCGACGCGGCGGAGCACGTCGTCGGGTACGGCCCGTACGTGGCGCGGGTGCCGCAGAAGGCGGGCCAGCAGCGGCACGCGTCGGGCAACCGCGTCGAGGCGGACCGGGCGCGCGAGGCGCTGTCCCTGGCCGCGTCCGGTTCGCGGGTCGCCGTGGTGTCCTCGGGCGACCCGGGGGTGTTCGCGATGGCGTCGGCGGTGCTGGAACAGGTGGCCGAGGGCCACGGCGCGGGCGTCCGCGTCCGGATCGTCCCGGGCGTGACGGCGGCCCAGGCGGCGGCTTCCCGGGTGGGCGCGCCGCTGGGGCACGACTACTGCGTGCTGTCGCTGTCGGACCGGTTGAAGCCGTGGGAGATCATCGAGAAACGCCTCGACGCGGCGGGCGCGGCCGACCTGGTGCTGGCGCTGTACAACCCGGCGTCCCGGACCCGCACGACCCAGCTGGCCGACGCCCGTGCCGTGCTGCTGCGCCACCGCGCGCCCGCCACACCGGTCGTGGTGGCGCGGGACGTGGGCGGCCCGGAGGAGGACATCCGGATCACCACGCTCGGCGACCTCGAACCGTCCACTGTGGACATGCGCTGCCTGCTGATCGTGGGGTCCAGCCGCACCCGCGTGGACGGCGGTGTCGTCTGGACCCCGCGCAGCTACTGACCGAGCGCGGCCACGCCCGGCACCGCCCGCCTCGGCTGCGGGTGGGCGATGCCGGTTTCGTGCTCTGGCGGCCGTCCGTCCGGGGCACTCAGCGCGTCGGGTCCTTGCCGTTCGGCTGGCGCGGTCCCGGCCCCGGCGACCACCAGCCCGGCACTGTCTTCTCCCCGCGGATCACCGTCGGGGCGATGCCCTCGGTGAACGGCTCGATCTGGAGCAGCTGGCCCCACGACTGGCTCGGCTGGCCGATCAGGTAGCTCGGCACCTCCGGCTCCTCGGCCAGTTCCTCCAGCCAGCCGATCGGGCCGCCGTTCGTCGAGGACGCCCACTGGGCCTCGTCCGCCAGGCCGCCCGCCGTGATGCGGTAGTCCGGGACCTGCGAGATGCCGTCGTGGCTGGTCACCGGCTGGACGCACGGGTACACGAACGAAGCGGGCCAGTCCACGTACACCGGCTTCGAGCCGATGCGGTCCGTCAGCGTCGTGAACGTCGGGACCCGCGGTGCCGAGGCGGCGATCCAGCCGTCCTCCGTCAGGTCGTTGTCGACGATGTTGACGCGGACCGCGTTCGTCTCCGGCGGCAGGTCGCGCAGGTTGATGCGGGTGTCGTTCCAGCCGCCCGTGCCCGAGCCCGGCGGGAGCATGAACTGGCTGCGCAGCACCTTCACGCCGTCCGGGGTGTTGACGCCGTAGTCGAGGCTGACCGACGTGGGACGGCGGGCCGTCCCGGCCGTCGCCACCACGATCTGGCCGTCCGCCGGCTTCTCCGTCAGCGCGTACCAGTCGCTGCGCAACCGCCCGGCGCGCGTCTCCGGGTCGAGGTAGCTCGACCACATCGGGACCTTGTCGGGGGTGAACCCGTGCGGCGGCTCGGCCAGGGGGTCCTTGTCGTCGACCGGGCGGGTGTGGAAACCGGTCTGGACGCGGCCGTTGTCCTGGTCGGGGTTCGGCAGCGGCGACTCGGGCTCCTTGGGCTTCTCCGCGACGGTCCGCTGCTCGGCCTGCGGGTGCAGGATGCTCGTGGCCGCGTCGCGCTCGACCATCACGTGGTCGGAGAGGTTGCAGCTCTTGCCGAACAGGTGCCCGATGTTGGCCGCGCCCAGGCTGTAGCTGCCGGACTGGTTGTGGATCGCCCACGCCATCGTGACGAACTCGCCCGCCGCCACCAGGCCGCAGACCACCACCAGCGACAGCGACCCGAGCCGCAGCGCCCGCAGCCGGCCTTCCTGCGGCTGGTCGGGCAGGCCGGGCCGGTGCGCGCGGACGTTCTCGACGAACGCGTAGATCCCGGCGATCGCGGCCGCGGCCAGCAGGATCGTCGAGAGCGGGATGCCGCCGATCGACGGCGCCACGTTCGTCCACTGGACGCCGAGCCGCGAGACGAACCAGTACGTGTTCGGGCCGGTCGCGGCGAGCGCGGCGACCACCAGCAGCGCCGCGAGAAAGGCCGCGCGGTTGCGTTTGGAGCGCAGCACCGTGGAGCTGGTCGCGAGCGCGGCCAGCGCCGCCATCGACGCGCCGACCGCGGCGAACGCGCCGAAGTGGTGCGTCCACTTCGTCGGCGTCAGGGCCAGCAGCAGGAAGAACAGCGCCGTCGTGCCGATCAGGCGGCGGGCCGGGCCGAGCGACGCGCCGGGGATGCGGCCGCGACGCAGCAGCATCACCAGGCAGGTGGCCGTGCACAGCACGACCAGCAGCACCGGGAACCGGCGTGGTGCCGAGCCGTCCGGCAGGTCGGCGAACAGCAGCTGGTAGCGCGCGAGCTCCTGGAACCACGACAGGTTCGGGCCGACCTGGGTGCGGATCCGGGTCGCCTCCTGCACGGTCGCGAACGTCTGGTCGGCGAACACCACGACCAGCACCAGCAGCCCGGCGGCGGCGACCGGCGCGAGGACCGGGAGCCAGCCGCTCTCGTTCGCGCGCTGGCGCACCAGCTTGAACAGCGGACGCGCGGCGACCAGGAACGGCGCCACCGCGATCAGCCCGGTCGGCGTCGCGGCCAGGGTGAACCCGGCCGCGGTCAGCCCGAGGCACAGCGGCAGCAGCCGGCGCGTCACCAGCGTGCGCTCGACCGCGCAGATCGCCAGCAGCGAGCCGAGCGCGGCCACCGGTTCCGGGCGGACGCCGTTGTTGTAGGGCATCCACCAGATGAGGAACACCGTCGCCGCGGCCCAGCTGGCCGGGCGGCTGGTGCGGATCTGACTGCCGAGGCGCGGCATCACCTCGCGGCTGATCAGCAGCCAGCTGAGCACGCCGAGCAGGAACGACGGCAGCCGGATCCACGGCGGCACCGTGCTGACGTGCGTCATCAGCTCGAACACGTGGTAGAACCAGCCGAACGGCGCCTCCGCGACGCCGAACCAGCGGTGGTAGTTCGTCAGGTAGCCGGTGGCCTCGGTGACGCGGGCCATCGTGAGGATGTAGCCGTCGTCCGAGGTCACCGGGCCGATGAAGACCCATGCGCCGAGCGCGGCGATCACCGTGACGTCCCGCAGCGTCAGCCGCCACCAGCCGATCGGCGCCCAGCGCGGGGCGCGGCGCGCGAACCCGGAGTCGCGGCGCCAGACGGCGATCAGGCAGCCGATCAGCGACAGCACGGCGAGCACGCCGACGACGATCTTCAGCGCGGTCGGTGACGTCTGGTACCGCGTGTCCGGCACGACCGAGACGTGCAGGCCGGCGATCGGGTCCTTGAGCGAGTTGATCGACGAGTAGATGCCGACCAGCCGCGGGCGGACGTCGCCGCCGGTGTGGAAGATGGGCGTCCCGGCCACGGCCAGTGTCATCTGCGTCGCGTCGACGTCCAGCTCGACGTCGCACTTGTCGGCGGGCAGGGGCTGCTGGGCGATCTGCTGGCCCTGGCTGGAGGCGAACAGCACGCCGTTGTCGATGCGCAGCTGCAGCCCGACGCCCTTGCCGGCGTTCGGGTCGGTGCGGCCGTCCGGCACGGTGGCGAACAGCAGGCCGGGACCGTTCGTGCGGGCGTCGACCGAGCGGATGGTCGCGCACGGCACCTCGGCCCGCAGGTCCTGGGCCCAGTACCCGGTCAAGGGCGCGTTGACGGAGCGGGTGTCGCTGCCGGTCGGCCAGACGACCTCCGCCGTGTCCTGCACCACCGGCAGGAAGGGGAAAGCCAGCGCGCACAAGGCCGAGAGCAGCCCCAGCGCTACGGCAATCAGACGCATCGGCGCAACGCTAACGGGTCAGAGGTCGGCGGCTGACGCAGCCCCCGGGTCACGCGGGGTGAACCGCCCGTGGTGTATCGCCGCGGACAGGGGACGGCGGCTGCGCCAGCCGTGGCGTTCCAGGTCGGGCACGGTCTCCAGCCGGCTCACCGGCCCGGCGCAGAGCCAGGCGACCGGCCGGACGCCGTCGGGGATGCCGAGCAGCTCGCTCAGGAACGGCTCGCGGTAGAAGCTGACCCAGCCGACGCCCAGGCCTTCCGCGGTGGCGGCGAGCCAGAGGTTCTGGATGGCGAGGCACACCGAGTAGAGGCCGGCGTCGGCGATGGCGTGCCGGCCGAGCACGTCGGGCGCACCGCGCGCGGGGTCGTAGGTGACGACGATGCCGAGGCTCGCCTCGAGGATGCCCTCGATCTTGATGTTCGCGAAGGTGCTCGCGCGGTCTTCGCCGAGCTGCCCGGCGAAGACCTCCCGCTCCTCGTGGACGTGCTTCGCGAACTTCTCCCGCGTGGCGACGTCGTCGACCAGCACGAAGTCCCACGGCTGCGTCAGCCCGACGCTCGGCGCGGCGTGCGCGGCCTCGAGGATCCGCACGAGCGTGGCTTCGGGGATCGGCTCGCCGGTGAACTCGCCGCGGACGTCCCGCCGCTTGCGCAGGACTTCGTAGAACTCTTCGATCATCGGTGCAGGACCCATTCGACGGCTTCGGGGACGGTTTCGGCGGTCGCGGTGCGCGGCCGCGCCGGCCGCCGGATCACGACGACGGGCTTGCCGAGCTCGCGGGCCGCGGTCAGCTTCGCGCTGGTCTGCGGGCCGCCGGAGTCCTTGGTGACCAGGACGTCGACCCGGCCCAGCAGCTCCCGCTCGGCGGCGACCTCGTACGGCCCGCGGGCGAGGAGGAGTTCGTGGTGCCGCGGCAGCGGCGGCCCGGGCGGGTCGACGCACCGGATGAGGAACCACAGGTCGTCGAGGTGCGCGAAGGCGGGCAGCCCCTGGCGGCCGCTGGTGAGGAACACGCGTCGGCCCAGGTCGGGCAGCTGCCGGGCGGCGTCGGCGAGGTCGTCGGCCCAGTGCCAGACGTCCCCGGGGCCCGCCTGCCAGCCGGGCCGCGCGAGCCTGAGCAGCGGCGTTCGCGTCAGCTCGGCGGCCGCCGCCGCGTTCGCGCCGATGCGTTCGGCGAAGGGGTGCGTCGCGTCCACGACGGCGTCGACCCGGTTTTCGCGCAGGTACCGAGCGAGCCCCTCCGGGCCCCCGAAGCCGCCGACGCGCACTTCGCCGACGGGAAGCCTCGGCCGTGCGACGCGCCCCGCCAGCGAAGACACCACGCGCACTTCGCGCGCGGAGAGCGCTTCGGCGAGCTGCCGGGCTTCGCCGGTCCCGCCGAGGATGAGGATCACGAAGAACGCCCGTAGCCGACGGCCTCGCGCCAGCGGTCCAGCGTCCGCAGGTTGGCGAGGGTCTCGGCCCAGGTCAGTTCCGGCGCCTGCCGGTCTCCGACGTGCGCGGCGACGTGGTCCGCCTCGCGCGCGAAGACGCCCTGGGTGGCTTCGACCTCGATGACCTCCGGTTCGCCCCCGGCCGGGGTCAGGACGATCCGCGAGACACCGGGCCCGCGCAGCGGGTGGATCCACGCCGGCTGCGGGATGTGGATCTGCCCTTCCGAGCCGAAGACGCGGATGCCGTCCTCGCGGGTGAGCCGGATGCCGCACGAGATCGTCGCGAGGATGTCCCCGGGCAGCCGCAGCAGCCCGGTCGCCCATTCGTCGACGCCGGTGGCCGACAGGTGCGCCATCCCGCTGACCTCGGACGGCTCGACGACGTCCTGGCCGGTCGCCGCCTGCGCGACCAGGCGCGCCAGGGACGTGCAGTAGCAGCCGACGTCGAGGATCCCGCCGCCGCCGAGCGCCGGGTCGCTGAGCCGGGCCGTCTCCTCCGGGTTGCTGTCGAAGGAGAAGGTGGTGTCGACCGCGCGGACCTCGCCGATGGCGCCGGACGAGATCAGCTCGGCCAGCCGCCGCGTCTGCGGGTGCAGCCGGTACATGAACGCCTCCATCAGGAAGACGTCGTTCGCCCGCGCGGCGGCGATCACCTCCTCGGCGTCGGCCGCGGTGATCGTCAGCGGCTTCTCGCACAGCACGTGCTTCCCGGCTTCGGCGGCGGCGATGGCCCATTGTTTGTGGAGCGCGTGCGGCGTCGAGACGTACACGGCGTCGACGTCCGGATCGGCGAGGAGCTCTTCGTAGCTGCTGTAGGCCTTCGGGATGTCGAAGCGCGTGGCGAACTCCCGCGCCCGCCCGGCATCCCGCGCCGCGACGGCGCCGAGCACGCCGTGTTTGCTTTCGTCGACGCCCGCGGCGAAGTGGGCGGCGATCGTCCCGGCGGCCAGCAGGCCCCAGCGCAGTTCCGTCACAACGACTCCGGTTGGTTCGCCCGGTCACGGGCACTCGAGTAGAGGAAGCTGTCGGGAAAGTTCGTGGCGGCGAGCACCCGCCCGACGAAGATCGTGGCAGCACGCGTCATCCCGGCCGCCCGCACCAGCGCGGGCAGCTCGCCCAGCACCCCGCGCACGACGGCTTCCCCGGGCTGGCTGGCGAGCGCGACGACGGCGACGGGACAGTCCGCGCCGTAGTGCGGCGTCAGCTCCCCGGCCACCCGCTCGACGTGGTTGACGGCGAGGTGCAGCGCGAGCGTGGCGCCGGTCGCGGCGAACGCGGCCAGCGTCTCGCCGGGCGGCATCTTCGTCGAGCGCGCCTGGACGCGGGTGATCACCAGGCTCTGCCCGATCTCGGGCACGGTGAGTTCCCGCTGCAGCACCGCGGCCGACGCGGCGAAGGCAGGCACGCCCGGCACGACGTCGTAGGGCACGCCGGCCGCGTCGAGCCGCCGCATCTGCTCGGCGACGGCGCTGTAGAGCGACGGGTCGCCCGAGCACAGCCGGGCGACGTCGTGCCCGCAGCGGTGGGCGTCGACGAGCTTCGCGACGATCTGCTCGAGGCTCAGGTTCGCCGTGTCGACCAGCTCGGCGCCGGCCGGGCAGTACGTGAGCAGGTCGGGCGGGGTCATGCTGCCGGGGTAGAGGCAGACACCGCAGCGGGCCAGCAGGTCGCGGCCCCGCACGGTGATGAGGTCGGCGGCCCCGGGGCCGGCGCCGATGAAGTGCACGGTCATCGGCTGCTCCACTGGGTCACGGCCCGCGCCGGGGTCCAGCCCGTGAAGCCGCCCAGCGGGGCCGCCCGCTCGACACCGATCCGCAGCAGCTCCCCTCCGTGCTCCTCGTACGCCCTGGCCAAGACCTGCTCGGCCTCCAGCGTCACCCCGTGCGCCACCACTCGCGCGCCCGTGGCCACGCACGCGTCCAGTACGCCCGGCGCCGTCACGCCGCCTCCGATGAAGACCGCGTCCGGTGCGGGCAGCGCGCTCAGCGCCTCCGGTGCTTCTCCCGTCACCACCTCCAATTCCGGTACTCCCAGGTCCAATGCGTTGCGCCCGATCCGTTCGGCACGCTCCGCCGAGCGCTCGATCGCGATCGCGCGGTTGAGGCCGTGCAGCCGCGACCACTCGATGCCGACGCTGCCCGCGCCCGCGCCGACGTCCCACAACAGCTCGCCGGGACTCGGCGCGAGGCGGGCCAGCGCCGACACGCGGAGGTCGCGTTTGGTCAGCTGCCCGTCGTGGGCGTACACGTCGTCCGGGATGCCGATCAGCGGCAACGCCGGACCCGCGCACTCCAGCGCGAACACCGTCAGCGGTCCGGGATCGCCGGCCCAGCCGTCGGAGATGCGCTCGTCGGGCCCGCCCAGGTTCTCCAACGCGATCAGCTCGCTCTCGCCATAACCCCGCACGGTGAGCAGGGAGCGCAAAGCGGGCGCGTCGGCACCCAGGACGAGCACTCGCCGGCGCGGTGCCAGCACCCGGGCGACGCGGGCGGACGACCGGCCGACGATGGTGACCACCTCGGTCTCCTCGGCGGACCAGCCCAGCCGTGCCCGGGCCAGTGTCACCGACGAGAGCGCGGGCAGTGCCTCGACCTCGTATCCATGGGCCACCAGTGTGGCACCCACCCCCGACAAAAACGGATCTCCGCTGGCCAGGACGCAGATCCGGGCGCCTTCGTGCTCGGCGATGACGGCGTCCAGCCCCGGCAGCAACGGCGTCGGCCACGCCTGCGCCGGGACGTCCTCGGGCAGGTAGCCCAGCTGCCGGGGCGCCCCCAGCACGACGTCGGCGGCGAGCACCGCGGCCCGCGCCTGTTCCGACAGCCCGGACCAGCCGTCGGCCCCGATCCCGACCACGGTCAGCCGGTCCGCTCCGGCAGCAGGCGGACGTGATTTTTCGCGCACGATTTCCCACCCTAAGCGAGGCGGGCGCTGTGCGATGATCGGCCGGTCGCCGACCTCAGGAGCGCTGTTGAAGCCGTACCCGTTCACCGCCGTCGTCGGGCTGCCGGACCTGCGCCTGGCGCTGGTCCTCTCCTCGATCTCGCCCGCCGTCGGCGGGGTGCTGGTGCGCGGCGAAAAGGGCACCGCGAAGTCGACCATGGTCCGCGCGCTCGCGGGCCTCCTGCCCGGCGTGGACGTCGTCGACGGCTGCCGGTTCTCCTGCGATCCCGCGGCGCCCGACCCGCGCTGCCCGGACGGCCCGCACGACGGCGCGAAGAGCCACCGCCGTCCCGCGAAGCTGGTCGAACTCCCCGTCGGCGCGGCCGAAGACCGCGTCATCGGCAGCCTGCACCTGGAACGCGCGCTCGCCGAAGGCGTCACGGACTTCCAGCCCGGCCTGCTCGCCGCCGCCCACCGCGGGCTGCTCTACGTCGACGAGGTCAACCTGCTGCACGACCACCTCGTCGACACGCTCCTGGACGCCGCCGCGATGGGGCGCGCGACCGTCGAGCGCGAAGGCGTTTCGGTCTCGCACGCGGCGCGGTTCGTGTTGATCGGCACCATGAACCCCGAGGAGGGCGAGCTGCGGCCGCAGCTGCTCGACCGGTTCGGGCTGACCGTCGAGGTCGCCTCCAGCCGCGACCCGGAGCAGCGCGTCGAGGTCGTCCGCCGCCGCCTGGCCTACGAAGCCGATCCCGACGCCTTCGCCGCGCAGTACGCGGAAGAGGACGCGCGGCTCGCCGCGGACATCGAAGCGGCACAGCGGCTGCTGCCCGCCGTCAAGCTCCCCGACGAGGCCCTGCGCCAGATCGCCGAGGTCTGCGCGTCCTTCGAGGTCGACGGCATGCGCGCGGACATCGTCACCGCGCGCACCGCGGTCGCGCACGCGGCCTGGGCCGGCCGGGACGAAGTGACGACCGAGGACGTCCGCGTCGCCGCCCGCCTCGCGCTGCCGCACCGGCGCCGCCGCAACCCGTTCGACGCGCCGGGCATCTCCGAAGAGCAGCTCGAGCAGGCCCTGCAGGACGCCCAGCCGGACCCGGGACCCGAGGACGACGGCCCCGGTTCGGGGTCGGCGCCACCGGAAGCACCGCAGGCCCCCGAACCGCAGCAGGGCAGCGAAAACGCGCCGCAGCAGAACGCGGGCGGCCAGCAGAAGACCGTGGGCGCCGGCGAGACGTTCAAGGCCCGCGTCTTCCGCGTGAAGGGCATGGGCGAAGGGGAGCGGGGACGCCGGTCGCGCGCGATCACCGACAGCGGCCGCACCGTCGGCGTGCAGCCCGCGAGTGTCCGCGAAGGCCGGCCCCACCTGGTCGCGACCGTGAAAGCCGCGGCGCCGCACCAGAAGGCGCGCGGCCGGGCCGGCGCCGGGCTGAAGCTGCGGCCGGAAGACGTCCGCTACGCCCTGCGCGAAGGGCGTGAAGGCAACCTCGTCCTCTTCTGCGTGGACGCGTCCGGCTCGATGGGCGCGAAGGCCCGGATGCGCGAGGTCAAGTCCGCCGTCCTGTCGCTGCTGCTCGACGCCTACCAGCGCCGCGACAAGGTCGGGCTCGTCACCTTCCGCGGCGACGCGGCCGAACTCGCGCTGCCGCCGACGATCAGCGTCGACGCGGCCGCGTCCCGCCTCGAAGGCCTCCCGACCGGCGGCCGGACGCCGCTGGCCGAAGGACTCCTGGAAGCCGCGCGCGTGCTGCGTGTCGAGGAGATCCGCGACCCCCGGCGCCGTCCGCTGCTGGTCGTCGTCACCGACGGGCGCGCCACCAGCGGGCCGGACGCCGTCGCGCGCGCCCAGGCCGCGGCCGGGCTGCTCAGCGGCGTCACGACGATCGTGATGGACTGCGAGAGCGGCAAGATGCGGCTCGGCCTGGCCGCCGACCTCGCCGCCCACCTCGGCGCGGACCACGTCCCCCTCGCCGACGTCGCCGCCGAAGCGCTGGCGGGGGCCGTCCGCGCCCGGACCGGAAGGGCCGCCTGATGCCGCAGGGCAAACCGGACGCCGTCCCGGACGACGGCCTGACCACGCGCCAGCGCCGCAACCGGCCGCTGCTCGCCGTGCACACCGGCGAGATGAAGGGCAAGTCGACGGCCGCGTTCGGGATGGCGCTGCGGGCCTGGAACCAGGGCTGGTCGATCGGCGTGTTCCAGTTCGTCAAGTCGGCGAAGTGGCGCGTCGGCGAGGAAGCCGCGTTCCGCGCGCTGGGGAAGCTGCACGAGGACACTGGCCAGGGCGGGCCGGTCGAGTGGCACAAGATGGGCGAGGGCTGGAGCTGGGCGCGCAAGTCCGGCACCGAAGAGGACCACGCGGCCAACGCCCGTGAGGGCTGGGCGGAGATCAAGCGACGGCTCGCCGCCGAGACCCACGATTTCTACGTCCTCGACGAGTTCTCCTACCTGCTCAAGTGGGGCTGGCTCGAGGTCGACGACGTCGTGTCTGCTTTGGTCTCGCGGCCGGGGCACCAGCACGTCGTCATCACCGGCCGGTACGCGCCGCCGGAGCTCGTCGAGGCGGCCGACCTGGTCACCGAGATGACCAAGGTCAAGCACCCGATGGACGCCGGGCAGAAGGGCCAGCGGGGGATCGAGTGGTAGCGCGGGTGGTCGTCGCCGCGCCCGGTTCCGGGCACGGCAAGACCACGATCGCCGCCGGGCTGATGGCGGCGCTGCGCGCGGCCGGGCACCGGGTGTCCGGGCACAAGGTCGGGCCGGACTTCATCGATCCGTCCTACCACGCCCTCGCGACCGGACGTCCCGCGCGCAACCTCGACCCGTTCCTGCAGGGCGAGGATCGGCTGATCCCGTTGCTGCGGCACGGTGCCCACGGCGCCGACATCGCCGTGATCGAAGGCGTGATGGGCCTGTTCGACGGGGCGCTGGGCACCGAGGGCTACGCGTCGACCGCGCACGTGGCCAGGGTCTTGGACGCGCCGGTCGTGCTGGTCGTCGACGCTTCGGCGGCTTCGCGCAGCGTCGCCGCGACAGTGCTCGGCTTCGCGCACTACGACAACCGCGTGCGGCTCGCCGGCGTCATCCTCAACAAGCTGGGCTCGCAGCGGCACCTCGACGAGATCGCGTCCGCGCTGGAGGCCACCGGCGTTCCGCTGCTGGGGGCGTTGTACCGCAACGAGGAGATCCACGCGCCGAGCCGGCACCTCGGGCTCGTGCCGGCCGCGGAACGGGCCGCGGAGGCGAAGAACGTGCTGCCCGCGCTGGCCGCGTGGGTGCGGGACGGCGTCGACCTGGACGCGATCGTGCGGATCGCGTCCGGCGCGTCACGGCTCTCCACGCCGCCGTGGGAACCGTCCGGTGTGGACGGTCCGCCGGTGACGATCGCGGCGGCCGGCGGGCCGGCGTTCACCTTCCGGTACACCGAGAACGTCGAGCTGCTGGCCGCGTGCGGGGTTTCGGTCGTGGACGTCGATCCACTGCGGGACCAGGCGTTGCCCGACGGGTGCGCCGGCCTGTACTTCGGCGGCGGGTTCCCCGAGGTGCACGCGGCGGAACTGTCGGCGAACACGGCGTTGCGCTCGGCGGTCGCTGCGGCGATCCGGGGCGGGATGCCGGTGAGCGCCGAGTGCGCGGGCCTGCTGTACCTGTGCCAGTCGCTGGACGGCGTGCCCATGGTCGGCGCGGTGCCCGCCGACGCCAAGATGACCGCCCGCGGCAAGCTCGGCTACCGGCGTGCGGTCGCCGTCGAGGACAACGTGCTGGCCACGGCCGGGCAACGCGTGACAGGGCACGAGTTCCACCGCACCGAGGTGACGCCGTCGCACGGCGCCGCGGCGGCCTGGGGCTGGGACCGGCAGCTGGACGGCTTCGCGTCGCCGACGCTGCACGCGTCCTACCTGCACGTTCACTGGGCCGGGTATCCGGAGCTGGCTCAGCGGTTCGCGGCTCGGGTCCGGGCTCATGCCTGACTACGACCTGCACCACCACGGCGATCGTGAGGTCGAGCCGGGGCTGGTCGACCTCGCCGTGAACGTCCGATTGCCGCGGCCGCCGGCTTGGCTGCGGGACGAACTGGCGTCCGCCTTGGACTCGCTGGCCGCCTATCCGTCCACTGTGGATGCTGTGGCTGCGGTGGCCGCGCGCCACGGCCGCGCTTCCTCGGAAGTCCTGGTCACGGCCGGTGCCGCCGAGGCTTTCACCCTGCTGGCCTCGGCTTTCCGGCCGCGGCACGCCGTGGTCGTGCACCCGCAGTTCACCGAGCCGGAAGCGGCGCTGCGGGCGGCGGGCCACGCGGTCTCGCGGGTGATCCTGTCCGAAGCGGACGGTTTCGTCCTCGATCCGGCGCTGGTCCCGGCCGACGCCGACCTGGTGTTCGTCGGCAACCCGACCAATCCGACGTCGGTCCTGCATCCCGCGTCCTCGCTGCTTTCCCTGGCGCGCCCCGGGCGGCTGCTCGTGGTGGACGAGGCGTTCCTGGACGCGGTGCCCGGCGAGATCGAGAGCCTGGCGGCCGGCCACCCGGGCGTCGTCGTGCTGCGCAGCCTGACGAAGACGTGGGGCCTGGCCGGGCTGCGGGCGGGGTACGTGCTCGGCCCGGCGGACGTCGTCGAGCGGCTGCGGGCGGTGCAGGTGCCGTGGTCGGTGTCCACGTTGGCCGGGGTGGCGACGGTGGCGTGCTGCCGTCCGTCCGCGTTGGAGGAAGCGGAGAAGCTGGCGGTGGCCGCGGAAGCCGACCGGGAGTACCTCGTGTCGGGCCTGGCCGCCGCGGGTGTGCCGGTGCTGGGCGATCCGCGTGGGCCCTTCGTGCTGGTGCGCGTTCCCGGTGGAGCTTCGCTGCGCGCGCGGCTGCGGGAAGCGGGCTATGCCGTGCGGCGCGGGGACACTTTTCCCGGCCTCGGCCCGGATCACCTGCGGCTGGCGGTCCGCGACCGCGCGACGACCGACGCGTTCCTCGCGGCGTTGCGCCTCTGACGGTCCGTCACCCGAGCCGTTCGCGGACCACGTCCGCGTGTGGGTCACCGAGTTCGTCCAGGATCGCGACGGCCTCCTGCCGCCGGGCTCGTGCCTGGCCGTGGTGCCCCTGGGCGTCCAGGGCCTGGGCGAGGTTGGCCAGCATCCGGGCGGTCGTGCGCTGGTCGCCGAGTTCCCGGCTGATGGCGAGCGCTTCTTCGTACCGCCGCCGGGCCTGGTCGTGCCGGCCGGCATCGTGGTGGATGTCGCCGAGCGTGCCCAGGGTGAACTGCAGGCCGGTCCGGTCGTCGTTCTCCCGTTGCACGGTGAGCGCCTGCTCGAGCCGGCCGGCGGCCCGCGCCGGCTCGTCGAGCCGCCGGTAGGTGTCGCCGAGGTTGTTCAGGCTGAGCCCTTCGCCCTGCCGGTCGCCGGTTTCGCGGAACAGCGCGAGCGCCCGGTGAAAGCAGCCGGCGGCCTTGGCGAGCCGGCCGAGGTCGACGTACGCGACGCCGAGGTTGTTGAGGTTCCAGGCCTGGCCGTGCCGGTCGCCGGCTTCGGCGAGGAGCGCCTGCGCGCGGTGGTGGCACTCGATGGCCGTGGCGAACTGGCGCAGATCGCTGTAGGCCACCCCGAGGCCGCGCCAGATGATGCCTTCACCGCGTCGTTCACCGAGCGACCGGGTTGCCGCCAAAGCGACGCGGAAGGTCGCGATCCAGTCGTCCCAGTGGCTGCGCCGGTAGTAGAAGCTGAGCATCACCCACGCCAGCTGCCAGGACACCTCCGGAAGACCGGCTTCGGCGGCGGTTTCGACCACCGCTCGCAGGGTGGTGCGTTCCGACTCGTACCACGCGAGGGCTTCCTCGTGGCCGACGAACCGCGGGACGATGCACTCCGCCGGCAACGGGTGGAGCGGGACGATGCGGACCCGGCGCGGATCGAAGACACCACGAGCGGATTCGGCCGCGTGCAGGTACCAGGTGAGCAGCCGGTGCAGCGCCCGCCGGGTCTCGTGGTTCCGCGCCCGTGCGCGGGCGAACGAGCGGACGAGGTCGTGGAACCGGTACCGGCCCGCGGTCGTCTGCTCGAGCAGGTGTTCGTCGAGCAATGTCTCGAGCTGCAGTTCGGCCTCTTCGGGCGTCGTCGCGGCGAGGGCCGCGGCCGGCCCGGCGGTGAAGTCGCTGCCCGGATGGAGCCCGAGCAGCCGGAACATCCGCTGGTGCGCCGGTGGCAGGGCCCGGTACGACATGGTGAACAGGGCGTCCAGCTCGTGGGTGCCGGGGGCCAGCTGGTCGAGCCGGCGGTCCGTTCCCTGCAGCCTGGTGGCGAGGTCCTCGACCGTCCACGTCGGACGCATCCGCAGCCGCCGCGCGGCCAGCGAGACCGCGATCGGCAGACCGCCGCACAGCTCGGCCACCCGGGCGGCGGCCCGGGGTTCGTCGGCGACGCGGTCGTCGCCGACGATCCGGGCCAGCAAAGCGACCGCTTCCTGCTGCGGAAGCACGTCGACCGGCAGTTCCCGGGCACCGGCCAGCCCGGACAGGCTCCGGCGGCTCGTGATCAGCACCAGACTGCTGGGGCCACCGGGCAGCAGGTGGCGGACCTGGTCTTCGGTCGCGGCGTTGTCCAGCAGGACGAGCGCGCGCCGGCCGGCCAGCCGCGAGCGGTAGAGCGCGGCTCGCGACTCCAGTTCCTGGGGGATGTGCTGCCCCGCCACGCCGAGCAGGCGCAGGAAGTTCTCCAGCACGGCGGTGGAGGCCACCGGTGGCCGCTCGGCGTCGAACCCGCGCAGATCGGCCCACAGCTGGATTTCGTCGAAGCGCCCGGTGCTGACCAGCTGATGGGCGACGTGGACGGCCAGCCGGGTCTTGCCGACCCCCGCCATCCCGTGGATCGCGGAAATCACCACCGCCGTGGGCGAATCGGGCTCCGCCAGCGCGTGCAGCGTGCGCAATTCCGCCTCGCGGCCGACGAACTCGCCGATGTCCATCGGCAGCTGCCGCCACGCGCCGGTCTCCGCCTGGGCGGGCGGGGCGGACTCGCCGGCGAGGATGTCCTGGTGGACCTGCCGCAGCCGGGCCCCCGGCTCGACGCCGAGCTCCGTCACGAGGTGCTGCCGGGCGAGTGAAAAGGCGTCGAGCGCCTCCACCTGCCGTCCGGCGTGCTGCAACGCCAGCATCAGCGTCACCCACAGCTGCTCCCGCAGGGGGTGTTCGGCTAGCAGCACGCGAAGATCGCCCACGGCGGTTTCCGGGCGTCCGAGCTCGATCCGCGCGTGGGCGTGCCGCTCCGCCGCGGTGAGCCGGACGTCTTCCAGCCGGGCGATCTCCGCCCGGAGGACGGGGCCCGGCGACAGACCCGCCAGAGGGCGTCCGCGCCACAGACCCGCTGCGCGTTCGAAATGACCGGCGGCAGCCGCGAAGTCCCCGCGCTGCCACGCCTGGTTGCCCAGCCCGGCCTGTTCCTCGAACACCTCGAGGTCCAGCTCGCCCCGGTGGACGGTCAGCAGGTAGCCGCCGGACCGGGTGGCCAGCCTGTCCTCCCCGATCGCGCCGAACATCCGGCGCAGCCCGGCGACGTAGGTGCGGATGTTGGACTCCGGCGCCACCGGCGGCTTTTCCCACACCGCCTCGGCGAGGTAGCCGATCCCGGCCACCGAGTTGGCCCGCAGGAGCAGCGCGGCCAGCACCGACCGCTGTCTCCGCCCGCCCACCGCCGGCGTCTCGCCTTCGTGCTCCACCTCCAGCGGACCCAGGAGCCGGAACTCCACGTCGCTTCCCCTCTGTGCGCCCGCGCGATCTTCCTCCTGGCATCGTCGCGTAACCACCAGTCGGGCCCTACCTCCAGGCGGGGCATCCTGTGCCGCTTCTGTGCGGATTCTGTGCGCGCGGAGCTGCAGAGTGGTCGTGCGTCAGGGGAGTGTCATCGTCGGAGACGGGGGAGAAGAATGCTGGTCGAGTCAATGGTACTGCGCGCAATTCCGATGTCGGTCCTCGCGCTGGCGGTGGTCGCCGGCCCGGGCGCCGCGTCGACGTCCGCGGTACCGCGCGAATTCGCCGTACAGGGCACCTCGGCGGGGCTCACCTCCGCCCAGATCACCACGCTCCAGAGCCGGACCGAACGCTATCTGGCCGTCATGGGCGGCCGCCAGACCGGGCTCAACAAGATCGACCTCGACGGAAAGGGCACGGTATCGATCGCGCTGCCCGGGGAGGCGCATCCGCGGAATCTGCCCGGTACCACGAGCGACTACTGCGGCTGGCTGACCGGTGCTCCGTACGGCCGCTTCTGCGCCTACAGCGGAACCTGGTACACCGGCGATTCGATCGACATGTACTACTGCGACAGGTACACCATCGGTTTCTCCGGGCCGGGTTCGTGGGACAACAACCAGTCGACCGGCACCCGGGCGCGGATGTACAACAACGTGAACCGTGTGGTCTACACGACACCGCCGGCCGCAAGTCACGACCGCGATGGCAACTGGACCGGAATCGCATACGTCAGGAATTGCTAGTTCCCGTTTTTCTCCGGAGAAAGGAATCTGTCATGAGGTTCGTAATGCGCACGGGCTTGGTCTGCGGTGCCGTGGCGGTGGCGGTCGGCGGGCTGCTGACCGCTCCGGCGCAGGCGACGGTGTCCAGCTGGGACGACTGCCCGTCGCAACACGTCTGTTTCTGGACGGGCGACAACGGAACCGGCCAGATGTGCAACTGGTCCGGCGACGATCCCAACTGGCTGAGCGGCAGCATCAGGTGCTCGTGGGCCCGGACGACGAAGGCGCAGTCGGTCTGGAACCGCGGCACCACCGGTGCCCCGGTCTCGTACTACACCGGCGCCGACTACGGCGGCAGCCGCGCGGGCTGCACCCCCAGCGGTGGGCGCGGGAACTTCGTCGGGGGCAGCGGTACGGGGTACCTGCTCCGGTCCCATCGGTGGGCCTGCTGACCCCCCGGCCGCGTGGGGAAGGGCCTTCGGAGAGCCGGGAGAGGGGGTCTCCCGGCACTCCGGAGGTTTTTTCGAAACACCGACAGGGGGTTGTCGTCACCGCGGTCGAGAGTGGGCTGTGACCGGGAAACACCCGGCGTGGCAGTGGAAGGAACGACATGCCCGGATTCAACGACGTCGCCTGGTTCGAGATCGGTACCGCGGATCCGGCGGCCGCCGAACGGTTCTACGGTGAGGTGTTCGGCTGGAAGGTCGCCCAGGACACGTCGGCCAGCACCGACCCGGCCTACCGCGTCATCGACACCGGCGGCGCACGCGGCGGCCTGGCCACCGGCCAGGAGAACTACGCGATCTTCACCGTGCTGGTCGAGGACGTCGAGGCCACCTGCCGCCAGGTCGAAAAGGCCGGCGGGCAGGTGCGGCGACCACCGAGCGTCAACCCGGTCGGCGTGACGTTCGCGCACCTGCTCGACCCGGCGGGCAACCACTTCTCCGTGTTCACCCCGCCAAAGTGAGCTGCTCGACGTCGCCGTGCGGGATGTCCAGGTCCTCGGGCCGCAGCCGGCGCAGGGGCGGCACCTCGGAGGTCACGGTGAAGGAGGCGATGCGGTCGGTGCGGAACGCCCGGATCTCCCGGCGCAGCCGGCACCAGGCGATGAGGTACCAGTGTTCGGGCTTGCCGACGTAGCCGAGCGGCTCGATCTCCCGCCGGGTCACGGCGCCCGCGCGGTCGGCGTACCGGATGCGCAGCACGCGGCGGATGTTGAGCACGGGCGGCATCGGCGGGATGGGACCGGCGCCGAGCAGGTGGACGGAGGCGGCGAGGTGCTGTGCCTCGGCCGCATCCTCCCGGCGCATCGCGGCGACCAGCTTGCGCAGCGCCGAGCGCCCTTCAGCTCGGAACGGAGTGCCGTCGAGGTGCCTCAGCGCAATGGCCATGGCAACGGCCTCGGCGGCCGTCAGGTTGACCGGCGGCATGGTGTGCGCCTTGTCGAGGCAGTACCCACCGGTGCGCCCGGGCTCGGCGTAGATGGGCGTGCCGGACTGCTGCAGGGCGCTGATGTCCCGTTCGACGGTGCGAACACTGACCTCGAACCGCCGCGCAAGCCAGCTGGCACTACGTGGCCGCGGCGCGACGGCGCGCAGTTCTTCGACGAGAGCGTAGAGACGATCGGTTCGGTTCACGCCGACCACGGTAAGGAGGAGGTACGACAGTTTCGGTTGGAGCGTGTCCGGTAAGCATCCCTCGGCCCGCCGGGCGATGCGGGACCTTCGTCATCCCGGAACGGGCGACCAGATCACCCCGCCGAGCCGCCAAAGGCTCCCGGCCGTTCCCGTCGACGAGGTGGTGCACCGTGGTGTTCTATCCGCGCTGACACCGACCGATTCACCAGGCTTGCCGCGTCGCTTCGGTCAACAGCCGCTGCGGCGCTGTGTCCCACGTGCCGTCGCCGGCCATCCGGCGGTGCCAGGTCCGGATCGTCGGCCACGGACCGAACACCGCTGGCACATCGCGCCACGCGATCCCGCACCGATACCGAGGCAACCGAAACCGCGACACGACCAGCAGCATCCCGGCAATCAACCGAGATGTTTGTCAGACACGCCCTAGTCACAGAGGTGCTTGAACTCCGTCGCGCCCGGACGCACACGGAACCGGACCTCGTGGCCGAGGGCGTCGCGGAACACCGCGGCGGCCGGGGAGGTGAGTGTCATCGTGCCGTGCTGGTAAGGGTTGTCCCAGCCGGGAGGCGAGCTGCGGGCCGGGCCGATCAGCGGCGTCTCGGCCTCGTAGAACCGGTCGCCGATCTTCGCTTCGTCGACGCCGCAGTGCGTCAGGAGCGCGAAGTCCGGCAAGACCACGGCGGAGGGGGAGGGGGAGGGGGCGGGCGGGGGCGGGGAGGCCGGAGGCGCGGTCGCCGGCCCGGGCCGGGTGGCGACGACGACGGCAATGGCGCCCGCGACGAGCACGGTCGCCGCCGCGGCCACCAGCGGAGCGGCCAGCCGCCGACGGCTTACCGGTACGGGCGCGGGCGTCACGTCCACGGTGTCGGCGAAGGCGTGGAAGGCGCGTCGCAGGCGGTCCTCGACGTCGGTCATCGGAGTTCTCCCTCCAGCTTGGCCAGTGCGCGCGAGGCGCAGGTCTTGACGGTGCCGCGCGAGACGCCGAGCGTCTCGGCGATCTCGGCCTCGGAAAGACCGGCCCAGTACCGGAGCACGAGCACCTCCCGCTGCCGCCGGGGCAGCCGGCGCACGGCGGCGAGCACCTCGCGGTGCTCCTCGTCGAGCAGGACTCCGGTGTCCGCGGGTGGCGCGTCGTCGCGGTCGCCGGTGCGGTGCCGCAGCCGCCGTGCCGCGCGCCGGTGGGCGGAGCGGGCGCCGTTGACGACTGAGACGCGGAGGTAGCCGCCTGCGCCGGCCGGGTCGTCGAGCGGCGGGCGGCGGAAGAGGGCGAGGAAGGCGTCCTGCACGACGTCCTCGGCGAGCCCGCGGTCGCCGGGCAGCAGCACGGCGAGCCGGACCAGGCCGGGGCGGTGCGTGCGGTAGAGCTCCGCCGGGTCGAGAACGGTGTCGGTGCCCAGGGTGACCTCCTTTACCAGGTACACGCCGGGCACCGGGCCTAGGTTGACAACGCGACCAAGGCGGCCGCGACGGCGGCTTCGACAGCGGCGCCGAGGACGTCGCCGGTGACACCGCCGAGCCGCTTGGTGCAGCGCCACAGGAGTGCGGCGGCGACGGCGTAGGAAAGAACGACGGCAAGCGGCCCGCGCCACCACGGCAGCCCGGGCAGCAGCGCGGCGAGCCCGGCCGCGGCGAGCCCGACCGCGAGCGCGGCGGCGCGCGGGACCGAGCCGGCGACGGTGGCGCCGAGCCCGTCGGCCCGCGCCGACGGAACGCCGCGCGCACAAGCCGTCGACAGCACGCACCGGCCGACGAGCACGCCCGCGGCCGCGGTGGCCGGGGTGGCGGCGGTCAGCGCACCGACCTGGACGAGGAGGACCAGGACGAGCGTCGCGACCCCGGTGGGACCGGAGTCGCCGCGGCGCATGACGTCGAGGGCCTTGCCGCGGTCGTAGGAGGCCCCGAGGCCGTCGGCGGTGTCGGCGAGCCCGTCCAGGTGCAGCCCGCGGCTGCCGAGCGCCACGGCTCCGATGGCGAGCGCGGCCGTGGCGAGCGAGGGCAGCCCGACGGCGGAACCGGCCCAGACGATCGCTCCGGCCACGGCGGCCAGGGGAACGGCGGCGAGCGGAGCGAGCAGCATGGCCCGCCCGGCCACCGGCCGATCGATGACGCGCGGCGCCGGCACCGGCACGGTGGTCAGCGTTCCGACGGCCAGCCGCGCGGCATCGATCCAGCGGGTCATGCCAGGTCGGCCAGCAAACCCATGTCGGCCAAGATCGCTCGGGCCGCGCGCAGCGTCGGTACCGCCTGGACCGCTCCGCTGCCCTCGCCGAGCCGCAGGCCGAAGTCGAGGATCGGTTCCAGGCCCAGCGCCTTCAGCGCGAACGCCTGGGAAGGTTCCGTCGAACGGTGGCCGGCCAGCCACCACTGCTCCGCGCCCGGGGCGATGTCCCGCGCCACCAACGCCGCCGCGCCGGAGAACACTCCGTCCAGCACCACCGGGATCCCGAGCGCGGCCGCCTGCACGAGGAAGCCCGCCGTGGCGGCGAGGCACGCGCTGCCCAGCGCCGTCAGCCGCTCGAACGGGTCGTCCGTGCGGCCCGCGGCTCGCGTCAGCGCCGCCGCGACCGCCGCCGTCTTGCGCTCCAGGCCTGCCGCGTCGACCCCGGTTCCCGTGCCGACCACCTCGGCCGCCGGCAGGCCCAGCGAGGCCGCCACCACTGCCGCGCACACCGCCGTGTTGCCGATGCCCATGTCGCCGGGGATCAGGACGTCCGCGTCGCGCTCCTCCAGAGCCAGGGCCCGGCCCGCTTCGAACGCCGCCCGCGCTTCGCCAGGCAGCAGCGCGTCCTCGACGTCGATCGAGCCCGAACCGCGGCGGATCTTGTGCGCCGTCACCGCCGCGGGCACGTCCGCGCCGTCCCAGTCGACGGCGATGTCCGCGACCCGCACGCGTGCCCCGACCTGGGCGGCGAGCACGTTCACGCCGCTCTTCCCGGCCAGGAACACCCGCACCATCGCCGCCGTCACCTCACGGGGGTACGCCGAGAGCGCGGACACGCCGTGGTCGCCCGCGAAGACCACCACGCGGACGTCGTCCAGCGGGCGCGGGGGCACGGTGCCGTGCGCGGCGGCCAGCCACGCGGCGATCTCCTCGAGCCTGCCGAGCGCGCCGAGCGGCTTGACCAGGCCGTCGAGCCGTTCCAGCGCGGCCGTGCGGGCGGCGGGGTCGGGCACGGGTACGTCGAACACGGGCGCCTCCTGGCTACAGGTCGAGCGCCCGGCCCGCGACGACCAGCACGACCCGGTCGGCGTCGGCGGACACCCGGTTGTTGAGTGCGCCCAGCACATCACGGAACAGCCGGCCGGACGACGTTGCGGGCACCACACCGCTGCCGACCTCGTTGCTGACCGCGACCACTGGCACCCGCGCCGCGGCCCACGCGGCCAGGAAGTCCTCGAGCCGGTCGTCCAGGCGGTGCTCCCAGCCCGGTTTCTGCCGCCACGCGCCGACGTCGTCCAGCACGCGCGAGAGCCAGGTGCCGAGGCAGTCGATCAGCAGCGGCTCGGTCGCCGTGCGCAGGATCCCGGCCAGGTCGGTCGTCTCGACGGTCTTCCAGTTCGCCGGCCGCCGCGCCTGGTGCGCGGCCACCCGCGCGGCCCATTCGGGGTCGTCTTCGCCCGCGGGCAGGCCGGGCGCGACGTAGACGAGGTGCGGGTGGCGGGCGACGAGCCGCTCGGCGTGCCGTGACTTCCCCGAGCGGACGCCGCCGAGGACCAGCACCTTGCCTTCGTCGCGCCCGTACCGGCGGAGGGCGCGAGCCAGGGATTCGAGATACCCGGCGAGCCGGTGGCTCAGCCCCGCCGACGGACGCTTTCCCGCGGAGGCGGCATCGGACACAGTCATACCGGCATTCTGGTGCACGCGCTACCGTGCGCCACGTGCCACTCCGTCTAGGGACAACCGCGGCCGGACTCGTGACCGGATACGTAACCGACGCTCTGTTCGGTGACCCCCGAACGGGCCATCCGGTCGCCCTCTTCGGTAGCGCTGCCGCGCGTCTGGAACACCGTCTGTGGGCCGACTCGAAGCCGCGCGGAGCCGCGTACGCAGCGCTGTGCACCTTCGGCGCGGTCGGTCTCGGCGTCGCGCTTCA
Source organism: Amycolatopsis tolypomycina (assembly GCF_900105945.1). Lineage (NCBI taxonomy): Bacteria > Bacillati > Actinomycetota > Actinomycetes > Pseudonocardiales > Pseudonocardiaceae > Amycolatopsis > Amycolatopsis tolypomycina. The sequence continues at coordinate 6,259,132 of NZ_FNSO01000004.1, read as the reverse complement.
GACGGCGACGCGGGGACGTCCCTTCGCGCGCTTCGCGGCGACAGCAGTCTGTACGTGGGTCGTGCTCGGCGGCCGCGGTCTCGCCGCCGAAGGCACCGAAATGGCGCGGCTGCTCGAAGCGGGCGAAGTGCCCGAAGCGCGTCAGAGGCTCTCGCACCTCTGCGCACGCGACGCGACGACGCTCGACTCCGCCGAGCTGACCCGCGCGGCCACCGAGTCGATCGCCGAGAACACGTCGGACGCCGTGGTCGCGCCGCTGTTCTGGGGTGCCGTCGCGGGCATGCCGGGCCTCCTCGGCTACCGCGCGCTGAACACGCTCGACGCGATGGTCGGCTACCGCTCGCCGCGCCACCGCCGCTTCGGCTGGGCGTCGGCGCGCGCGGACGACGTCGCCAACCTGGTGCCGTCGCGGATCGGGGCGGTGCTCACGGCGTTGTGCGCGGGCGGCCGCGTGCGGGAGTCCTGGCGGGTGTGGCGACGCGACGGCAGCCGGCACCCGAGTCCCAACGCGGGCCAGGTGGAGGCGGCCTTCGCCGGCGCACTGGACATCCGGTTCGGCGGGACGAACAGCTACGGCGGCGAGGTGGAGAGCCGGGCTCGGCTGGGGGAGGGCCGCGATCCGGAACCGGTGGACCTCAGACGTGCGGTGCGGTTGTCGCGCCGGGTGGGCGCGGCCGCGGTGGCGCTGGCCGCGGTGGTGGCGCGATGAGCGGCCTGCTCGTCGCCGGGACGACGTCGGACGCCGGGAAGAGCCTGGTCACCGCCGGGATCTGCCGGTGGCTCGCGCGGCGGGGCGTGCGGGTGGCGCCGTTCAAGGCGCAGAACATGTCCAACAACTCGATGGTCTGCGCCGACGGTGCCGAGATCGGCCGCGCCCAGTGGGTGCAGGCGCGCGCCGCCGGTGTCGAACCCGAAGCGGCGATGAATCCGGTGCTGCTCAAGCCGGGCAGTGACCGGCGCAGCCACGTCGTCGCGCTCGGGAAGCCCTTCGGCACGCTCGAGGCGGGCGAGTACGCCACCGGCCGGGCCGGGCTGGCCGAGATCGCCTTCGGGGCCTTCGAAGACCTCAGTTCGCGCTACGACGTCGTCGTCTGCGAAGGCGCCGGGAGCCCGGCGGAGATCAACCTGCGCGGCGGCGACTACGTCAACATGGGGCTCGCGCGGCGGTTCGGGCTGCCGGTGCTGGTCGTCGGCGACATCGACCGCGGCGGCGTGCTGGCGGCGATGTTCGGCACCCTCGCGCTGCTTTCGGCCGAGGACCAGGCCCTGGTCGCGGGCTGGGTGGTCAACAAGTTCCGCGGCGACGTCGGCCTGCTGCGGCCGGGCCTCGACAGCCTCCAGAAGGTCACCGGCCGTCCCGTGCTGGGCGTGCTGCCGTGGCTGGACCGGGTGTGGATCGACTCGGAGGACGCCCTCGCCGCGGCGGGCTGGCGCCGGGAAGCGCCCGGCGGGGGGCTCGGCGTGGCGGTCGTCCGGTTCCCGCGCGCGTCGAACGCCACCGACGTCGACGCGCTGGCCGCCGAGCCCGGGGTCACGGTGACGCTGACGGCCGACCCCGACGTCGTCGCGGCGGCGGACGTCGTGGTGCTGCCCGGGTCGCGCGCCACGGTGGCCGACCTGGCCTGGCTGCGCGACCGCGGTCTCGACACGGCGGTGACGGCCCGGGCCACCGCGGGCCGCCCGGTCCTCGGCATCTGCGGCGGCTACCAGATGCTGACGGAGTCCATTGTGGACGAAGTCGAGTCCGGCGCGGGCGAAGTGCCGGGGCTCGGTTTGCTGCCCGGGCGGGTGACGTTCGCCGCGGAGAAGGTCCTCGCCCGGCCGACGGGAACATGGCGGGGAACCCGGGTGGAGGCGTACGAAATCCACCACGGCTCGGTGACCACCACGGCGCCGGCGGAGTCCTTTCTGGACGGTCTGCGCACCGGAGCGGTCTGGGGCACGATGTGGCACGGCGCCTTCGAGAACGACGCGTTCCGCCGCGCCTGGCTCACCGAAGCGGCAGCACAGGCGGGCGCGACATGGGCCCCGGCACCGGACGCCCCCGCCTTCGGCGAGCTTCGCGAGGAAATGCTGGACAAGCTCGCGGACGCAATCGACGAACACCTGGACACGGCGATGCTCCGGACGCTGCTGGACCGCGGGGCACCCCCGGACCTGCCGTTCGTCCCGCCGGGCGCACCGTAGCGGGCGGGGCCGGTTGCCGGCAGGGGGCAAGGGCGGCGGCCGAGGGCGGAACGGCTCCCGCCTGCCGCGCCTCGGCGGGCCGGGCATGGGCCGGTTGCCGGCAGGGGGCAAGGGCGGCGGCCGAGGGCGGAACGGCTCCCGCCTGCCGCGCCTCGGCGGGCCGGGCATGGGCCGGTTGCCGGGAGGGGGCAAGGCGGCGGGCGGGTGGAAGGGCGGGCCTCACCCTGGTCAGGACCCGGCGATCCGGCCGCTCCGGCGCTGCATCCCGCACGTCCCGTTCCGCTTGCCCGCCGCCCAGGCCTTCTCGTCGGGGGCGTAGCCGACCACCACCATCTCCGGGGGGAGCTCCACCGCGTCCGGGCCGTGGAACAACGTGTCCAGGCGGTCCTGGCAGCTGCGCTCCACCGCGGCCGCCGCCTGCTTCTCGCCCGGGTATGGCGTGTTGGGGCCGGCCATGGGGAACGCGTCGAGCACCAGGCCGTCGTGCTCGCCCGCGCAGGTGACGCGGACCGCGTCGTGGCCGGGGCGGGCCTTGTTGTAGCAGTTGTCGATCTCCAGGGCCGCTATTGGGGCGTTGGACGCGCTCAGCAGGCCCGCGATCACCAGGAACGCCGCGATCGGCAGGGCGATCATCCAGGCCACGCCCGCGGTGATGCCACCGATGGCGAGCCCGCGGCCGCGTCCGCCGGTCCGGTGGAGCCGGACCAGCGCGGCGATGCCGAAGCCCACCCCCAGCACCGCCGTGACCCCGAAGAACCCCAGCACTCCGGTGATCAAGGACGCGACCGCGAACCCGTCCCGCTTGGCCGGCACGTCTTCGTTCATGGTTTCCCCCTCGAGACTCCCCTGGAGAGGAGCCTAAAGGGACGAACGGGACGCCCGGCTAACGATTCGGTCAGGCCGCCGTGACCGCGGTGCGGCGGGTCAGCGCCTTCTCCGCGAACGCGCCGAACGCCAGGCCCAGGCCCAGCCACAGCGTGACCTGGGTGCCGACCGACGCCGTGCGGAAGCTCCACAGCGTCGACGCCGGGAACGTCGCCGGGACCTCGTCGACCACCGGCATCAGCCAGGCCACCACGCCGATCACGACGAGGTAGCCCGCCGCGGCCAGCAGGAAGCCGTTCCACGCGCCGAGGCGGTCCGCGAGCTTGCGGCCGAACACCGTCGCGAAGATGCCGACGAGCAGCGACACCGCGACGAAGCCGAAGTACAGCTCGGTGCGGGAGCCGATCGTGCCCGCCTGGCCGACCGCGGGCGGGTTGGCCGGGTACTTCAGGAACGGCACCAGGAACACCACGGTGAACGCGCCCGCCGTCAGCAGCAGCGCCGTCAGCCGCGGGCGCAGCGAGCCGAGCCGGCCCTGGGCGAACGCGAACGCCAGCGAGAGCAGGCCGCCGATCGCGACGCCGTACACGACCACGCCGGTCAGCAGGCCGAGCGTGCTCTGGATGTCTCGGGGGACGAGCTCTTCCTCTTCCGGCGACGAAGCGGGAGCGGCGTCGTGCGAGTGCGTGTGGCCGCCGCCGGACTCCTCGAGCCCGATGGCGGCGTTCACCGACGGCTCACCGAAGGCGTAGGCGAACCCGAACGCGAGCACACCGGCGATCAGGCCCGCGAGCATGCCGCGGACCAGCAGGGTCTTCATCATGGGAGTGCGTGCCCGCCGATCAGTGGCAGGGGAAGGCCAGCAGGTGCCGGCCGTCGTGCACGAACTCGTGGACGTAGTTGTTCGCGAAGACCGCGAAGGCGCCCTGCTCGGCGCTCACGAAGTACAGCGCGATCAGCGCGAGGAGCACCACGAACACCGCCCACGGCACGATCTCACGGATCGGGATGCGGATCGGGAGCGGAACGGCGGGAGCTGCCGTCTGGGTCATGCGTGGCCTCCTCGGGCTTTCGCGGCCTCATCGGGGTCGATCACGAAGGTCCGGGTCTGGCTTCCCCCTGGTGGGAGTCACAGTGGCGCGACCGCGCGGACTTGCACCGCGTTCCGGAATCTCCTCGTCTGGCCGGTTGAGCGTAGGTCCGCCGTTCGGGGCGCGTCAATGTGACACCGCAACTATCGGTGCGAGTTCCATCCCCATGGGGTAGCCGACCCCTCGGCTACAGTGATCGCCGTGCAGGCCCGCTACCGCTATCGACTCGAACCTGACGAGGTTCAGCGGGGAATGCTGGCGCGCACGTTCGGATGCGCCCGGGTGGTGTTCAACGACGCCATCAGGTGCCGGGAAGGCGCCTACCGGCTCGGGGTGAATTTGTCACCGGCCGAGGTGCAGCGACAGGTGATCACGGAGGCGAAGGCTCGCGACGAGCGGGCTTGGTTGTCCGAGGTGGCCAGCGTGGCGCTGGTGCAATCGGTGCGTGACGCGCATCGGGCGTTCTCGAACTTCTTCGCCTCGGTGAGAGGCAAACGTCGGGGCCGGAAGATCGGGCGTCCACGGTTCAAATCGAGGAAGGACAACAGGCAGTCCTTCCGGCTCACCCGGAACGGCTTCAGCCTGCGTCCGAACGGGCGGCTGTATCTGGCGAAGGTGGGGGAGGTGCGGGTGCGCTGGTCCCGTGCTCTGCCGTCGGAGCCCAGTTCGGTCACGATCCTCCGGGAACCGGACGGCGGGTACTACGCATCCTTCGTGGTCGAGGTCGAGCGGACCCCGCTCCCGCCGGTCGATCGGGAAGCAGGGGTGGATCTGGGGATCACGCGCCTGGCGACGATCGCCGACACGACGGCACGTCGGCTGGAGGTTCCGAACCCGAAACACCTCTCGCGCAAACTGCGGAAACTGGCTCGGCTGGAGCGCGAAAAGGCACGGCGCGTCAAAGGTTCGGCGAACCGGGCGAAGACACGTCACCGGGTCGCTGTCCAGCACGGCAAAGTCGCCCGCGCCCGGCGGGACCATCACCACAAGCAGGCCCTCATCCTGGTCCGCGAAAACCAAGCGGTTCACGTCGAGGACCTGAACATCGCGGGGATGGTCGGCAACCACCGGTTGGCGCGGGCGATCCTCGATGTCGGGTGGGCCCAGTTCGTCCGGCTCCTCGAAGAGAAAGCCGAACGACACGGCCGTACTGTGCACAAGGTGTCTCGCTGGCTGCCCAGCTCGAAAACGTGCTCGAGCTGCGGGCATGTGCTGGCCTCCATACCGCTCGAGATTCGCGAATGGTCCTGCCCCGGCTGTGGGGCCGTCCACGATCGGGACTACAACGCAGCGCTCAACATCCTCGCCGCCGGGCAGGCGGAGAGGCTAAACGCCGGTGGAGCTCCGGTAAGTCCTTCCTCCAGGGAGGTGCAGGGCGATGAAGCAGGAAGCAACCCAAACGCGGCATAGCCGCGCGGGAATCCCCGGCTCTGCTGCCGGGGAGCGTGCCAATCGAATGGTGGCGGCCCTCGATGTGGGCGGGACGACGATCAAGGCGGCGTTGCTCGACGAGCAGCTCCGGCCCCAGGCGGCACTGCGCGCGGAGACGGCTCGCAGCGCCGACGGCACGGCGCTGGCCGCGCAGACCGTGGAGATCGTGGCCGCGCTGGCCGAACAGGCCGGTACCGGACGGCCCGACGCGGTCGGCGTCGTCGTGCCGGGGATCGTCGACGAACAGACGCGCGTCTGCCACTTCTCGGCCAACCTCGACTGGCGGGAAGTGCACTTCGGCGAGCTGCTGGAAGAGCGGCTCGGGCTGCCCGTCGCGTTCGGGCACGACGTCACCGCGGGCGGGATCGCCGAGTTCCGCGTCGGCGCCGGGCGGGGGGCGACGAACGCCGCCTTCATCCCCGTCGGCACCGGGATCGCCGCCGCCCTGCTGCTCGACGGCCGGATCCACCGGGCGGGCGGGCAGGCCGGCGAGGTCGGGCACATCGACGTCGGGCACTCCGGCAAGTGCGGCTGCGGGGCGATCGGCTGCCTGGAGGCCATCTCGTCGGCCGCCGCGATCGCGCGCCGCTACACCGAACGCACCGGGCGGCCGGCCGACGGCGCGCGCGAGGTCGTGGAGCTGGCGCGCCGTGGTGACGAGGTCGCCGTCGCCGTGGTGCAGGACGCGCTCGACGGGCTCGGCCACGGGATCCGGACGCTGCTGACGTTGCTGGGGCCGGACGTGATCGTGCTGGGCGGCGGCCTCTTCACGGCGGCCGACTACGTGCTGGAGCCGGTGCGGGAGTGGCTGGCCGCGCACCTGACCTTCCAGAAGATGCCGGAGCTGCGGATCGCCGAGCTGGGCGACGAAGCCGGGCGGCTCGGCGCCGGCCTGCTGGCCTTCGACCTGCTCGAAGCCTGACGCCGGCGGCCACCACCACCGGCTGTGGTGGTGGCCGGACGGCGGTCAGAGCGCGCGCAGGAACGCCAGCGACGGCATGAAGAAGTACTCGCCGCCCCGCAGTGTCACCGACTGCGGCACCGGGTCCGCCGTCCGCTGCGTGGCGCCGCCCCAGTCGACCGTGTAGTCGGACGAGCCGCGCTCGCCCTGGCCGATCACCGGGTCGAGGCCCGGCGTGACGCCGTCGACGATCGGGAAGCCCGGGTTGTTCGCCCAGAGCGACTGCGTGAACTCGAACTGGTTGCCCAGCACCGAGTTGAACGCCATGAACAGCAGGCCGACGCCGCCGCTCGGCCGGGCCGCGGGCGGCACGTCGGCGTTCGGTTCGTCCGGGCGCTCCCCGTACGTGACGCCGCGGCGGGCCATCAGGTGCCGCCGCTCGCCGGCCGGGTCTTCGGCGCCGCCGGAACCGCGCGGGTTCGTCTTGCGGATGTGCGCCTGGAACGGGCACTTCAGCGCCGCGCGGTCGCTTTCGTAGGTGAAGTTGTTCGACACCGGGCTTTCCGCGCCGTCTTCGCGCTGGGTGGTCAGGGGGGTGCCGTCCTCGAAGCGGCCGATGATCATCGCGCCGGCCCGCTCGCGGTCTCCGCCGACGAGGCCGAGGGTGTCGGCGAGATCTTCTTCGGCCTGCTTGAACCGCCGGACGTTCTGTTCGAGTTTGCGGAAAACGAAATAGCTGCCGAAATGCACGCCGGGATCCGGCGCCGCGGGGTCGGGAACGAGCACCTGGTCCAACGGTGCCGCCGGGTTCCACACGTTGATGCCGTCGGTGTTGTTCTTCTCCGCGTCGACGTCTTCGGTCAGGAACAACGGCTGGCTGCGGCCGTCGACGTAGCCGAAGTGCTCGATGCCTTCGCCGCGCGCGTTGACGCGGCCGAGGCCGGTTTCCTCCGCGAGAACCGCCGCCGAATCCGGCAGCAGATCGAGGATTTCGTTGCGGCGCGCGGCCATCGCCTTGTCGGTGGCGTCGCCGACGAGCACGACGGCGTGGATTTCCGCGCGGTAGCCCGGATCGAACGTCGAGCGCGGCGGATCGTTCAGCTGGCGCCGTGTGTCCGGCGCCGCCATGCCCCGCAGGAACGACTCGTCCTGCGGGAGGTTTTCGACGCCGAGCGCGCGGTAGCCGGCCGCGGTGAGGCCGACGCCGACGTACGGCGTTCCCCCGCCGCCTTCGGTCTTGAACGCGCTCACCTCGTCGAGATGTGCCTTGGCGGACTTCATCTTCCCGGTGACCGCGACCAGGAAGGCGCGCGCCTCCGCCGGTTCGCCGAACGCGAGGAACAAAGCGGACAGATGGTCGCGGACGTGGGCCTTGAGGATGTTCGGCTGCAGTTCGCCGAGCATCGTCGCGGCCTCGCCGGACGCCGTGGTCCAGGACAGCGTGGTGGACAGATCGATAGTCATTCCGGTTCCCTCCCCTGTGAAAGCCCGCCTCTCGGCGGGCACCCGGCCGACCGGAATCCCCCCTCGGCCGACCGGGTCCCCTGAATACAGAGTGCAACGCCGGAGGCCGGTGCTGCCACCCGTTTGCCGGATTCACACGAAAGATTAAGTTGAGCGTGAAACAGTTTCTGTCCGGAAAGAATTCGCCGCGCCTGCCGACCGGGGAAATGCCCGTCGGTAATCGCCCGGTGACACACCGATCTGCTTCAAGAAGTGGTGACGCAGGTTGTTCGCGGTGCCGAGCCCGCTCAGCGCCGCGATTTTCTCCATCGCCAGCCCGGTCGATTCCAGGAGTGTCTGCGCCCGGGCCAGGCGCTGGTTGAGCAGCCACTGCAGCGGCGTCGTGCCGGTGGCGCGCCGCAGCTGCCGGTAGAAGGTGCGGGGGCTGACCGCGGCCCGGCGGGCCATGTCCTCGATCGTCAGGGGGCGGTCGAGGTGGGCGCGGGCCCAGTCCAGCACCGGGGCGAGGCCGTCGGCGTCGGTGGCGGGCACGGACAGGTCGACGAACTGCGCCTGGCCGCCGGGCCGGTGTGCGGGCACGACCAGCCGGCGCGCCAGCTGGTTGGCGACGTGCGCGCCGAGGTCGCGGCGGACCAGGTGCAGGCAGAGGTCGAGCCCGGCGGTCATCCCGGCGCTGGTCAGCACGTCGCCGTCGTCGACGTAGAGGACCGAGTCGTCGACCAGCACCGCGGGGTGGCGCTCGGCGAGCTGGGCGGTGTGCATCCAGTGGGCGGTGGCGCGGCGGCCGTCGAGCAGCCCGGCCGCGGCGAGCGCGAAGGCGCCGGTGCACAGCGACACCATCCTCGCGCCGTTGGCGTGGGCGTTGCGAAGGGCCGCGACGAGGTCTTCGGGCACCGGCACGCCGTCGTCCACACAGGCGTCCGGGACCGACGGCACGATGACGGTGCCGGCGCCCTCGAGGCCGTCGAGCCCGTACGGCGTCCGCAGGGCGAGGCCGGGTGCGCCCGGAGACGTCGAGCCGACACCGCAGATCCGCAGGTCGTACCAGGGATCGGCGAGGTCGGGCTGTGGCACGCCGAAGACCGTGGCCGCGATGCTCACTTCGTACAGGTCCCAGGACCGCAGCCCGACTTCCTCGGGGACGACCAGGGCGACGGATCCCGCGCTCATGCCTCGATCGTATGGCAGGAATTTGGTGATGGTGGTCAGTGGTGCCACTGGCTGGCGGTTCCCGGCGCTGCGAATCTGGCGGCAGAACATCGGAAACCCTTGAGGAGCAACGAAATGAAGCAGCCTGTGACCGTCCTCGGCCTGGGGTCGATGGGCTCGGCACTGGCCGGGGCCCTGCTGGACCACGGGCACCCGGTGACCGTCTGGAACCGCACGGCGGAGAAGGCGGCGCCCCTGACGCGGCGGGGAGCGCGGCTCGCGGCGACGCCCGCGGAGGCGATCGCGGCGAGCCCGCTCGTGGTCGCCTGCGTGCTCGACTACCGCGTGCTGCGCGCGGTGGTCGAGCCGGAGTCGTTGCGGGGCAAGGACTTCGTCAACCTGACGTCCGGATCGCCGGAGCAGGCGGCGGAAGCGGCGGAGTGGTTCGGCGCGGGTTACCTCGACGGCGCGATCATGACCACGCCGGAGGGCGTGGGCTCGGCGGAGGTGATGGTCCTGTACAGCGGGCCGCGGCCGGTGTTCGACGCGCACGCACCGGCGCTGGCGGCCCTGGGCGACCCGGTGTACCTGGGGGAGGACCCGGGCCGGGCATCCCTGTACGACGCGGCCCTGCTGGGGCTGATGTGGTCGGCGATGGCCGGCTGGCTCCACGGGACGGCGCTGGTGGGAGCGGAGAAGACGACGGCGACGGAGTTCACGCCGGTCGCGATCCGCTGGCTGGGCACGGTGAACCGGTTCCTGACGCGCTACGCGGAGCAGGTCGACGAGGGCCGGTACCCGGGCGACGACGCCACGGTGGACGTGCAGATCGCGGCGATCGGGCACCTGATCCACGCGGCCGGGGCGCGCGGGGTGGACAACGCGTTGCCGGAGTTGCTGAGGGGGATGATGGAGCGCGCGAGCGCGGCCGGGCACGGGGCGGACAGCTTCGCGAGCCTGGTGGAGGTGTTCGCCGGCCGGGTGGCGGCGAGGTAGGGGCGGCCGAGCGCCCCAATGTGGCGTTCGGTGCGTTGGATGCACCCAACGCCACATTGGGGCGTATGAGCCGGGCCGGATCTCGCGTGATTGGGGTCGGGACTGGCGTGATTGGGGGCGGATCTCGCGTGGCTGGGGCGGGACTGGCGTGATTGGGGCCGGGTCTCGCGTGGCTGGGGCGGGACTGGCGTGATTGGGGCCGGATCTCGCGTGGCTGGGACGGGACTGGCGTGATTGGGGGCGGATCTCGCGGGAACGAGGCCGCCGAGCCGGGGCGGGGCGGGTCAGGCGAGCCGGGGCAGGGGTAGCCGAGCCGGGGCGGGGCGGGTCAGGCGAGCCGGGGCAGGGGTAGCCGAGCCGGGGCGGGGCGGGTCAGGCGAGCCGGGGCAGGGGTAGCCGGGGCGGGGCAGGCGAGCCGAGCCGGGGCAGGGGCAGCCGAGCCGGGGCGGGGCAGGCGAGCCGGCGTGCAGGGTCAGGCGAGGGTGGTGGTTGCTGCCATCAGTTCGTCCAGGGCCTCGAGCACCAGCGGGGCGAACTCCCGCTCGCTGTCCGGCTCGACCCAGCGAATGAAGCCCGTCGAAAACGCGAGGCCGCCGATCTCCGCGGCCAGGCTTGCCGTCGGGGGTGGGGTGCCGCGGGCGCGCAATGCCTCGGCCATTGCGGCCCGTAGCGTTGCCAGCTTCAGCAGCTCGCGCTCGCGCAGGTCGGTGTGGCCGGCGACCACCGCGCGGATCTGGCGGGCCCGCTCCCGCCGATGGGGCCCCAGCGGTTGCGTGGCGGCCGTCAATGCCGCCGCGACCGCCTCGATCGGGGTTGCCGAGGCTGGTGCGGCCGCGATTGCGTCGGACAGGAGCCTGCTCATGATCTCCTGGCCCGCGAAGAGCACTTCGCGCTTGTCGGCGAAGTGGCGGAAGAAGGTCCGCTTCGTCAGTCCGGCCCGCTCCGCGATCTCTGCGACCGTGACGCTGTCGTAGCCGCGCTCGCCGAACAGGTCGAGCGCGGCGTCGAGCAGGCGCTCGCGCGTGTTCGGCTCCCAGCGGCTCATGGGTCCCAGCCTAGGCGATGACACCGGGTGTCATCGCGGGTGTACGGTGATGGCACCAGGTGTCATCACTGAAGGAGAACCTCATGCGTGTGTTCGTCACCGGCGCCTCCGGCTGGATCGGCCGGGCCCTCGTGCCCGAACTCCTCGACGCGGGCCACGACGTCGTCGGGCTGGCGAGGTCGGACGCGGCCGCCGACACCGTCGCCGCCATGGGGGCGACCGTCCTGCGCGGCGATCTCGGCGACCTCGAAACGCTGCAAGCGGGCGCGAAGAGCGCTGACGGCGTCGTCCACCTCGCCTTCGGGCACGACTTCACCCGGATCGAGGACTCGATCGCGACCGATGCACGGGCCGTCGAAGCCATGACCGACGTCCTGGCCGGCAAGGCCTTCGTCGCGGCCTCGGGGACGCCGATGGTGCCCGGACGCGCGGCGACCGAGCAGGACGACCCCGTCTTCGTGGGTCCCGTGGGCGGCCGGGGGAACATCGCCCGCGCCATCCTCGAGACGGCCGAACGGGGCGTCCGCGCGTCCCTCGTCCGGCTGCCGCGGACGGTCCACGGCGAGGGCGACCACGGGTTCATCGCCCACCTGGTCGCCCTCGGGCGCGAAAAGGGCATCGCGGCCTACGTCGGCGACGGGACGCAGCGCTGGCCCGCGGTGCACGTCCTGGACGCCGCCCACCTGTTCCGCCTTGCGCTGGAACGGGCCGAACCGAAGGCCGTCCTGCACGCGGTCGGCGACGAAGGCGTGCGGATCCGCGACATCGCCGAGGTCGTCGGCCGCCGCACCGGCTTGCCGGTCACGTCCGTGGCTGCCGAGGAACTCGGGTTCCTCGGCGGGATCCTGGCCATCGACCAGCCGGCTTCCGCGCAGGCAACCCGGGAGCTGCTCGGCTGGCAGCCCACGCAACCCGGGCTGCTGGACGACCTCGAGAAGGGTTACTACGACCGCTGAGAAACTCGGGGGTTGACGGGGCTAGTTGTTTCAGTCGAGACTGAAACAACTAGCCCCTTCTTGGCGAGCCGAGGAGGAACACAGGTGGCCGAGGAGGAGCGTTGTGTCCGGTGCGGACGACGAGGACGAGGTGCTGCGGTGGATCGAGCGGGTGGCCACGTTCTGCGTGGAGGAATGGGCGCTCCCGCCGATCACCGGGCGCATCCTCGGCCTGCTGATGATCTGCGACCCGCCCGAGCAGTCCGCGGGCCGGATCGCCGAGACGATCCGGGCCAGCCGCGCGTCGCTGACCTCGAACATGCGGTTCCTCGCCGCCATCGGGCTGGTCCGCAAGGTGCGCGTGCCCGGTGACCGCACCACCTACTACCGCATCGAGGACGACGCCTGGCACAAGGTCATCCAGCGCAAGCTCGACGGCCTCGGTGCCTTCGGCGACATCGCCGACGAGGGCGCGCACCTCGTCGGCGGCAGCGGACCTCGGACCGGGCGCATCCGCGCCGCCCAGCAGTCCCTGACCTGGCTGCGCGACATCGCCGCCCGCCATCCCCCGAAACCCTGAGGACCTCCCGTGCCCCGTCTGCGCCTGGACCTGGACCCGGTCCGGGAAACCCTGCTGCTCACCCTCTACGCGAGGGCTCTGGACGCCGAGCTGCCCCAGCCGATCCTCGGCGACACCCATTCCGCGGGCATTGCCGGCACGATCGACTACGACTTCGCCAAGCTCCGCCTCAAGCCCAGCCTCGTCTGCGGCACCGCGCTGCGCGCCAAGAAGCTCGACGACGCGGTCCGCGCGTTCGTCGCCGCCCATCCGGACGCCGTCGTGCTCGACCTCGGGTGCGGGCTCGACACCCGCGTCCTCCGCTGCGACCCGCCCGCCGGTGTCGACTGGTACGACGTCGACTTCCCCGACGTCGTCGGCCTGCGGCCGCAGTTCCTGCCGGACCGGTCGCGGCTCGTCGGCGCCGACCTGACCACGCCGGGCTGGCTCGACCCGCTGCCCCGCGACCGGCCGGCCATGATCGTCGCCGAAGGTCTGCTGCCGTTCCTGCCCGGCGACACGTTCCAGCGGATGACCCGCGAGCTGACCGCGCACTTCGGCACCGGTGAACTCGCCATCAACGGCTACACCCGCTTCGCCGCCTGGGCGATGAAGTACCACCCGACGATCAAGTCCATCGGCATCACCGCCGCCCAGGGCTTCGACGACCCGCGCGAGCCCGAAACCTGGGGCGCGGGCCTGACGTTGGCCGAGGAGCAGCTGCTCGCGCGCGCTGCGGAAGTCGCCCGCTTTCCCCAGCCGCTGCGCGCGGCCACCCGGCTCATGAGCCACCGCACCGCACTGGCCCGGCAGGGCACGCGCATCCTCCGCTACCGGTTCTGACGACGTGGGACAGCGCCGGCGGAGGTGACGACAGTGGCACCTCCGCCGGCGCCGGGTCTTACGCGATCGGCCGGTCCGTCGGCGCGATCGGGCGGGGCAGGACGTCGCGGCCGGTCAGGTAGGCGTCGACGCCGGCCGCGGCGCTGCGGCCCTCCGCGATCGCCCACACGATCAGCGACTGGCCGCGGCCCATGTCGCCGGCCACGAACACGTTGTCCAGGCTCGTCTTGAACGCCTTGTCGCGGGCCACGTTGCCGCGCGCGTCCAGCTCGACGCCGAGGTCTTCGAGCAGGCCCTTCTTCTCCGGCCCGAGGAAGCCCATCGCCAGCAGGACCAGCTGCGCGGGCAGCTCCCGCTCGGTGCCTGCCACGGGCACGAACTTGCCGCCCTCGTTGCGGACCTCGACCAGCTTCAACGCGCGCACCCGACCGGAGTCGTCACCCAGGAACTCCTGCGTGTTCACCGCGTACAGCCGCTCGCCGCCCTCTTCGTGCGCCGAGGACACCCGGTAGATCATCGGGTACGTCGGCCACGGGTGGGCGTCGGAACGCGCCTCGGGCGGGCGAGGCATGATCTCCAGCTGCGTCACCGACCGCGCGCCCTGGCGGTGCGACGTGCCGACGCAGTCCGCGCCCGTGTCGCCGCCGCCGATCACCACGACGTCGAGACCGGAAGCGTCGAAGGGCGACACCGAAAGCTCGCCCGAAGCCACCCGGTTGGCCGGCGGCAGGAACTCCATGGCCTGGTGGATGCCGTCGAGCTCGCGGCCGGGGATCGGCAGGTCGCGCCAGTCGGTCGCGCCACCGGCCAGCACCACGGCGTCGTAATCCAAAAGCTCGGCGACCGGCAGGTCCGCGCCGACGTTCACCGACGTCCGGAACTCCGTGCCCTCGGCCCGCATCTGGTCGAGGCGCCGGTCCAGGCGGGACTTCTCCATCTTGAACTCGGGGATGCCGTAGCGCAGCAGCCCGCCGATCTTGTCGGCCCGCTCGAGGACCACGACGCTGTGGCCCGCGCGCGTGAGCTGCTGCGCCGCGGCAAGACCCGACGGGCCGGACCCGACGACGGCGACCTTCTTGCCGGTGAGCGCGACCGGCAGCTGCGGCTTCACCCAGCCCTCGTCGAAGGCCCGGTCGATGATCGAGATCTCGACCCGCTTGATCGTCACCGGGTCGTCGTTGATCCCGAGCACGCACGCGGTTTCGCACGGGGCAGGGCACAGCGTCCCGGTGAACTCCGGGAAGTTGTTGGTCGCGTGCAGCCGCTCGATCGCCTGCTGCCAGTCCTCCCGCCAGGTCAGCGTGTTCCACTCCGGGATGAGGTTCCCGAGCGGGCAGCCCTGGTGGCAGAACGGGATACCGCAGTCCATGCAGCGGCCGGCCTGCTTCTGCAGCTTCGTCGTGGCGAAGTCTTCGTAGACCTCGCGCCAGTCCATCAGCCGCAGGTCGACCGGACGCCGCTTCGGCTCTTCGCGGGTGGTGGTCAGAAAGCCCTTGGGGTCAGCCATGTGCGGCCTCCATGATCGCCTCGTTCACGTCGCGCCCGTCGCGCTCGGCCTGCACCTGCGCCGCGAGCACGCGCTTGTAGTCCTTCGGCATGACCTTCCCGAAGCGGTCGACGCCCGCGTCCCAGTCGGCCAGCAGTTCCCGCGCGACCGCGGATTCGGTTTCGTCGTAGTGCTTTTCCAGCGTTTCGCGCAGGAAGTCCGCGTCCTCGGAGTCGAGCGGGTCGAGGTCGACCATCTCCGGGTTGACGCGGTGGGCGGGCAGGTCGAGCACGTAGGCGATGCCGCCGGACATGCCGGCCGCGAAGTTGCGCCCGATCGGGCCGAGCACGACCATCCGGCCGCCGGTCATGTACTCGCCGCCGTGGTCGCCGACGCCTTCGACGACGGCCAGCGCGCCGGAGTTGCGCACGCAGAACCGCTCGCCGACCTTGCCGCGGATGAAGATCTCGCCGCTCGTCGCGCCGTAGGCGATGACGTTGCCGGCGATGATCTGCTCCTCGGCCACGTAGTGGGCGTCCCGCGGCGGCCGCACGATCAGCCGTCCGCCGGAGAGGCCCTTGCCGACGTAGTCGTTGCCGTCGCCGTAGAGCCGCAGCGTGATGCCCTTCGGCACGAACGCGCCGAACGACTGGCCCGCGGTGCCGGTGAAGGTGACGTCGATGGTGTCGTCGGGCAGGCCTTCGCCGCCCCACCGCTTGGTGAGCTCCGAGCCGAGCATGGTGCCGACGGTCCGGTTCACGTTGCGGACGGGGAGTTCCAGCCGCACCTTGTCGCCGGAGTTCAGCGCACCCTCGGCCAGCTGGATCAGCGTGTTGTCGAGCGCCTTCTCCAGGCCGTGGTCCTGCTTGGTCTGCTGCAGGCGCAGCCCGGCCGGGGCCATGTCGGGCACGTGGAAGATCGGCGACAGGTCGAGCCCGGACGCCTTCCAGTGCTCGATCGCCTTGCGCTTGTCGAGGAACTCGGCGTGCCCGACGGCCTCGGCGATCGACCGGAAGCCCAGCTCCGCCAGGTACTCGCGCACTTCCTGGGCGATGAACTCGAAGAAGTTGACGACGTACTCGGCCTTGCCGCTGAACTTCTCGCGCAGCTTCGGGTTCTGCGTCGCGACGCCGACCGGGCACGTGTCGAGGTGGCAGACGCGCATCATGATGCAGCCCGACACCACCAGCGGCGCGGTCGCGAAGCCGAACTCCTCGGCACCCAGCAGCGCCGCGATGATGACGTCGCGGCCGGTCTTGAGCTGGCCGTCGGTCTGCACGACGATCCGGTCGCGCAGCCGGTTGGCCAGCAGCGTCTGCTGCGTCTCGGCCAGGCCCAGCTCCCACGGGCCACCCGCGTGCTTGATCGACGACAGCGGCGAAGCGCCGGTGCCGCCGTCGTGACCCGAGATGAGCACGACGTCCGCGTGCGCCTTCGAGACGCCCGCCGCGACCGTGCCGACGCCGACCTCGGACACGAGCTTCACGTGGATGCGCGCGTTCGGGTTGGCGTTCTTGAGGTCGTGGATCAGCTGCGCCAGGTCCTCGATCGAGTAGATGTCGTGGTGCGGCGGCGGCGAAATCAGGCCGACGCCCGGCGTCGAGAACCGCGTCTTCGCGATCCACGGGTACACCTTCGCGCCGGGCAGCTGCCCGCCTTCGCCGGGCTTCGCGCCCTGCGCCATCTTGATCTGGATGTCGTCGGCGTTGACGAGGTACTCGCTCGTGACGCCGAAGCGCCCCGAAGCGACCTGCTTGACCGCGGAGCGCCGCTCCGGGTCGTAAAGCCGCTCCGCGTCTTCGCCGCCCTCACCGGTGTTCGACTTGCCGCCGAGGCGGTTCATCGCGATGGCGAGGGTCTGGTGCATCTCCATCGAGATCGAGCCGTAGGAGATGGCGCCGGTGGCGAACCGCTTGACGATCTCCGAGACCGGCTCGACCTCCTCGATCGGCACCGGCGCGCGCTTGCCGTACTTGAAGTCGAACAGCCCGCGCAGCGTCAGCAGCTTCTCGGCCTGGTCGTCGACGGCCTTCGTGTACTCCTTGAAGATCTCGTACTTGCCCGAGCGCGTGGAGTGCTGGAGCTTGAACACCGTCTGCGGGTTGAACAGGTGCGGCTCGCCTTCGCGCCGCCACTGGTAGTCCGCGCCGGTCTCCAGCTCGCGGTGGGCGGCCCGGACGCCGTCGGCCGGGAAGGCGTACTTGTGCCGCTTCGCGACCTCGTCGGCCAGCGTCTCGAAGCCGACGCCGCCGAGGCGGGACGTCGTGCCGGTGAAGCAGTTGTCGATGACCTCTTCGCCGAGCCCGATCGCCTCGAAGATCTGCGCGCCGGTGTAGGACGCGACCGTCGAAACGCCCATCTTGGACATCGTCTTGCGGACGCCCTTGCCGAGCGCCTTGATGAGGTTCTGCGTCGCCTGCTTCGGCGTCACGCCCGGGATCAGGCCCTGGTGGGCCATCTCCTCGACGGTCGCCATCGCCAGGTACGGGTTCACCGCGGCGACGCCGTAGCCGATGAGCAGCGCGATGTGGTGCACCTCGCGCGCGTCGCCGGCCTCGACGATGAGGCCGACCTGCGTGCGCGTCTTCTCGCGGACGAGGTGGTGGTGCACCGCGCCGGTCAGCAGCAGCGACGGGATCGGCGCGTGGTTTTCGTCGACACCGCGGTCGGACAGCACGATCAGCCGGGCGCCGTCCTCGATCGCCTCCGAAACCTCGGCGCGGATCTCGTCGAGCCGCTTGACGAGCGCGTCGCCGCCGCCGTGCACGTTGTAGCGGCCGAGCACGGTCACGGCCTGGAACTCCGGCAGGTCGCCGTCGTCGTTGACGTGCACCAGCTTGGCGAACTGGTCGTTGTCGAGCACCGGGAACGGCAGCACGATCCGGCGGCAGCTGGCCGCGTTGCCCTCCAGGAGGTTCGGCTCGGCGCCGATCTGGGTGCCGAGCGCGGTGACGAGCTCCTCGCGGATGGCGTCCAGCGGCGGGTTCGTGACCTGCGCGAACAGCTGGATGAAGTAGTCGAAGAGCAGCCGCGGCCTGCTCGAAAGGGGAGCGAGCGGCGAGTCGTTGCCCATCGAGCCGATCGGCTCCGCGCCGGTGCGGGCCATCGGCTCGAGGATGGCTTCGAGCTCTTCCTCTGTGTAGCCGAACGCCTGCTGGCGGCGCACGAGCGCGGCGTGCAGCGGGACCTCGCGGTCGCGCTCCGGCAGGTCTTCCAGGTGCAGCAGGCCGGCGTCGACCCATTCGTCGTACGGGTGCGCGGTGGCCAGTTCGGTCTTGACCTCTTCGTCCTCGATGATCCGGCCTTCGACGGTGTCCACGAGGAACATCCGGCCGGGCTCGAGGCGTCCCTTCCGGACGATCGTCGCCGGGTCGATGTCGAGCACGCCGACCTCGGAGGCGAGCACGACGAGGCCGTCGTCGGTCACCCAGTACCGGCCGGGGCGCAGGCCGTTGCGGTCCAGCACCGCGCCGATCTGGCTGCCGTCGGTGAAGGCGACGAGCGCCGGGCCGTCCCACGGCTCCATCAGCGTCGAGTGGAACTCGTAGAACGCGCGCCGCGCGGGGTCCATCTCCTGGTGGTTCTCCCAGGCCTCCGGGATCATCATCAGCACGGCGTGGGGCAGCGAGCGGCCGCCGAGGTGCAGCAGTTCGAGGACCTCGTCGAAGGACGCCGAGTCGCTGGCGCCGCGGGTGATCACCGGGTAGACGCGCTTGAGGTCGCCCGGGATCAGGTCGGTTTCCAGCAGCGCCTCGCGGGCGTCCATCCAGTTGCGGTTGCCGCGCAACGTGTTGATCTCGCCGTTGTGCGCCACGTACCGGTACGGGTGCGCCAGCGGCCACGACGGGAACGTGTTGGTGGAGAAGCGGGAGTGCACCAGGCCGATGGCGCTGGTGACGCGCTCGTCGGTGAGGTCGGCGAAGAAGCGCTCGACCTGCGGCTCGGTGAGCATTCCTTTGTAGACGATCGTGCGCGAGGACAGCGACGGGAAGTACACGTCGTCCTCGACGAGCTCGTGTTCCGCGCGCTTGCGGACGCAGAACGCGCTGCGCTCGAGGTGCAGCGGGTCCGAGTGCTCCGGCTTCGGGCGGCGCGCGGCGAGGAACAACTGCGTGAAGTGCGGCATGGTCTCGGCCGCGGTCGGCCCGCAGTGCTCGGTGTGCACCGGCAGCTCGCGCCAGCCGAGGACACGCATGTCCTCCTCGGCGGCGATGCGCTCGATGGTCGTCATGGCCCGGCCGCGGCGCTTTTCGTCCTGCGGCAGGAAAGCCGTGCCGACGGCGTAGGCGCCCGGCTCGGGGAGCTCGAAGTCCACGACCGCGCGGTAGAACTCGTCCGGGATCTGGATCAGCAGTCCGGCGCCGTCGCCGGTGTCCGGTTCGGCACCACGAGCCCCGCGATGTTCCAGGTTGCGCAACGCGACCAGGGCCTTGGCGACGATCGCATGATCGCGTCGTCCGGTCAGGTCGGCGACGAAGGCGACACCGCAGGCGTCGTGTTCGTAGTCGCTCCGGTAGAGGCCCTCGGCCTCGGCGTTGCTGAGCTGCTCCCGGGACGGGGGCAGGGAACTGGCACGGTGGGTCACGGCTGGCCGCCTCCCAAGGCGTTGGCGCGACCGGTACTCACTCCATCGAGTGGTTCATTGCTGAACCGGTTAACGAAGTGGCCCGGTACCGCGATGGTCAGTCGAGAACAGTTGTTCTGTTCGAGGTGCAAGATGCCGCGCTTCATCGGCCGGGCTGCACGCCCGGAACGCGGTCATCTGGGAGGCCGCACGACACTGGGCAGCCGAACATGTCGGGTGCTGCGAGCGCGCACAGGCCGGCCACTGTGGTGGGGGCCGTCCGGAGCGCGCGGTGTTACTCCCGGGTTCGCCGGGTCTTATGACGATAGTGTGAATTCGCTGTTATCGACATACGTCGTTGCGTCCGGGTGGGGAATGCCACGCTTGCGTTGACGGGCCACGGGGTAGTCCCATATGCCGGGCTGGATCTCCCGCAGAGCGGTCCACTGCCCTGCTGACCTGCGGAAACATCCGTCCGAAGTGGCCCGGGGCGGGTGTGGGACGCGGGTCCGGGAGTGGCAAGCTGGGCACATGGCGGACTCCTCCGATGACTGATCGTTATCTCTCCGTGGCTCGCGAGGGCGGCCACGAGATCGAGATCAAGCGCTCGAGGTTCCTCTGCGCGCTCGCTCCGGTGACGTCGGAAGCGGCCGCGCGCGAGTTCATCGCGGCCCGCCGCCGCGCGGATCCGGGCGCGCGGCACCACTGTCACGCCTTCGTTCTGGGGCCGGATGGGCGAACCCGGCGGTCCAGTGACGACGGTGAGCCGGCGGGCACGGCGGGTGCGCCGATGCTGGAAGTGCTGCGCCGCCGCGAACTGACCGACACGGTCGCGGTGGTGACGCGGTACTTCGGGGGAGTGCTGCTGGGCGCGGGCGGCTTGATCCGCGCGTATGGTCAGTCCGTTTCGGACGCCGTGGAAGTTGTTGGTGTACTAGAACACCGGCGTCTCAGCCTGGTCGAGGTGGCGGTGGACTACGACCGCGCTGGCCGGCTGGAGAACGACCTGCGCGCCTCTTCGTACGTGCTCCACGCGACCCGCTTCGACGAGCTGGCCCGCTTCGAGGTCGGTCTGGCGCCGGGCGAGGACGAGGTGTTCGCGGGCTGGCTGGCGGACCTCACCAACGGCGAGGCGACGACGACCGCACTCGGCGACCACTGGGTGGTCCACCGGGGCTGACTGGTCCGGTCGCGGAACCGGTTGGCGCGCAACGAACTTTCGGCGCTTCCGTCGGCAGGTCCTTTCGTGGCACCATGTCCTGCCACCGAGTTCCGGTACCACTTCGATCCCCTGACCGTTGCCAGTGCGGCAAGCGCCGTGCTGACAACGTTGTCACCACGCCCGACAACGTTGTCGCCGGCGGAAGGCGGGCGACACGGAGAGGAAGGGTCATGTCCAGACCATTGGCCGGCCGGGTGTGCGCGGCCGCGCTCGCCGTCGCGCTCGCCGGAGCGGGGCTCGCCGCACCGGCGGCCGGCGCCGCGACGCTCGCCCTCACGCAGTACGTGAATCCCTTCATCGGCACGGACAACAGCAACTCGCCCAACCCCGTCCCGGGCGGGGCGGGCGGCAGCACCTACCCGGGTGCCGTCGTCCCGTTCGGCATGGTGCAGTTCAGCCCGGACACGCCGACCGCGTCGCCGTCGGGGTACCGGTACGGCGACACGAGCATCGAAGAGTTCAGCCTCACCCACTTCAACGGCGCCGGCTGCGCCAACAACGAAGACCTCGGCCTGCTGCCGATCACCGGCGCGATCGGCACGTCACCGGGCACCGGCTGGACCGGGTACGCGAGCCGCTACACGAAGGCGAACGAGTCGGCCGCGCCCGGCTACTACAAGAACAAGCTCGACACCTACAACACGACCGTCGAGCTGTCCGCCACCCAGCGGTCCGGGTTCATGAAGCTGACCTACCCGAACACGACGTCCGCGCGGCTGCTCGTCAACACCAGCCGCAGCGCCACCGGCAACCGCGGCGGGTCGATCTCGATCGACGGCAGCCGGCTCACCGGCTCGGTGACCGGCGGCGGCTTCTGCGGCTCGTCGAAGACCTACCAGATCTTCTACGTCATCCAGTTCGACCGCGCGCCCAGCGGGTTCGGCACCTGGCTCGGCGGCACCGTGAACGCCGGGTCCTCGAGCACCAGCGGCACGAACTCCGGCGGCTACGTCACCTTCGACACCTCGGGCAACACGACCGTGCAGGCGAAGATCGGCATCTCGTTCGTCAGCCTGGCCAACGCGCAGGCGAACCTCGCCGCCGAGAACCCCGGTTTCGACTTCGCGGCGACCCGGGCCGCAGCCGACACGAGCTGGAACACGGTCCTGAACCGCGTCCAGGTGACCGGCGGAGCTGCCGCGGACCTGCAGAAGTTCTACACGGCGCTGTACCACGTGTTCCAGAACCCGAACGTCGCCAGCGACACGAACGGCCAGTACCGCGGGTTCGACCAGGCGATCCACACCGCGTCGCACCCCGTCTACCAGAACTACTCCGGCTGGGACATCTACCGCTCGTGGGCCGCGCTGATCGGGCTCGTGGCGCCCGCCGAGGCGAGCGACATCGCGAAGTCGATGGTGCTGGACGGTCAACAGGGCGGGTTGCTGCCGAAGTGGTCCCACAACAGCAACGAGCACTTCGTGATGACCGGTGACCCCGGGCCGATCGTCGTCGGCAGCATGTACGCCTTCGGGGTCCGCGGTTTCGACACGGCGGCGGCGTTGACGCTGATGGACCGGAGCTCCACCGGCGGAACCACCCAGGGGCAGGCGATCCGCGGCCGTCAGTCCGGGTACCTGAGCCGGCACTACGTCACCGAAGACCCGTCGGACTCGCTCGAGTACTCGGCGTCCGACTTCGCCGTGGCGCAGTTCGCGAAGGCGCTCGGCGACACGACGAAGTACACCACGTACATGCAGCGCGCCCAGTGGTGGCAGAACGTGTTCGGCCCCGACTCCGGGTACGTCCAGCCGCGCGGCGGCACGGGCACGTGGGCGTGGCCGGTGGTGCCGTCGAGCAACAGCGGGTACACCGAGGGCAACCCGTCGCAGTACACCTGGATGGTGCCCTACAACTACCAGGGCCTGATCAACCTGATGGGCGGCCGCCAGACCGCCGTCCAGCGGCTGGACCACCACTTCACCCAGCTCAACGGCGGGCTGACGCAGCCGTACTTCTACATCGGCAACGAGCCCGAGCACGGCGTGCCGTGGGCGTACAACTACGCCGCCCACCCGCAGGGCACCAGCTCCGCGGTGCGGCGCGTGATGAACGAGTCGTTCACCACCGGCCCGGGCGGCCTGCCCGGCAACGACGACCTCGGCGCCACCTCGGCGTGGTACGTCTTCGCCGCGCTGGGGATGTACCCGGCGACGCCGGGCGCGGACGTCCTCGCCCTGCACGGCCCGCTGTTCCCGGACGCCTCGATCATCCGGCCGTCCGGGACGATCCGGATCACCGGCAGCGGGGCCGGCGCCCAGTACGTGCAGAGCTTGAGCGTCAACGGCGTTCCGACGACGAAGTCGTGGATCCGCTACGGAGACATCGCGGGCGCGTCGACGCTGAGCTACGCGATGGGCTCCGCACCGAGCAGCTGGGGCACGAGCGTGTCCGACGTCCCGCCGTCGTACAACGACGGGTTCACGCCGCCGCCGGCGGCGCCCGAGCTGGGGGCGAACCTGGCGCTGGGCAAGACGGCGACGGGCTCGGCCACCTGCAACTCGGCCGAGACCGCGGCCAAGGCCGTCGACGGCAGCCTGGCGGGCAACAGCAAGTTCTGCACCACAGCCGCGACCAAGTTCCTGCAGGTCGACCTCGGATCGGCGCAGAACGTGTCGGCGTTCGTGGTCAAGCACGCCGGCCTGGGCGGCGAGACCACCGGCTGGAACACCGGCGCGTTCACGATCCAGACGTCGGCCGACGGCTCGTCGTGGACGACCGTCGCGTCGGTGACCGGGTCGCGGGCGAGCCGTACGTATCACCCGATCGCGACCCGGTCGGCGCGGTACGTGAAGCTGAACGTCACCACGCCGGCCAACGACGGCAACGGTGCTTCGCGCATCTACGAGTTCGAGGTCTACCGCTGACCGGGCGGCTCGTGAGCGCCGGACGCGGCGCTCGCGAGCCACTCTTCGCGGGTGATGCCGTACTCGACCTCGCCGTGCTCGCTGCCCGGCGCCCGCTCGTGCTCCGGGAACTCCTCGAAGTACGTGCGGATGAACCTCATCCCCAGCTTTTCCATCACCCGGCGCGAGGCTTTGTTCACCGTCATGGTGAACGCACTCACCCGGCGGACCCCCAGTTCGGTGAAACCCTTCGCGAGCAGCGCCGCCGAGCCTTCGGTGCCGTAGCCCTTGCCCCACGCCTTCCGGTGCAGCCGGTAGCCGAGTTCGGGCTCGTCCGGCGGATCCTGCGGACGCGGGCGGAAATGGAACCACCCCAGGAAGTCGCCGGTGCTCTTTTCGATCGCCGCCCAGAACCCGTAACCGGGGAAACGCTCGTAGTAACCGAGGAACGCGGGGAGATCCAGCGTGACGATCTCCGTGCGATCCGCCGGCTGTCCCCCATTGAGGTACTTCATCACGGCCGGGTCGTCGTAGAGCTCGAAGAGCGCATCGGCGTCGTTCTCGGTGAACCGGCGGAGGATCAGCCGCTCGGTTTCGAGGAATACGTGCATCGGGTGATGCTGACAGTGACCCCAGTGTGTGGCAACGTGTTTACGCCGCGGCGGCGTAAACCTCGCCCAGCGCCTGCGAGCCGGCCTCGGTGAGCAGGGCGGGCACGAGCTCGCCGCACTTGCCGGGCCGGGCCGGCGCGATCAGGCCGAGCCGCGCGAGCCGGTGCACGGTGGACTGGTCGCAGCAGCTCAGGCCGTCGATGAACAGGTCAGGCTCGCAGCTGCAGCTGATCTCGGCGTGGCCCCCGGCCACGGCTCTCAACGTGGCCCGCTCACGATGGTTGAGTGTGGTGATCATGGCGGCGCCTCCTTCCCGTCGAGCTCATTAGACGCCCCGCCACCGACAGTTTCCGCCTCCGAGCGTGCGAACCGGGGTATTTCCGGGGTTCACGTAGGGGTGGCGTGTCGCGCCGTTCCGGGGTCAACCCCGGTTACCCCTACGGGAGCGGTTCAAGCATCGTCTTGCGCAGGTGCCGGAAAACGATCGACGTCCGGAACCCGACGATCTCGCGGCGCAACGCGAGCCGGTCGGCCGGGAATGCGTGCCACGCGTCGATGTCCGGGGTGGTCACTTCGATCAGGAAATCGTCGTTTCCGGCCGTGACGCACACCGGCAGCACTTCCGGAAGATCGGCGATCGACCGCTGGAAGGAATCGATCACGGCCCGGCTCGGCGAGTTCGCTCACGCCGGGCCCCATGGTGCCGAATCGTCCGGCGCGGCCGCTTCACACCGGTTTCGGTCGAGTGACCCCACGTGAACATCTCGGTGCCCGGCGTGGCTGCCGTCCGGCAATGCCACGGTGCTCACTGGCTGGTGGCCTCGGTGATCAGCGGCTATGGCTCGGTGGGCGCCCACCTCGCGGCCGAACCAGGGCCTGACGTGGGTCGAGCCGGAGAAGGCGCTCACCCTGACCGCCGACGTGGTGATCCCGGACTACGTGGCCGGCGCGGGCGGGATCCTGTACACACTTTCGCGTGAGGCGGAGGGCCTCGACCACGACGCCGTGAAGGCCAACGCGACCACCCCGCTCCACGAGGCGGCCGCGCTGGCCGGACGAAGGCTCACTTCTGGTGCGGAGCCACGTACTCCTTCGCCTCGGGCGCTTCGAACAACGGCTTGACGTACTTGACGCCGCCCTCGGCGGAGGCGTCCGGGGTGGCCGCGTACACCTGGCGCGTCGCCGGCGTCCCCGGCTTGGAGAAGTCGAGCGCCGCGACCAGGTTGTCCGTGTTCGCCGACGTCGTCTGCTTCAGGGCCGCCGCGATGCCGTCGCGGGTGAGGTCCTTGTTGTCGCACGCCTTCTTCAGGACCGCGCCCCACACCTCGCCGACCGCGTAGCCGTACGGGACGCCGCCGTTGGGGGTTTCCTTGTACGCGGCCTTGTACTTCGCCGCCACGTCCTTCGCCTTCGGGATGTCCGCGGAGAACGGCACGCTGCTGGCGACGATCGTCAGCTTGTCGAGCGCGCCGGCGGCCGGGCTCTTGAGCAGCGCCGGGTCGAACGTCGGGTTGTTGCCCAGTACCGGCACGTTGAGCCCGAGCGCCTTGTTCGCCCCGACCGTCGAGCCGGTCTGCGTCGGCGTGGTCGTCAGCACGATCGCCTTGACGCCCTCGCCCTTCAGCCCGGTCACCACGTTGGTCAGGTCGCTGTCGGTCGAAGTGATCTTCACTTCCTTGAGCGTCAGGCTGTGCTTCTTGGCGTAGAACTGCGAGCCGCGCAGGCCGTTCTTGCCGTACTCGCCGTCGATGTAGATGTGCCCGATCGTGTCGCCGTCCTTGAGCTGCCCCTGCTCCTGCAGGTACGACAGGCCGTCGATGATCTCCAGGTCGTAGGTGGTGCCGACGATCATCACGTACGGGTTGTCCAGCAGCTCCGACGACCACGACGCGGGCGCGGCCGTCGTCTTGTCCGAGGCCAGGTTCTGCTTCAGCGCGGCCACCACCGGCGAGCCGAGCAGCTGCACGAACCCGAGCACCTTCGGCTCGATCTGCGGGTACAGCGTCTTCGCCGTGTCGGCCTTGTAGCCGTGGTCGACCTGCTCGAGCTTCACCTGCCGCCCGCACACGCCGCCGGCGGCGTTGAAGTCCTTCGCCCACAGCTCGTTGCCCTGCGTGACGCCGAGGCCGAGGTTCTTGAACACGCCGGACTTGTCGGTCATCACCCCGAGCGTCACCTCGGTCGCCGTCACCCCCTTGCCGGTCTTGACGCCGGAGCTGTCCGAGCCCGACGAGCCCGAGTCGTTCGCTTTCGTGCTGCACGCCGAGAGCGCGAGGACGGCCACCAGCGCCGCCGCCAGGTGTGTGCGTTTCATGATTCCTCCGGGGGTTGACGGCGGGACCGGGTGAGCCGGCGGCCGATCGCGGCGAGCCCGCCCGGCTCGAACAGCACGACGAGGATGATCGCGGCGCCGTAGACGAACGAGCTGACCAGGATCGGGGTCAGCGCGCCGTCGCCGGTGCCGGAGAACCAGCCCAGGTCGGCCGAATACAGGGCGAGGACCTGCGGCAGCCCGTTGACGATCAGCGCGCCGACGAGCGCGCCGGGGACCGAGCCGAGGCCGCCGATGATGACCATCGCCAGGTAGGCGATCGACACGTTGATGCCATAGGTGCCGAACTCGCTTTCGTCCGGCTTGAGGATGTCGAACCACAGCACGGTCATCGCGCCGGCGAGCCCGCCGTAGGCCGAGGAGACGGCGAACGCGCCCGCCTTGGCCCGCAGCACGCTGACGCCCATCACCGCGGCCGCGGCCTCGTTGTCGCGCACCGCCCGCCACGAGCGGCCCACCCGGCCGCGGACCGCGCTGCGGGCGATGACGAAAGCGAGCACGGTGAGCAGCAGGAACAGGTACCACATGCGCTCGGCCTGCCGGATCGGCACGCCGAGCAGGCTGATTTCCGGGCCGTCGTTGGTGAACGGGAAGCCGAACAGGGAGAACGACGCCGGGGTGCGTCCGGTCGACGTCCCGCCGGTGAGCTCCTCCGCGGACTGTCCGAAGTAGAGCCCCAGGAACACCAGCGCCAGGGACGCGACGCCGAGGTAGATCCCGCGCAGCCGCCCGGCGACCGGCGCGAAGGCCAGCCCGAGCAGGGCCGCGACGGCCACCGCGCCCAGCAGCGAGAGCGCCGGGTCGAGGCCGAAGCCGATGACGCGCTCGTCGCTCGTCGGTCCGGAGAGGACGGTGTAGGCGGTGCCGCCGGCGAGCAGGAAGAACGCGTGGGCCAGGGAAAGCTGTCCGGCCTGCCCGACCACCAGGGTCAGCCCGATCGCGCCGACCGCGCCGATCATCATGTACTGCCCGGCCTTGAGCCAGGCGGCGTCGAGGTAGAGCGGCAGGGCGAGCAGGACCACCAGGAGAGCCAGCCACGCGACCTTGCGCACCAGGCTCGTCCGGCTGCGACGCGGTTTCTCCGCCGGTCCGGCTTTCGAGGGTGGAGTGTCCACTTCGGACACGGCTTGGTCAGACACGGGTTCGCTCCCTCGTGCCGAAGAGCCCCGAAGGCCGGATCACCAGCACCACCAGCATCACCAGGAACACCGCGCTCTTGGAGAAGTCGAACGAGACGTACTGCGCCGAAAGCGCTTCGGCGATCCCGACGACCAGGCCGCCGACCACCGCGCCCGCCGTCGAGTCGAGGCCGCCGAGGATCGCCGCGGGGAAGGCGGCCAGCGCGATCGAGTGCGTCCCGCGCGACAGCCCGGCGCCGGAGAAGTCCTGCGTCGCGATGAAGAGCACGGCCACCCCGGCCAGCAGCCCGGCGACCACCCACGCGGTCGCGGTGACGCGGGAGCTGCGGATGCCCATCAGCGCGGCGGCCTCGCGGTTCTCCGCCTGGGCCCGCATGGCCACGCCCCAGTTCGAGTACTTGAAGGCCAGCCAGAACGCCGTGATCAGCACCGCGGCGACGCCGAGTGCGACCAGGTGCGTGCGGAACAGCGTGATCCCGCCGAGCCGGAACGGCTTCGCGTCCCAGGCGTCGCCGAGGAAGGGCAGCGTGACGCCGAGGCGGCGCACGATCTCCTCGGTGATGATGACGTCGACGCCGATGGTGAGCAGGGCGAGGCTGTTGGCGTCGGCGTGCCGCGAGCGCGACAGCAGCAGCCGTTCCACCAGCAGGCCGAGCAGGCCGGCCGAGACGATCCCGACGAGTGACGCGCCCACCCAGCCCAGCGCGTCCTTCGTCACCACGACGAGGTAGCCGCCGAAGAGCACGAGCGAGCCGTGCGCGAAGTTGACCACCTCGGTGGCCTTGAAGATGATCACGAACCCCAGTGCGAGCAGGGCGAACACCGCGCCCTTGCCGAGGCCGTTCACCACGAGCTGCAGGAAAGTGTTCACGCCGCCTCCGTGCCCAGGTAGGCCTTGATGACGTCCGGGTCGGCCTGGACCTGCGCCGGGGTGCCGTCGGCGATGCGCCTGCCGAAGTCGAGCACCGTGACGCGGTCGGCGATGCCCATCACCAGGCCCATGTCGTGTTCGACGAGCAGGATCGAGATGCCCAGCTCCGCGCGGATGCCGCTGATCGTCCCGGCCAGCTCGGCGGTCTCGGCCGCGTTCATCCCGGCCGCGGGCTCGTCGAGCAGGAGCAGCACCGGCTCGACGGCCAGCGCGCGGGCGAGGTCGACGCGCTTGACGACGCCATAGGGCAGCGCGCCCACGGGAGCGTCGACGACCGCGCCGAGCCCGAGGAACGCGCAGATCTCGCGGGCGCGTTCGGCGTGCCGCCGCTCGGCGCGGACCGTCCACGGCAGCCGCAGCCCGGTTTCGAGGAACCCGCCGCGGGTCAGCGCGTGCCGCCCGAGCATGACGTTGTCCAGCACGGTCGAGCCGGGGGAGAGGGCGGCGTTCTGGAACGACCGCCCGACGCCGAGGCCGGCCAGCTTGTGCGGCGCCAGTCCGGTGAGCTCGGTGTCGCCGAGCCGCACGCGGCCGCTGTCGGCCCGGTAGAGGCCGCTGATCACGTTGAAGCAGCTGGACTTCCCGGCGCCGTTCGGCCCGATCAGCGCGTGCAGCGACCCGGGGGCGACGGTGAAGCTCACGTCGTCGAGCGCGCGGATCCCGCCGAACCGCAGGGAGACGTTTTCGACTCCCAGCTCCGGCGGCGTCATCCGGCCCACCTCGACAGGGTCCGGCCGGCCAGGCTCTTGCGGGCGTTCTCCGCCTCGGCGTCGGCGGTCTCCTGCGATTCGGCGTGCCCGCCGAGGTAGAGCCGCTGGACGTCCTGGCTGGCGGCCAGCTCGGCCGCGGTCCCGGCCAGCGCGACCCGGCCCACTTCGAGGACCACGGCGTGGTCGGCGACGTTCAGCGCCATCACGGCGTTCTGCTCGACCAGCACCACGGCGGTGCCCTGGTCGTGGATCTCGCGGATGGTCCGCCCGATCTGCTCGACGATCTTGGGAGCCAGGCCCAGTGAAGGCTCGTCGAGCAGCAGCAGCTTCGGCGCGGACATCAGCGCCCGGCCGATGGCCAGCATCTGCTGCTCGCCGCCGGAGAGCAGGCCCGCGCGCTGTTTCGCGCGTTCGGTGAGCACGGGGAACAGCGCGTCGACCCGCTTGCGCGCTTCCGTGCGTTCGGCCGCGGTCCGCGCCCCGATCCCCCCGGCCCGCAGGTTCTCCTCGACGGTCATCCGCGCGAAGACCTGCCGCCCTTCGGGCACGCCGACGACGCCGAGCCGCACGATCCTGGCGGGGTCGAGCCTGCCGAGCGCGTGGCCGGCGTAGCGGATTTCGCCGTCGTCGATAGAGCCCCGGTGCATGCGGAGGGTGCCGGAGACGGCTCTGAGCAAAGTGGACTTCCCGGCCCCGTTGCTGCCGAGGACGGCCAGCACCCCGTCGGCGGAGACGTCGAGATCGACCCCGCGCAGCGCGGCCGTCGACCGGCCGTACCGCACCCGCAGGCCACGCACGGTCAGCACGAACTCACTCCAGGACGCAAGAGGCCTCCTCCACTCGTGTGACGTGAGTCACGATCGGTGGCGGTCATCCTGCGTTCGGCGGGGAGTGATCCGATACCCCCACCTGGAGAGGTAGGCGGCTACGAAACGGACACGGCGGACTCCCGGAGCGCCGCGAAGACCTCCGGCGAAGTGGTGCACTCGCCGAGCCGGACCGGCTTGCGGTCACCGTGGAAGTCGCTCGACCCGGTCGCGAGCAACCCCAGGTCGGCAGCTACTTCCCGGAGTCGCTCGCGGACCTCGGGCGGCTGCTCCGGGTGGTCCACCTCGATCCCGGCGAGTCCCGCGGCGGCGAGCGCGGCCAGCTGCGCGTCGGTGACCGCGGCGCGCCGCTTGACCGAGCGCGGGTGAGCCAGCACCGCCACGCCGCCGGCCGCGCGGACCAGCGCGATCGCCTCCACAGTGGACAGGACGTGCTTGGGCACGTCGGCCCGGCCGCCGTCGGCGATCCAGTCGGCGGTGAAGGCGTCGGTGATGCCCACCGCGGCCAGTGCCGCGGCGATGTGCGGACGACCCAGCGGCGCACCCGCGGCGATCGCCTCGACCTGCGCGAGGGTGATCGGCGCGCCGAGCTCCCGGCAGCGCTCGACCATCCGCACCCCGCGCCGGACGCGGTCGGTGCGGATCAGCTCCAGCTCGGCCGCCAGCGGGACGGACAGCGGATCGGCGAAGAGGCCGAGCAGGTGCACCTCGAACTCGTCGAGCCGGCAGGAGATCTCGACGCCGGGCACGATTTCGACGTCGGACGCGACCGCGGAAGCCGTGGACAGGCCCGCGAAGGTGTCGTGATCGGTGAGCGCGAGCACCGTCAGCCCGGCTTCGGCGGCCAGCCGCGGGAGCTCTGCCGGTGGCGTGGTCCCGTCGGAGGCCGTGCTGTGCGTGTGCAGGTCGATCGTCACCCGGCCGAGGATGTCACAGCAGCCCGGCTTCGCTGGCCTTCCCGATCGCCTCGACGCGGTTGCGCGCGCCCAGCTTGTGCAGCGCCGACTGCAGGTACGTCTTCACCGTGTTCCGCGCCAGGCCGGTCGACTCCGCGATCTCCGGGTTCGTCTGGCCCTGCGCGGCCAGCCGCAGGACCTCGTACTCGCGGCGGGTCAAGCCGCTGCGGGCCAGCGCGTCCGAGCGCTGCCCGGCGTCGGGGAGGATCCGGGGGTCGACGACGCGCTCGCCGCGCAGGACCCGGCGCAGCTCGGTCACCAGCTGGGCGCCCGCCGCGTCCTTGAGCAGGCAGCCGTGCGCGCCCGACTCCAGCGCCGCCAGCACGCCCTGGTGGTCGCCGTGGGCGGTGAAGACCACGATCTTGCCCTCGGGGTGGACCCGGCGCAGTTCCGTGACGACCTCCGGCGCCAGCATGTCCGGCAGCCGCAGGTCGAGCAGGATCAGGTCCGGGGCCAGCGACGCCACCCGCTCGATCGCCAGCCGGCCGGACTCCGCCGAGCCGACCACGTTGAGGCAGGGGTCCGAGCGCAGCAGCAGCGTCACGCCGTCGCGGACCACCGGGTGGTCGTCGACGACGAAGACGGTCGCCGGTGTCACGGCCGCACCAGCGGCACCCAGGCGCGCAGGGTGCAGCCGTCGTC
Organism: Amycolatopsis tolypomycina; assembly: GCF_900105945.1. Taxonomy (NCBI): domain Bacteria; kingdom Bacillati; phylum Actinomycetota; class Actinomycetes; order Pseudonocardiales; family Pseudonocardiaceae; genus Amycolatopsis; species Amycolatopsis tolypomycina. Next base: position 6,227,440 of record NZ_FNSO01000004.1, on the reverse strand, counting down.
GTCGTCGCGGACGAGGCTGACCCGGCCGCCGAGCCGCGCGGCCCGCCCGGTGAGCGTCCGCAGGCCCATGCCCGTGCCGGGGGTGGCCTCGGCGCCCGTGCCGTCGTCCGCCACGACCACCTGGACGCCGTCGTCGCTGGGCAGCAGGCTCACGATCACCGAGGACGCCCGCGCGTGCTTCTCGACGTTGAGCAGGCCCTCGCGGACCGCCGCCACCAGCAGCGCGGTGCGTTCGGCGTCCAGCGGCGGCACCGCCGCGAGCTGCACGAACCGGGCCGGGACGCCACAGCGTGCCTGGAACGAGCGGCAGTGCTCGGCCAGTTCCACCGGCAGAGCCCGCTCCGGGCTGGACTCCGACAGGGCCAGCAGCGACTCCCGCAGCGCCCCCGCGGCCGCCGAGACGTCCCCTTCGAGCCGCCGCAGCCGCGCCTCCAGGCCGGGGTTGCCGTGGAGGTCCTCGTGCAGGTCGCGCACCTGGACGCCGATGGAGAACAGCAGCGCGCCCACGGAGTCGTGCAGGGCGCTCTGCATGCGCAGCCGCTCGCCGGCCACCGCGGCCGTGCGGTCGGTCTCGGCGACCTTGGCCAGGTGCAACGCCGTCCCGGCCTCGCGCGCGACCTCTTCCATCCGCCGGACGGCGTCGTCGCCGAAGTCGGCAGGCTCGCGCATGGCCGCGTAGGCGATGGCGACGGTTTCGCCGCGCGCGACGATCGGGACGGCGAGCATCGCGGCCAGGCCCTCGCCGCGGACCTGGGCGTCGAACTGGTGGGTGATCGCCGGCGAGCTGACGTAGTCGGTGACCTTCACCGGCCGGCCCAGCGCCAGCACCCGGCCGCCGATGCCCTGGCCGACGGGCACCTGGAGGTCCTGCAGCGCGTTCGTCCGGGTGCCGGACATCCAGCGGATCACGGCCAGCTCGGGCCGGTCGAGCTCGGCGACGAAGCCGGCCTTCGCGCCGACCGTCTCCCGGATCAGGCGCGCGGTCCCGTGCAGCGCGGCGACCCGGTCGAGCGTGCCGAGCAGCTTCTCGCGCTCGCGCAGCAGCTCGCCCAGCACCGCGCTGTACTCGGCAACGTGCTCCTTTGCCGTCACTCGATCACGATGGCACACGGAGTGTGGTTCCGGACATACCCGGCTGGAGAGGTACGGCGGCCCCCGGGCGGCTTGAATGGACGGGTGGAGATCCTCACCGACGCCGCCACGCTCGCCCTGTACACGACCGACGCCTCCAACTACCGCCACGTGCCCCGCGGCGTGGTGCTGCCGCGGACCGTCGACGACGTCGTCGCGGCGGTCGCGGCCGCCCGCGACCGTGACCTGCCGGTGATCGCCCGCGGCGGCGGCACGAGCGTCGCCGGGAACGCGTGCGGCCCGGGCCTGGTCGTCGACACCTCGCGCCACCTCGGCGGGGTGCTCTCCCTGGACCCGTCGACGCGGCTCGCGCGGGTGCTGCCGGGGACGGTGCTCGACGACCTGCAGGCGGTCGCGGCCCCGCACGGCCTGCGGTTCGGCCCGGACCCGTCGACGCACAGCCGCTGCACGCTCGGCGGGATGATCGGCAACAACGCGTGCGGCTCGCACTCGGTGGCGTGGGGACGCACGGTCGACGTCGTCCGCTCCCTGGAGGTCCTGCTCTACGACGGCACCCGGCTGCGGCTGGGCCCGGACGAGCCGACCGAGGGCCGGATCTTCGACGAGCTGCGTGCGCTGGTCCGGGACAACCTGGCGTTGCTGCGCAAGGAACTCTCGACGTGGCCGCGTCGCGTGTCCGGCTACGGGCTCGAACACCTGTTGCCGGAGAACGGTTTCGACGTCGCCAAGGCACTCGTCGGCAGCGAGGGCACCTGCGTGACCATCCTGGAGGCGACCGTTTCGCTCGCCGAGCTGCCCCGCGAACGGGTGCTCGCGGTGCTCGGCTTCCCCTCCGACATCGCGGCGGCGGACGCGGTGCCGTCGATCCTGCCGTGGTCGCCGCTGACCGTCGAGGGTGTCGACGCCGAGCTCGTCGCGATGCTGCCCGGGCGCGCGGGCGACCTGCCGCCGGGTGGTGCGTGGCTGTTCGTCGAGCTGGCCGGCGACGACCCGGCGGCGCGGGCGCGCGAACTGGCCGCGTCGCTCGACCTGACGGGGTTCGCGATCGTGGACGACCCGGCCGCGCAACGCGGGCTCTGGCGCATCCGCGAGGAAGGCGCGGGGCTCGCGACGCGGCTCGCCGACGGGTCGGAGGCGTGGCCGGGCTGGGAGGACGCCGCCGTCCCGCCCGAGCGGCTCGGCGCGTACCTGCGCGAGTTCAAGGAGCTCATGCGCGCGCACGGCCGCCGCAGCGTCGTCTACGGGCACTACGGCGAAGGCTGCCTGCACCTGCGGCTGGACTTCGACCTGCTGTCGACGTCCGGGGTTGCGAACTTCCGGCGGTTCCTGGAGGAGGCCGCGGACCTCGTCGCGGCGCACGGCGGCTCGCTGTCCGGTGAGCACGGCGACGGCCAGGCGCGGTCGGAGCTGCTGTCCCGCATGTACAGCCCGGAGATGCTGGCTGTCTTCGCGCGATTCAAGGCGATCTTCGACCCGGCCGGGCGGATGAATCCCGGCATCCTGGTGGCGCCACGGCCGATCGACGCCGACCTGCGCGTGCGGTCGACGTCGAAGTCCTTTGAGGACACTGTGTTCCTCGGCTACCCGGAGGACCGGGGGAGTTTCGGCCAGGCGATGCGGCGCTGCGTCGGGGTCGGGAAGTGCCGCAACACCGGCGGTGGCGGCGTGATGTGCCCGAGCTACCGGGCCACCCGGGAGGAGAAGCACTCGACGCGCGGCCGGGCTCACCTGCTCGCCGAGATGATCAACGGCGAAGTGATCAAGGACGGCTGGCGTTCGTCCGAAGTGCACGAAGCCCTCGATCTGTGCCTGTCCTGCAAGGGATGTCTCTCCGACTGCCCGGTCGACGTCGACATGGCGACGTACAAGGCCGAGTTCCTCCACCAGCACTACCGGCGGCGGCTGCGCCCGGCGTCGCACTACTCGATGGGCTGGCTGCCGCTGTGGCTGCGGCTCAGCGCGCTGGCTCCGCGCCTGGCCAATCGTGTGGGCCGGTCTCGCCTGGCGGGTCTGGTGAAGCGGCTCGGCGGGATCGCGCCGGAACGTGACCTGCCGTCCTTCGCGTCTTCGCCGTTCACGTCGTCGCGCGCGGATCTCCGGCGGAAGGCGACGGGGGAGCGCCGGGTGGTGCTGTGGCCGGATTCGTTCAACAACTACCTGACGCCGTCGGTGCTCGACGCCGCCCACGAGGTGCTCACCGCGGCGGGCTACGACGTCGTGCTGCCGGACCGCGGAGTCTGTTGTGGACTGACGTGGGTGTCGACCGGCCAGCTCGGCGTCGCGCGCCGCGTCCTGGACCGGACGCTGTCCGTGCTGGCGCCGTACCTGGCGGACGGCTACGAGGTCGCGGGCCTGGAACCGAGCTGCACCGCGCTGTTCCGCGGCGATTTGCCCGCGCTCATGCCGGGTGACGCGCGGGCGGAGCTGCTGGCGTCCCGGACGTTCACCTTCGCCGAGCTGCTGGAGCGGGCACCGATCCCGTTCGCGGCGCTCGACGTCGACGCGATCACGCAGGTGCACTGCCACCAGCACGCGGTCCTCGGCTTCGGCGCCGACGAGTCCGCGCTGCAGGCCGCGGGCGTCCGGAACACCACCCTGGACTCGGGGTGCTGCGGCCTGGCCGGCAACTTCGGCTTCGAGCGCGGCCACTACGACGTCTCGAAGGCGGTGGCGGAGGACCGGATGCTGCCCGCGATCCGCGCGGCCGGCCCGGACACCGTCGTCGTGTCGGACGGCTTCAGCTGCCGGACGCAGATCGCCCAGGAGTCCGGCCGGACGCCGGTGCACCTGGCGGAACTGCTGCGGCGCGCGCTGCCGTGATCACTCGGCGCGTTCGAGCAGCGTCCGGACGGCAGCGACGACGAGCCGGACGATGTCGTCGGGGTCGGCGCCGGCCAGCGGCTGCTTGCCGGTGAGCTCGCGGACCACCCCGATGCCCATCAGCCAGGCCAGCGCGAGGTCGGCGCGCAGCTCGGCGTCCGGGGCGTCGGTCAGCGTGGCCAGGATCCGGGCGTAGGAGTCCCCGATCTCCGTGCGCAGCACCGCCCCGACGTCCCCGCTGCCCGACGAGCGCAGGTACGTCTCCAGCGTCCGGTTCCGGTCGCCGCCCGGTTCGAGCATGCTGCGCAGCGACGCGCTGAGCAGCCGCTCGGGCGGGTGCGTTTCGAGGTGCTCACGCCCGCTCCGGGCGATGACCTCCTCGAACAGCGCTTCCTTGCTGCCGAAGTAGCGGAAGAGCAGCGCCTGGTTGACCCCGGCCAGGTCGGCGATGTCCCGCACGGTCGTCCGGTCGAACCCGCGCTCGGCGAACAGCTTCGCGCCGGCGTCCAGCAACGCCTGTCGCGTCGCGGCCGCGTCCCGCTTCCGGCCCGGCTGTTCGGTCACCGGTGAAGGTTAACCGCCGGGCCGGACCGCGGCCGCTCACGTGCCGGAAAGGCGGATCGCGGCGGCCGGGCAGGTCAGCTCGGCCTGCCGGACGGCGTCCTCCTCGGCCGCGGCAGGCTCTTCGGTGAGCAGGACGACCGTGCCGTCGTCCTCGTTCTGGTCGAACGTCTCCGGCGCGAGCAGCACGCACTGGCCGGACGAGACGCAGGTTCCCGTGTCGACGGTGATCTTCACGCTCACCACTCCACCGGAACGCGCTCGACGCCGCCGGCCACGCGGTTCTTGCGCACCGGGATCTCGCCGATCCCGACGGCCAGGCGCAGGCCGGGGAAGCGGCGGAACAGCTTCGGGAACACCGTCCGCAGCTCGGTGCGGGCGAGGTTGGCGCCGATGCAGACGTGGGCGCCGGTGCCGAAGGCCAGGTGCACGTTCGGCGTCCGGTCCGGGTCGAACCCGTCCGGGTCGGCGAACACCGAGTCGTCCCGGTTGGCCGAGTCGACGGCGATCAGCACGGCGTCGCCGCGCATGATCCGCGTCCCGGCGATCTCGACGTCCTCGTGCGCGTACCGCAGCAGGCCGGTGCCGCTGGTCGCGGTCAGCCGCAGGATCTCCTCGACGGTCTGGTTGACCTCGCCTTCGGGGTCGGCGGCGAAGCGGTCGCGGCGGGCGGTGTCGGAGAGCAGGAACAGCGTGCCCATCGCGATGCGCGTCGACGTCGTCTCGTGGCCGGCGAACAGCAGCCCCGCGCCCATCCGCGCGAGGTCCTCGTCGGTGAAGGACGGGTCTTCGGCCTGGAACGCGACCATGTCGGAGATGACGTCGGGCTGCGGGTCGGCGCGCTTGGCGTCGGCCAGCTTCGTCATGTACGCCATGAACTCCGCCATGGCCGCCTGGGCGTCCTCGCCGCCGTCCATCACCGCGATCCGCTCGGACAGGCCGCGGAAGTGCTCGCGGTCGGCGTACGGGACGCCGAGCAGCTCGCAGATCACCAGCACCGGCAAGGGGAACGCGAGGAAGTCGGTCAGGTCGACGGGGCCGTCCCCGCGGGCGGCCTCCATGTCGTCGAGACAGCGGTCGGTGAGTTCCGCGATGTGGTCGCCGAGGGCGCGCATGCGGGGCGCGGAGAACGCGGGCGCCAGCATCCGGCGCATCCGCTTGTGGTCGCGCTCTTCGGTGTCGAAGTCCCCGCTGGGGCCGTTCTGGATCGCGGCGTGGGAGATCCGCGACGCCTGTTCGGGCGCCGGGTGCGACCGGCCGAAGCGGCGGTCGCGGAAGACCTCCTTGGCCTCCTCGTAGGTCGTCACCAGCCAGGCCGGGTCGCCGGCCGGGGTGAGCACGCGGGTCACCGGCGCCTGCCGGCGAAGCACCTCGTAGTCCGGGGCGATGGCGAGCGCGTCCGCGCGGGTGAAGGGCAGGCGGGGCGTCTCTTCGGTGGTGGTCATGCGGTTTCCCTCGGATCGGTGGTGAGGTCGGCGAGCCAGCGGAGTTCGGCGTCGAACTTCCCGAGCACGTGGTGCAGCGCGGCGCGGCTCCAGGGATCGGCCTGGCCGGCCGCGAGCCCGGTGAGCCGTTCCCGCTCGGCGACGAGCGCCGTTCTTCGGGTGCCGAGCACCTTCGCTCGTTCTTCCGGGCGCAGCCAGGCGAAGTTGCCGACGCGGGCGAGGAACTCGGGCTCGTTGAGCGCCAGGTCGGCCGGGAAGTCCGCGAGCATGTCGTGCAGCAGTTCCCGCCCGACTTCGGTGATCGTGTAGACGTGCCGCGGCGGTTTGGCCGCCTGCTCCTCGGCGCTGCGGCTCACCGCGCCCGCGTCGACGAAGCGCCGCAGGGTCGGGTAGAGCGAGTTGTTCGACAGGGTGTGGCCCGTCGAGGACTCCACCGCCTTGCGCAGTTCGTAGCCGTGCATCGGCTCGACGGCCAGCTTGGACAGCAGAAGGATCTCGATCCACACCTAGGTCACCGTAACCTAAGGTTCGGTGACGGGGCAATGGCGGATCGTGACAGTCGGGAAGAAACTGTGTAGCGTTGTAAGCAGCTGCTTACAACCGGCGCACAGGGGGTTCTTCCGCATGACCACCACGCACGCCTACCCCTTCAACGAAGAGGCCGGGCTGGACCTCAACGAGGCCTATGCCGCCGCCCGGGATGCCGAGGGCATGATCCGGGTGAAGCTGCCCTACGGGGAGCCGGCCTGGCTGGCCGCCCGCTACGCCGACGCCCGGCTGGTGCTCGGCGACCGCCGGTTCTCGCGGGCGATGGAGAAGGAGAAGGACGCGCCCCGCAGCGTGCCCGTGGTCCAGGACGGCGGCATCCTGCAGATGGACCCGCCCGACCACACGCGGCTGCGGACGCTGGTCGCGAAGGCGTTCACCGTGCGCCGCGTCGAGCAGCTGCGGCCGCGCGTCGCCGCGCTGGCCGCGGGCCTGATCGCGGACCTGAAGGCGGCCGGCCCGCCCGCCGACCTCGTCGACGCCTACGCGTTGCCGATCCCGGTCGCGGTGATCTGCGAGCTGCTCGGCGTCCCGGTCGCCGACCGGCCGAAGTTCCGCGTGTGGAGCGACGCGGCGCTGTCGACCAGCGGGCTGACGATGGCGGAGTTCGAGCGCAACCGCGAAGAGCTGCGGGACTACATGCGCGGCCTGATCGCCGAACACCGGGCGCAGCCGCGGGACGACCTGATGACGGCGCTCATCGAAGCCCGCGACGTCCGGGACAGGCTGACCGAGCTGGAGCTGGTCGACCTGTGCGTCGGCATCCTCGTCGCCGGGCACGAGACGACCGCGAGCCAGATCCCGAACTTCGTCTACGCGCTGCTGGACCAGCACGAGCACTGGGAGCGGCTGTGCGCCGACCCGGACCTGGTGCCGGCCGCGGTCGAGGAGCTGATGCGGTTCGTGCCGCTGGGCGCCGGTGCCGCGTTCCCGCGGTACGCGACCGAAGACGTCCAGGTCGGCGACGTGCTGGTGCGGGCGGGCGAGCCGGTGCTGGTGGCGGTCGGCGCGGCCAACCGCGACGGCCTGCAGTTCGGCGACGCCGACAAGCTGCGGTTCGACCGCGGGGACACCCACCACCTGGGCTTCGGGCACGGCGTCCACCACTGCCTCGGCGCGCCGCTGGCCCGGCTGGAGCTGCAGGAGGCGCTGCGCGCGCTGGTCACCGAGCTGCCGGGGCTGCACCTGGCCGGCGATATCGTGTGGAAGACACAGATGATCGTCCGCGGACCGCGGTCGATGCCGATCGGATGGTGACCATGAGCTGGGACGTGGAGATCGACGAGCACACCTGCATCGGCTCGGGCATGTGCGCCGCGCTGGTGCCGGAGGTGTTCGCCCTCGACGGCGCGGTGGCGCACACGCTGACGCCGTCGGTCGACGCCGACGAAACGGTGCTCGACGCGGCGGACTCCTGCCCGGCGATGGCGATCACGGTGACCGACGGTGGCCGGGAGATCGGGCCGCGCCCCTGAAGATGCCCTCTTCGGTGACCACGGCCGTGATCAGGGCGAACGGGGTGACGTCGAAGGCGGGGTTGAAGGCCCGCGCGCCTTCCGGCGTGTGTTCGGTGAGTTCGCCGGCGTCGCGTTCCTCGATGGTGACGCCCGCGCCGTCGGCGACCCTGTTGTCCACAGTGGACGAGGGAGCGACCACGACGAACGGCACGCCGTGGTGCTTCGCGGCGATGGCGAGGCCGTAGGTGCCGATCTTGTTGGCGACGTCGCCGTTCGCGGCGATCCGGTCGGCGCCGACGAGCACGCAGTCGACCATGCCGCGCGCCATCGCGGCGGCGGCCGCGCTGTCGGGCTGGACGCGGTAGGGGACGTTCGCCTGCGCGAGCTCCCACGCCGTCAGCCGGGCGCCCTGCAGCAGCGGCCGCGTCTCGTCGACGAGCACCTCTTCGACGAGGCCGCGTTCGTGCAGGTGCCAGACGACGCCGAGGGCGCTGCCCCAGCCGACGGTCGCCAGCCGGCCGGCGTTGCAGTGGCTGAGCAGCCGCAGCGGGCGGCGCGGGCACTCGGCCAGCACGATCTCGGCGGCGTGCCGGGAAGCGGTCTTGTTGAGTTCTTCGTCCTCGGCGAGCAGGGCCAGCGCTTCGGCGAGCACGGCGTCCTTGCCCTGGTCGAGTTTGGCCAGTGCCCGCTCGACGCCCCAGGCGAGGTTGACGGCGGTGGGCCGGGCGGTGGCGAGGAGCTCGGCGTCCTTCCGGACGTCACCGCCCTGGTGGGCCGACAGGGCGACACCGAGCGCCCCGGCGGCGCCGAGCGCGGGCGCACCCCGGACGGCGAGCCGCCGGACGGCGTCGACCAGCTCGCCGACGGTCCGGAGCTCGAGCAGCCGGAACTCGGCGGGCAGCGCGGTCTGGTCGATGACGACGACCGCGCCGTCGACCCAGTCGATGGTCCTGTGCACGGTGCCCTCCTGAGGATTTCCGCTTGCCGGGCCGGTGAAGATGGGGCCGTGACCATTGAACGGCAGAACCCGCCCGGGCTGCACACCCCGCCGGGCTACCACCACGTGACGACGACCTCCCGGAGCCGCACGGTGTACCTGGCAGGCCAGTGCCCCCTGACACCGGACGGCGCGCTGGCGGCGGGCGACGTCCTCGCCCAGACGGACCAGGTCGTCACCAACACGGCGGCGGCCCTGGAGTTCGCCGCGGCCACACCGTCCGACGTGGTCCGCACGGTGATCTACGTGGTGACCGACGACCGCGCGACCCTCTCGGCGGTGTGGGACCGGCTGACGGCGTCGGAGATCGGCCCGGCGTTCACGTCGGCGAGCACGTTGCTGGGGGTGGCCCAGCTGGGCTTCCCGGGTCAGCTGGTCGAGCTCGACGTGACGGCCGCCCTGCCCTGACCCGTGTCGACCCTCCAATCACGCGAGTTACGCCCCCAATCACGCGAGTTACGCCTCCGATCACGCGAGTTACGCCCCCAATCACGCGCGTGCCGTGTACCGGGACCGCGAGTTCGCGTACCCGGGTGGTCGGCTTGCGTACCCGGAGGGTCGGTCGGCGTGATTGAGCCCGGGACTCGCGTGATCGGGCCCGGGACTCGCGTGATTGAAGGCGGATCTCGCGTGATTGGAGAGCCAGCTCGCGTGATTGGCGGGTCGACACGGCGGAGCCGGGTGTCAGAGGCCGGCCATCAGGTCCGTTTCCGTGATGCCCGGGCCCTGGCCCGCGCGGATGAACCACTCCGTGCCGAAGGCGAACGTGAACGCGTCGTCCGGCATGGCCAGCATGAACATGTCCTCGCTGATCTGGCTCGGGTGCGCGCGCATCGCCGCCCGCTTGACCGACGCGTACTTCGACACGTCCACCGCCGCGGTGATCTCCGCCTCCGGCTTGCCGAACTCCACGTTTTCCGGTGGCTTCGGGGCGGCCTCCTCGGGGATCGTGCCGTCCGCCACCGCCGCCTCGAAGCCGCGCTGCATGAACTCGCGGTTGAACGTCGCCTGGAAGACGCGTTTCGTGCCGGCCAGCTCTGCCGCCCGGACGCCGACGCGGTGGACCTGGATGTGGTCGGGGTGGCCGTAGTCGCCGTTGTCGTCATACACCGTGAGCACGTCGGCCGACTCCTCGCGCAGGATCGCCGCGAGCTGCTCCGCCGCCTTTTCGACGTCGGCGCGCCAGAAGCACGACGGGTCGTCGTTCGTCGGCTCGCCCATCATGCCCGAGTCGCGGTAGCCGAGGAACTCGACGCGTTCGACGCCGAGGATCTCCGCGGCCGCGTACGACTCCTGGACGCGCCGGTCCTCGAGTTTCTCGCCCTCGGCGAGGAATCCGTCGGGGACCTCGCCGACCTCGCCCTTGGTGGCGACGACGAGCACGACCCGGTGCCCCTCTTCGACGGCTTTGCGCATGACGCCCGCGGTGCGGAGGCACTCGTCGTCCGGGTGGGCGTGGAAGGTGACCAGGGTTGCCATGTCCGCGACGGTACCGGCAACCCCCGACAAAAACCGCCCGCGAGGGTGCGCACCCGCCCGCTAGGGTCCGCGGTCGTGACCGAGAAGAGCACGTTGCTGATGTTCCTGCGGGCTCAGCGCGAGAGCGTTCTGGCGATCCTCGACGGCCTCGGCGAGGAAGCGCTGACGACGGCGGTCTTCCCGTCCGGCTGGACCCCGCTGGGCATGGTGGAGCACCTCGGCGACGCGGAACGCCACTGGTTCCAGGAGGTCGTCACCGGCCGGGTGGACTCCGGCGAGCCGGCGTCCAGGACTCCCGCAGCCGTCTTCGCCTACTACCGCGCGCAGTGCCGCCGCTCGGACGAGATCTTCGCCGCGACGCCGTTGTCCGCGCCGCCGCGGGGCAGGCATCCCGGCCCGCTCGCGGACGAGATCACCGATCTGCGCGGCGTGGTGCTGCACGTCATCGAGGAGACGGCGCGGCACGCGGGCCACCTGGACGTGGCGCGCGAGCTGCTCGACGGCCGCACCGGGCTCGGCCCGCGCTAAGCCTGTTCCTGCGCACACCACCAGGTCGACCGGCCGCCGACGGTTCCGTGGCGCAAATCCGCCCCGCAGCGCGGGCAGTGGCCGCCGGGACGGCGGTGGCCGATGATCTCGCCCGTGTGCACGCCGCCGTGGCGGAGACATCCGGGGCTCCGCCACCGGGAACCCCCCGAAAGAAGCGGATCGCCGCGCGCAACGCCTTGTGCAGGCCCGCGAGGTCGGCGTCGGTCAGCTCATTCACGGGCCGCGCCGGGACAACGCCGCCTGCCACAGGGTTTCGTCGGCCGGCAGGTTGCCGATCCCGGCCACCACCGACTGGTCGAGCAGCCGCGCCTTCAGCGGTGCCCGCCCGCGGCCGACGCGTTCGGCGAAGTCGCGGCGCGAGATCTCCCCGGCGTCGGGGCCGAGCGCGTCGAGGTCCGGGTCGAGCCGCACCCGGGCCAGGCGCCGGGTGTCGAACAGGCGCAGCTGTTCGCCGTCGGCGAAAGTGATCCCGAACCGGAACTCGGGCTTCTCCACCCGATCGCGGAACCGCCGCGGCCCGCTCTCGCCCGCCAACCGCAGCTGCCCGGCCATCCCGAGGTGCGGACCGGACCGTCGGTCGCCGTCTTCCGTTGCGCACCAGAGGGTCTTGCCCCGCCGGTGCGCTTCCGTCAACCGCCCGCCGTGCCGCTGGTCAGGAAAGGCTCGCGGACGCCGTGGTTTCCCAGGCGAAGCCGTCCGGGTCGGTGAACGCCGCCGCGCCGCCGACCGCGATCCGGTGCGAGCCGCTGCCCTCGGGGGCGACACCGGCGTCCTTCGCGAGCGCCTTGCGGCGGTACAGCGCGAGCTTGACGGGGCCGTCGCCCGCCTCGAACTCGACGTACATCTTGCCGAAGCTCTTGCCGACGGTCAGGCCGTGCTCGACGTAGAACCGCTTGCTGGCGGCCACGTCGGCGGCGCCCAGCAGCAGCACGATGGCGTCGATCGTGCGGGTCGCCGGGCCGGTGTTCTTCTTGGCGGAGGTGGCGAGCTTCCAGATCGACCCGTCCGGCGCCCGGACGGTGCCGCCGTAGCCCCACATGGACTTCGTGGCCGGCTTGATCGTCGTGGCGCCGGCCGCGAGCGCGGTCTCGATCAGGGAGTCGACGTCGGCGGGCTGCGGCACGGTGAGGGAGAGGGTGTACCCGCGGAAGCCGTCGCTGGGCGCGTCGGAGACGCGGAACCGCAGCTGGGTGGTGAGCCCGAAGGCGTCGGCGTAGAAGCGCTCCGCGGCGGCGGTGTCGGCAACTTCGAGGGTGATGGTTTCGATGTTCGTCATGCCGGTAACGCTAGGTCCGGGCCGCTGACCGGCGCTTCTCGATTCCTGATCGGTCTGCGCGGCGCGCGCCGGAAAAGGAGTGGGCGGGGGCCCGCGGGGACTGGTAGCTTGCATCCGACCGTGACCCGGCCCGAGGAGGTGAGACCCGTGAACGTTGTACGCAATGGGTGCTCCCTCTCGTCGTCACGGGCGGGCGGCTGACGCAGGTGTCGCCGGGAGCCCTCTCCCGAAAGGCGACACCATGAATCATCTGCACGAGCGGCCGGACGTGGCCGGCCGCGGAGAAGTGTCCCGGCGTCCGGACGGACGTCTCTTCCTCAGCATCGACACCTGGGACGACGCGGGCTTCGCGCTGCTGGCGGCGGACATGCTGCCTGCCCTGCCCAGACCGCTGTACACCGTGGTCGATGAAGCCGACGCCGAGCTCCGGTCCCGCTGGGAAGCGGCCGGGTTCACCACCCGGCGCCGTGAATGGGAGTACGTGGTGCCCACGGCACCGGGCGTGGTTCCCGCGCCCGCGGGGGTGACCATCGGCCCGCCGTCCGACGCGCGGCTGCTGAGCTCGGCCGAAGACGTGATCCGCGCCGAAGTCGAGGCGGCGGTCGGCTGGCCGGAGATGCCGGCGGAGATCCTGCCCCGCCCGGACGTCCCGGACGTCGGCAAGTACGTCGTTGCCGAGTCCGCGGGCGGCTACGTGGGCTTCGTCCGGCTGGCGGCGGTGACGCGGCAGCCGCGGATCGGCCTGATCGCGGTCCGCGCGGACCGGCAGCGCACCGGGATCGGCCGCGCGCTGCTCGCGTATGTCCTGGATATGGTGCACCACAAGGGAATCCCGGCGGCTTCGGCCGAGGTGAACGAAGCGAACCCGGCGGCGATGAGGCTCTTCGAGGGCGCCGGAGCCCGCCGCGTCGGCAGCAACCTCGAGCTGGTGTTGCGCTGATGGCGGGCAACACCGGCGGCATCGAGGTGGAGGGCACGGTCGTCGAGTGCCTCCGGAACGCGACGTTCCGGGTGGAGCTCGAGAACGGACACAAGGTCCTCGCCCACATCAGCGGCAAGATCCGGAAGAACTTCATCAAGATCCTGCCGTTCGACCGGGTCCTGGTGGAGCTGAGCCCGTACGACCTGAACCGCGGCCGGATCCTGTTCCGGTACCGGACTTAGGATTCCCGGATGCAGTACCTGGTTTCCGTGATCGACGACAAGAGCAACCCCGGCCGCACCGACCGGCGGCCCGCCATCAGTGCCTTCAACGAACGGCTGATCGCCGAGGGCTACTGGGTCTTCGCGGGCGGGCTCGCCGACACCGAGGCGGCCACGGTCGTCGACAACCGGGGTGAGCAGGCCGTGTTCACCGACGGGCCGTACGTCGAGTCGAAGGAGTACCTCGCCGGCGTCTGGGTGTGGGAGGTCCCCGACCCGGACGTGGCGTTGAAGCTCGCCGCCGAGGCCTCGAAGGCCTGCGACCGGAAGATCGAAGTGCGACCGTTCCGGTGAGCGACGCCGACGCGGCGGTCACCCGGGCCCACCACGCGGAGTGGGCCCGGGTGGTCGCCACCCTGACCCGGCGGTTCGGTGACCTCGACATCGCCGAGGAGGCGGCCGCCGAGGCGTTCGCGACCGCCGTCGAACGGTGGCCCGCCGACGGCGTGCCGCCCAACCCCGGCGCCTGGCTGACCACCACCGCCACCCGCAAGGCCATCGACCGCGTCCGGCGCGAGAACAACCGTGCCGACAAGCAGCAGGCCGCCCTGACGATCTCGGAGAACGACCCGCCCGAGCCGCCCGGCGCCATCGACGACGACCGGCTCCGGCTGGTTTTCACCTGCTGTCACCCGGCGCTGGCCGTGCCCGCCCGCGTGGCGCTGACCCTGCGCCTGCTCGGCGGGTTGACCGTGCCCGAGATCGCCCGTGCCTTCCTGGTCCGGGAAACCGCGCTGGAGCAGCGGATCACCCGCGCGAAGGCCAAGCTCAAGGCGGCCCGCGTCCCCTACCGGGTGCCGTCCGCCGAGGACCTCCCCGCGCGCGTCTCCGCCGTGCTCGTCGTGCTGTACCTGGTCTTCAACGAGGGCTACCTGGCGACCGGCGCCGGTACCGACCCGGTGCGCCACGACCTGACCGCCGAGGCGATCCGGCTCACCCGGCTTCTCCACGCCCTCCTGCCGGACGACGGCGAGGTGACCGGCCTGCTGGCGCTGATGCTGCTCATCGAGGCCCGCCGCCCGGCGCGGGTGGTGGCTGGCGAGCTCGTCGCGCTCGACGAGCAGGACCGCGGGGCGTGGGACGAGGGCCTGATCGCCGAGGGCCACCGGCTGGTGCGGGAGCGCCTCGCCACCGGGGTGGCGCCGGGCCGCTACCAGGTCCTCGCGGCGATCAACGCCGTGCACACGTCCGCCCGCGACGTCCGCGACACCGACTGGTCGCAGATCCTCGCTCTCTACGACCAGCTCGTCCGCCTCGACCCGTCGCCGATCGTCGCGCTCAACCGGGCCATCGCGGTCGCCGAGCTCGACGGCCCGGAGGTGGCGCTGGCGGCCGTCGACCGGCTCGCGGGCCGGCTGGCCGGCTACCACGCCTACCACGTGACCCGCGCCGACCTGCTGCGCCGGCTGGGCCGCGGTGAGCAGGCCCGCGCGGCCTACGACAAGGCCATCGAGCTGGCGGGCAACACCGCCGAGATCGCGCACCTGACCCGGCGCCGGGACCGGCTCGGCTGAACCCCGGCACCGATCGGGGCTGAGCCGTGTCACCGTCGTGATCACCGCGCCCCAGGCTGTACCGATGCGAACCGGGGTCTTCCTGCGCTGGGCGGCGCATCCGCTGACGGTCGGCGCCACCGTGGTGCTGCTGCTCAACGACCACGTGCTGAAGCAGGTGTGGCCGGGCTTCGTCACCGGCAAGCTCAGCGACGTGGCCGGGCTGGCGGCGGCGCCCCCGGTGCTCGGGCTGCTGCTCGGCCTGTTCCTGACCGCCCGCGTGGGTGCCACCGCGGCGGTGCTGGTGACCGGGGCCGGGTTCGCGGTCGTCAAGCTGACCGCGGCCGGCGCCGGCGCCGCTTCGGCCGCGTGGTCGGTCGTCAACGGACCTTCGGTGGTCCTGGCCGATCCGGCCGACCTGGTCGCGCTGCCCGCGCTGGGCCTGTCCTGGTGGGCCTGGCACCGGGTGACGACGGCCCCGCCCCTGGCGTTCCGGCTGCGGCTGGTCGTCGCGTTGCCGTTCACCGTGCTGGCGATCACCGCGACGTCGGCGCCGTCCGCGACGCTGCCGTCGGTCGACTCCGTGACGAGCGAAGGCACGCAGGTGGTGATCGAGGCGGACGGCGCCTACTACGGCTCCGTTTCGGGCGTCGACGGCTGGCGGTACCTGTCACGGGTCCCGCCGCAGGGCCCGATGGCGTCCCCGTCCACGAAACAGGTCGAAGCCTGCGCGCCCGAGGCGGCCACGCACTGCTACCGCGTGCACGGCGCCGGGGTCGTCGACGACCGCCGCGGAGGCCGGCTCCTCGGCGTCGACGAGACGACCGACGGCGGCCGGACCTGGCGCACGGCGTGGGAGGTGCCCGCCGCCCGGTGGGAGTTCGTCCAGCGGCAGCACCCGTTTCCCGCCTCGGTGCTGCGGGTGTCCCAAGTGGCCAGCACGGAGGTCTCCGTCCGTGCCGTCGCGGGCGGACACCAGGTGATCGTGGCCAACGGGGTGGACGGGCTGGCGGTGCGCGGCGCCGACGGGGCCTGGCGCCGCGTGCCGGTCGTGGTCCCCGAGACCGGGCTGGACCTCCGGCCTGCGCCGCTCACCGCGTTCGGCCGGGGGATCGGGGACACGCTCCTGGTCACCGGGCCGCTCACCCTGCTCGCGATGCTGATCGGGACGACGGTGGCGGCGGGACGGGTCCGTGCCCGGCACGGCCGCGGGCTCGCCGCCGTGCTGCCCCTCGCCGCGTTCCTCGGCATGGCCCTGCCGATCAGCGGGCTGGTGGTGTTCTTCGGCTCGAACGCCGGGCTGACGACCGGGCTCTGGCTGGTGACCGCCCTGTGCCTGACCGGCATCGGGGCCGCGCTCGTCCTCGGGCAGCGACGGACGCTGGTCCGGTCACGCATGCTGGCGGTGATCGCGGCCGCCGTCCTGGCCGGACTGGCGTCCGTCGTGCCGGCGCTGGGCTGGACGCTCGGCCACCCGCAGGAGCACGCCGCGACGGACGGCTTCGACCTGATCCTCGCCGCGGCGTGCCTGCCGGTGATCGTCGCGGCCGGCTGGTGGGCGGGCGCGCGCGACCCGGAGCTGCCGGTCGAACCGCCTTGGCCGCCGCTGCCGGGTGCGATCGGGCCGATGCCGGGGCCGTAGCGCGGAACCCGGCTGCCCTGCCCGGCGGGACCGCGCCGAACTCGCCGCGGTGATGAGTTTCCGCGCCCGGGGCCGTCATACCTGTGACGGACCACGACGAAGCGGGAGAATGACGTGATGAGTGCGGACACGCGGCCGGCCGACCTGCGCGAAGCCGGCGAGCCGGCGTTCGCCGGGCTGGCCGAGCGGCACCGGCGGGAGCTGCACGTGCACTGCTACCGGATGCTCGGGTCGTTCGAGGACGCCGAGGACACCGTGCAGGAGACGTTCCTGCGTGCCTGGCGGCGGCGGGAGACCTTCGCGGGGCGGTCGACGTTCCGGGCGTGGCTCTACCGGATCGCCACCAACGCCTGCCTGGACCTGCTGGCCAAGTGCCGCCCCGAGCCCGCGACCGGTGGCGAGGTGCCGTGGCTGCAGCCCTACCCGGACCGGCTGCTCGACGAGCTGCCCGCGGGCGGCGAGGACGAGCCGGAGGCCGCCGCCGTCGCGCGGGAGACGATCGAGCTGGCGTACCTGGTCGCCGTCCAGCACCTCGCGCCGCGGCCGCGGGCGGTGCTGATCCTGCGTGACGTGCTCGGCTGGCCCGCGAAGGACGTCGCGGAGCTGCTCGGGGACTCCGTCAACTCCGTGAACAGCGCTCTGCAGCGCGCCCGCGCCGGCATGCGGGAGCACCTGCCCGCCGAGCGGCAGGACTGGACCGGCGGCGAGGAGGACGCCGGGACGCGCGCGGTGGTGCGCCGCTACACCGAGGCCAGCGTGGCCGTCGACATCGACGGGATCGCCGAGCTGCTGCGCGACGACGTCCGCTGCTCGATGCCGCCGACGCCGGGCCTGTTCACCGGCCGCGACGCCGTGGTGCGGGACTGGCTCGACGGCGGTTTCGCGGACCTGAAGGGCCTGCGTGCCGTCCCCACCGCCGTGAACCGGCAGCCCGCCCTCGCGTTCTACCTCCGGCAGGAGGACGGGGTGTACCGGCCGCTGACGATCGACGTCCTGCGCATCACCGGCGGGGCGATCACCGAGATCGTCACGTTCGAGGCCGATCGGTTCCCGCGGCTGGGACTGCCGGAGCGCTTGGCGGCGTAGTCCCGGCTCGACGGCGGAAGGGGAGACGGCCCCACGCCCACGCGGCGGCGACGGACACCGCCAGCAGCGCGACGCTGCCCGCGATGTCGAGGACGTAGTGGTTCGCCGTGGCGAGCACGACGGCCGCCATGAGGAGGGGGAACAGCCACGACAGCAGCGCCAGGCGGGGGTGCGCGCCCCGCAGCGCGGACCACACGGCGTACGCGCACCACAGCGACCAGCCCACGTGCATGCTCGGCATGGCCGTGTAGTGCGTGGGCCTGGTCCAGCTCTCCTGCTGGAAGATGTCGTACACCGCAACGATGTCGACGGCGCCCGGCAGCGCGGACCGCGGTGGCGCCAGCGGTACCGCCCAGTAGACCGGCAGGACGAGAACCATCATCGCGACCATCGTCCGGCGCACCCGCCGGTAGGCCTCGGCGTGCCGGACGAACACCCAGAGCAGGACGCCGGCGATCACGAGGTAGTACAGCCGGTACAGGTACACCGCCGCCTGCGCGAGGACGGGATGGGCGGCCAGCCGGCCGTTGACGCCCAGTTCGATGTCGAGGTGCGCGGCGCGTTCGGCGGACTGGATCGCCACGGCGTGGGCGTTGGCGGCCGCGAGGTCCGTGCCCAAGGCGGCGCCGAGCCGTGCGAAGAGCAGGAACCACAGCACGAGGAAGGCAAGTTCGACGAGCACGCCGGGGCGCTCGCCGGTGCCGCGGAAGAGCGTGTTCGCCCACCGTCGGGGCGGGGCGGCCGGCGGGTGCACGCGGTCACCCTAGCCGACCACCGCCGGGCGCGGGGCGGGATGTAATTTTCACGTCCGTACTGTCCTCTGTGGACATACGACAGTGTCCTGACGTGCCAATGCTTCCCGCTTCCGCGAGCGCCGCGGTGGGCGCATTGACAATTCTTCACCAAGCGGACCAGTCTGGCGCGGCGCGTGTTAGCGATAACAGCCGGCTCGCTCAACGTGGATCCGAAGCTGACTGGGAGAAGGTCGTCATGAACAGAGGGCGTATCAGCCGCAGAGGTCGATCCTCGATCGCGGCGTTCACCGCCGCGGTGACGGTGGCGGTGGCGGCGGCGGTGGGCGTGACGCTCGGTGCCGACGCGGCACTGGCCGACGTCACCGGCGCACTGCGCGGGGTCGGGTCGAACCGGTGCCTGGATGTCCCCAACGGGAGCCAGTCCGACGGTGCCGCCCTGCAGATCGCCGACTGCTCGGGCGCGGCGAGCCAGCAGTGGACGTCGACGTCCGCGGGCCTGTTGACGGTGTACGGCAACAAGTGCCTCGACGTCCCCGGCAGCGCGACGACCGCCGGCACCCGGGTGCAGATCTGGACCTGCCACGGCGGGGCCAACCAGCAGTGGCGGGTGAACGCCGACGGCTCGGTGGTCGGCGTGCAGTCCGGGCTCTGCCTGGACGTCGCCGGCGCGGCGACGGCGAGCGGCACCGCGGTGCAGATCTGGACGTGCCACGGCGGCACCAACCAGAAGTGGACGGGCCTGTCGGGCACGCCGCCGACGACCACGACCACCACCCCGACCGGCAGCGGCTGCACCCTCCCGTCGACCTACCGCTGGTCGTCGTCGGGTCCGCTGGCGCAGCCGAAGAACGGGTGGCTCGCGCTCAAGGACTTCACCAACGTCGTCTACAACGGCAAGCACCTGGTCTACGGGTCGACGGTCAACTCGTCGGCGTCGTACGGCTCGATGGCCTTCAGCCCGTTCACGAACTGGTCCGACATGGCTTCGGCAGGCCAGAACGGGATGAACTCCGGCACCGTCGCGCCCACGCTGTTCTACTTCGCACCGAAGAACATCTGGGTGCTCGCCTACCAGTGGGGACAGTGGCCGTTCATCTACCGCACGTCGAGCGACCCCACCAACCCCAACGGCTGGTCGTCGCCGCAGCCGCTGTTCACCGGCAGCATCTCCGGTTCCGGCACCGGCCCGATCGACCAGACGCTGATCGCCGACGGCTCGAACATGTACCTGTTCTTCGCCGGTGACAACGGGAAGATCTACCGGGCGAGCATGCCGATCGGGAACTTCCCCGGCAGCTTCGGCTCGAACTACACGACGATCATGAGCGACACGCAGGCCAACCTGTTCGAGGCCGTCGAGGTCTACAAGGTCCAGGGCCAGAACCAGTACCTGATGATCGTCGAGGCGATGGGCAGCAGCGGCCGCTACTTCCGGTCGTTCACCTCCAGCAGCCTGAGCGGTTCGTGGACCCCGCAGGCCGCCAGCCAGAGCAACCCCTTCGCGGGCAAGGCGAACAGCGGAGCGAGCTGGACCAACGACATCAGCCACGGTGACCTGGTCCGCACGAACCCCGACCAGACCAAGACGATCGACCCCTGCAACCTCCAGTTCCTCTACCAGGGCAAGGACCCCGCGGCCGGCGGCGAGTACAACCGGCTGCCGTGGCGGCCGGGCCTGTTGACGCTGCAGCGATAGGCACTCCCGGAAGCGCCCACCCCCGTTCGCGCGGGGGTGGGCGCTTTTCCCGTCTCACCGGCTTTCGAAGAACACGCTTTCCCCGCCCACGAACGGCAGCAGCCGCTGCGCCTCCTCTTCGAGCGCGGCCCTCGCGGCGGCGGGCAGCGGCCGGAACGGCGTCAACCGCAGCTCCCCGCCGGACAGCGACCAGCTGCCGTGCACCCGGCCGTCGACCAGGAACGCCGGCCGCACCAGTGCGCGGCCGGGCATGATCCGCTTCCGGTCCTCGTCGGAGATGATCCGGGTGCGGTCGGCGTGGCCCAGCAGGACGTTGTCGAACCCCGGCAGCAGCCGCACGGGAGCCGGGGTGTCCGGATCGGGCAGCTCGGCGCCGGCCAGGTCGACCAGCTCCCGGCCGTGCGGGTCCCGGTGACGCCGCAGCTCGCCGCGCATGGTCTCGACGATCTCGCCCAGCCGGGTCAGCCCGCTCCACGCCTGCACGTCCTTGACGCTCGCCGGCCCGAACGCCGCGAGGTACCGGCGGACCAGCTCCTGGGCGCTCGCCGGCGCGCCGACGCCGACGGCGGTCACCGAGACGGCCGACCGGGTGCCCCAGGCGCCCCAGCCGGCGGTGGCCGGGTCGTGGACCACCGCGGCCCGCAGCTCCACCTCGGCGGCCAGGAGCCGGCCGTCGCGGCCGGGGTGTTCCGCCGCCAGCCGCCGGGCCAGCTCCCGGCGCGGCATCGCGTGCCCGCCGAGGATCCGCAGCCCGGCCGCCACCAGCTCGCCGGTGTCCAGGCCGGCGTTGCCACGCCGGAAGTGGACCGTGCTCGCGGTGCGGTCGAGCACCGGTTGCAGCAGCGGCCGGAACCGGCGGAAGTCGCCGGCCACCGCGAGGTGCTGGGTGCTGCGCAGCAGGCCCGAGCGCACGACCCGCCCGTCCGCCAGCAGGTTCGTGAGCCCGGCGTGCTCGAAGTCCCGGATCCGGCTCCACAGCCCGACGAACGGCCAGTTCGGCTCCTGGGCCTGCATGGCGACCAGCCGCGCGAGCACCGCCTGCGGGGTCTCGTCGGTGCGTGCCAGGAGGAACTGCCGCTGCAGCAGGGCCCGGTTCAGCGCGCGAAGTGACAGCGTGGTCACGGCCGGATCTCGCGGGTGATCATCGTCGGCTCCCTCGGTCGGTTTCGGCCTGCGACGAGAACGCTAGAGAGCCTTCCGGTCACTTTGTGGCCGGAAGACCTGTCAGGATGGCGGAATGGCGAACACCAGCTCCCGTGCCCTGCGTCTGCTGTCGCTGCTGCAGACCCACCGGCACTGGCCGGGCGCCGAGCTGGCGAGCCGGCTCGAGGTGTCCGAGCGCACGCTGCGCCGTGACGTCGACCGGCTGCGCGACCTGGGCTACCCGGTCCGGGCCACCCGCGGCACCGACGGCGGCTACCAGCTGGCGCCGGGCGCGGTGCTGCCCCCGTTGGTGCTGGACGACGAGGAGGCGGTCGCCCTCGCCGTCGGCATGGGGGACGCCGCCCAGAGCGGGATCGCCGGGATCGAGGACGCGGCCGTCCGGGCGCTGACGAAGGTGGTGCAGGTCCTGCCGCCGCGGTTGCGCGCCCGGGTGGACGCGGTGCGCGCGATGACGGTCTCCCCGGCGGCGGCCGGCCCGATCGTCGCGGCCGGCGTCCTGACGGCGGTCGCCCAGGCGTGCCGAGACGAGGAGCGCCTCCGCTTCGCCTACGCGGCAAGGGGTGCGGCGCCGGCGGAGCGCGAGGCCGAGCCCCACCGCCTGGTGGCCCAGGGCGGCCGCTGGTACCTGGTGGCGTACGACCTGACCCGCCACGACTGGCGCAGCTTCCGCCTGGACCGCCTGAGCAACCCCCGCCCGACGGGCGCGCGGTTCCGCCCCCGCGAACTCCCCGCCCCGGACGCGGCGGCCTTCGTGCGGACCAGCACGGGCGCGCCCGCCGCCCACACGGTCCGGGTGCTCGTCCACGCCCCCGAGGCCCGGGTGCGCCAGGTGGTCGGCCAGTGGGGAACGGTCGAGCCGGCGGGGGAGAACCGCTGCCGCGTCACGATGACGTCGACGAGCCTGGACTGGCCGGCCCAGGCGATGGGCAACGTGGGCGCGGAGTTCGAGGTGCTGGCGCCGCCGGAGTTCACCGAGCACGTCCGCGAGTGGGGCGCCCGTTTCTCCCGCGCGGGCGGCGCGATGCCCACGGACGTGGCGCCGTAGCCGCGCCTGCCGAACAGTTCGGGCGGAGACCTTGCCGTCCGAAGTGGACGGACAGGTCGTCGCGGAAGGCCGTATCGCCGCCGCCGTTCGGTGGGCACTCGGACGGAGCAGCTTCTTTCCCTTGCGTAACAACCAAAACCGTCGAACGACTTGAGAGGAACGGGCGCACCGGGCGCCGTCGTTGTCATGGGGAGATGCCTTGATCGACTTACCTGTCAACTACATCAGGCAGCCGGAGCAGCACCTGTGCTGGTACACCTCGCTCCGGATGATCTTCGAATACCGGCGCGGCGCCGGGGTCGAGGTCGTCGGGCACGTCAAGGCGCTGGCGGAGGGCCAGGCGCAGGCGGCGAAACGGGCCGCGATCGAGGCCAATCGCGGGGAGGCCGGTGACTACGAGACGCGCAGGGCGCTGCGCAACGAACCGCCACGGGGCTTGGCGGACGACGAAACCGCCGAACTGGCCGAAGTGAACGGTATGCGGGACCTGGACACACCGTCGGCCGGCTGGACCAGCGACTTGCTCGAGCGGGCCCTGCGGGACCACGGCCCGTTGTGGTGCGCGATCGAGCACGCCGGGGCCGCCACCAAGCACGTGGTCGTCGCCAAGGGGGTGAACGCGGCCGGGCAGGTGGTGCTCCACGATCCGCAGTTCGGCCCGAACCTGCCCTGGGAAGTGGCGAACTTCACCAAGCGCCTGCTCAAGCTTCCGCACTCCCTTCTGTACCTGCCCGCGTAGGTGCCGCTCACTGGCCGTAGGAGTGGCGAAGATCGGCGAACAGCAGCTGGTTGAGCCGTCGCCGGAGGTGTCCGGTCTTGCTCTGGTCGGGGGCCTCGCCGGGGGTGAGCAGGGTGAACCTCAGCAGAGTCCCTCCGTCGCGCGCGGCCGTGAGCCCGAAAAGGATCCGGTCGTCGGGCCGGCTCGGCCACAGCGACGACCACGTCACCCGGCCGGGCTTCTCCGCGGTCAGGACGCTGGGTTCGACCTCGTCCGCCAGCAGGTGGAGCCACGGACGAGTGCCCGCCCGGCGGGGCGCCACGAGGGAGTCCCAGACGACTCCGGGAGGTGCCGGCAGCGTGCGCGCCCGCGAACCGATCTCGAACACCGGGACAGCGTAGGCCGATCCGCCGGGTGACCGCACCGGCAGCTCACCGGTCCAGCGGCCGGGGCAGCTCCGGACTCCGGCGGATGCGGTCGCCGGTCGTGCCGTAGCGGCTCAGGAAAGCCTGGCGGAGCGTTTCGGCCGACCGGAACCCGCAGCGCCGCGCCACCGCCGCCAGTGACAGCTCGCTGCCCCGCACCAGGTGGGCGGCCGCCTCCGTGCGCGCCGCCCGCACGGCACGCGCCGGGGTGACACCCAGCTGGGCGGTGAACAGCCGGGTGAGGTGACGGGTGGTGACGCCGGCGCGGGCGGCCAGTGCCGGCGGGCTGAGGTCGTCGGCGAGGTGGGCGGTGATGTAGCCGGTCAGGTCGCGCACGACCCGGTCGCCCGGCGGCGGCGCCAGGAACGTGCTGATCTGCGCCTGGTCGGCGGGCCGGTGCAGGTAGGCGACCATCTCCCGGGCCACCTCGCGGGCCAGCGTCGGCCCGTGGTCGTCCTCGATCAGCGCCAGGGAGAGGTCCAGGGCGCTGGTGACGCCCGCGGACGTGTAGACGTTGCCGTCCCGGAGGTAGAGCGGTGCGACGTCCACGGTGACGGCCGGGAACGTCGTGGCCATCAGCTGCCCCCAGCCCCAGTGCGTGGTGGCCCGGCGGCCGTCGAGCAGCCCCGCCGCGGCGAGCACGAACGCGCCGGTGCAGACCGAGGCGATCCGCCTGCTGCGCGGAGCCAGCCGCCGCAGCTGCGTCAGCAGTCCCTCGTCGGCCATGGCGGCGCCGGTCCCGTAGCCGCCCACGACGACCATGGTGTCGATGCGGCCGGTCAGCGAGGCGAGCCGGCGCGCGCCCGACAGGGCTATCCCGGCCGAGCTGCGCACCTGGTTGCCCGTCGGCGTGGCGAGTTCGAGCCGGTACGGCGGGCCCGCGCCGTGCCGGTTCGCGATCTCGAAGGCCGCACACGGATTGGCGACGTCCAGGATCTGCGCGTTGTCGTAGGCGACCACCAGCACTCGCCGTGCCTCGATCACGTCGGAGACCCCCTCACCGCCGTTGCCGCGCAACCAGACTACGCGGCGCGGCGGCGAGGAGGTGGTGGTTCACCGTCCGGGGATGTCCGGGCCCGCCCCGGGCATGTTCTCCGGGTGCTGGATCTTGGCCCAGTCGAAGGCGTACTGGTCGAAGATCGCCGGGCTCGGGATCCAGCGCTTGCTGCGCCCGACGAGGTACACCCGGTACGGCCAGAAGTCCTCCTGGCCGAGGTAGGAGTTGGACAGCAGGGGATCCCCGACGGTGATGTTCGTGCCGCCGGGCAGGATCCCGTCCCAGGTCCGCCACAGGTTGAAGTAGGTCCGCTCGTCGGGGACGTGGTGCCGGACGCCGTCGATCACCAGGTAGACGGCCGTCGTACCGGGAACCTGGTAGCGGTAGCCGTTGCACGGGGTGCAGGTCGCCTGGGCGGCCGCCGCGGGAACGTGGGAGACACCGGTCAAGAAGACCGCGGCGAGGATGGCGGGCAGGGCGCGGACGGACAGGTTCACGGAGACTCCTCGTGGTCGGTGGCTGACTGCCGTACCCCGGAACCTTCGCGCCGCCACGACGCCGGCGGTGACCGGATGTCCGCGATCCTGCGAATCCGGTCGGCGAAACGCGATACGTTGGCGCCGTGTCCGAGTCCGTCGCCTGGCCGCCCCCGCCGATCGAAACGGAGCGGCTCGTGCTCCGCGCGGCCGAGGCGCGGGACCGGCCGTCGTTCATCGAGCTGTTCGCCTCGCCGGAGGTCGGCACGTACGTCGGTGGTCCCCGGCCGCGGGACGAGCTCGAGCGGGTGGTTCCCGAGGTGCCCGGGCAGCGTCTCGGCTTTTTCGTGGTCGAGCTCGACGGGGCGATGATCGGCATGATCACGCTCGATCGGCGCGCTGAGGACGGTCCGGGTCCCGTGCGCCCGACGGCCGGGGAGGCGGAGCTCGGTTACCTGTTCCTGCCGGCGGCATGGGGGTTCGGGTACGCGGCCGAGGCGTGCGCGGCGGCGCTCGGCTGGTTCGCCGGCACGCACCCGGGCGAGCCGGTGGTGCTCTGCACCCAGACCGCCAACGAACGTTCCATGCGCGTCGCGGCGAAGCTGGGGTTCGCCGAGGCGGAACTGTTCGAGGCGTACGGCGCCGAGCAGTGGTTCGGCGTGTGGTCGCCGGTCGGGTGAAGCAGCCGTCGGCCGGGAAGCAAACCAGGCCAGGAGGCGGATCAGCGGCGCGCTGACCGCGGCCGGCCGGTGATGGTCGCCGCGTCGAATCCGAGGAGGACGCCGCCGACACACCGCGCCGGCGAACTCAGGTCGTCTGTGCCGTGCAGCCGCAGAGCCGGGACGCGGGAAAATGCAACCAGAACCTCAGCAGGTCGCTCCGCCGGCCTTGGTACCAGTGCCACTCCTCGGTCACCGACTCCAGTGCCGAACCCAGCCGGGCGCGAAGCAGCGCCGTGGTCCGGGTGCCGTCATCCGCGGCGAACATCACCGCAGGATACGGCGATGTGTGCCGCGATTAACCGGTTGATCAACCGGCCGCGGCGGTGGCACGCTCCCGGCAGCCCCCACAGGAGTTGCCTTGACCCTCGAAACGAACCCCGCGATCGACGCCGCACTGGCGCGGCGGCTGGTCGACACGCAGTTCCCGCGCTGGGCCGGCCTGCCGCTGCGCCGGCACGCGCCCGCCGGCTCGGATCACGTCATCTACCGGCTGGGTGAGGAGCTTTCCGTCCGGCTGCCGCGCCACGCCGGCGCCATCCGGCAGGCGGCGAAGGAAGCCGAATGGCTGCCGCGGCTGGCGCCGCACCTGCCGCTGGCCATCCCGGAACCGGTGGGCGTGGGCGAACCCGCCTTCGGCTATCCCTGGCCGTGGGCCGTGTCGCGGTGGCTGGACGGCGAAGTGGCCACCGTCGACGCCCTCTCCGGCTCCGCCGACGCCGCCCTCGCGCTCGCCGGGTTCCTGACCGCGCTCCACCGGTTCGATGCCGAACCGCCCGCGGACCTCGCCGGCCGTCCGCTGGCCGCGCGGGACTCCGCGACGCGGGCCGCCATCGCGAAAGCCGGGGACGCCTTCGACGCCGCCGCGTTGACGCGGCTGTGGGACGACGCCCTCGCCGCCCCCGGATCGGACCGGCCTGCCGTCTGGTGCCACGGCGACTTCCACACCGGCAACCTGCTGACGACCGGTGGCCGGCTCAGCGCCGTCATCGACTTCGGCGAGCTCGGGGCCGGCGATCCCGCCTGCGACCTGATCATCGCCTTCACCCTGATGACCGCCGAGACGCGGGCCTGCTTCCGCGCCGCGCTCGACGTGGACGACGCCACCTGGACCCGCGGCCGCGGCTGGGCGCTGGCCACCGGCCTGAACGCCTATGTCGCCTACGCCGCCGTCAATCCCCGCGTGGCCGAGCAGACCACCCGGCAGATCACCGAGGCCCTGGCCGGCTGACGCCGTCGGCCGCAATGGCAGAATGACCGGTCGCCCGACCACGAGGGGAGCTGACCCGGTGGCACGTCTGCACGTCGGCTGCGCGATGTGGACCCACAAGGCGTGGCCCGGGCGCTTCCTCCCGCCGTCGCTGCCGGCCAAGGAACGCCTGCGGGCGTACGCCGGCTGGTGCAACGCCGTCGAAGGCAACACCACCTTCTACGCGACCCCCGCCCGCGCCACCGTCGCGGCCTGGGCGCAGCAGACCGACGCCGCGTTCCGGTTCGTGGTCAAGGTGCCCAAGGTCGTCACGCACGAGCGCCGGTTCAATGCAGTCGAGACCGAGATGCGGGCGTTCCTGGACGCCCTGGAACCCCTCGGCGACCGGGCGGTCCTGTGGACCCAGCTGCCCGGCTCGTTCGGTCCCGCCGACGTCGACGCCCTCGGCCGCTTCCTGCGCCGGCTCCCCGCCGGCCTCCGGCGCGCCGTCGAGGTGCGCCACCCCGGGTTCTTCACCGACGCCGCCTCGACGTCACTGCTGGAGGGCGCGCTCGCCGCGGCGGACGCCGAGTGGGTGCCGTTCGACACCACCGTTTTCTTCCGGCGCCCGCCGGTCAGCGAAGCCGAGCAGGACGCCTGGGCCAAGAAGCCGCGGCTGCCACGGCGGACGCGGGCGCTGACCGACCGGCCGATCGTCCGCTACCTGGGCCGGGATTCGGCCGAGGAGACGGCTTCGGGGTGGCAGCCGTGGCTGGAGGTGGTCGCCGGCTGGCTGCGCGAGGGCCGGTCGCCGACGGTTTTCGTGCACACCCCCGACAACGACGACGCGCCGGCGCTCGCCCGCCGCTTCCACGACGAGGTGCGGGCGCTGGTGCCCGGCCTCGACGCACTGCCCGAGCCGGAGCCGGTCGAGCCCGCGACGCTGTTCTGAGCGGCCGCCCCCACCCGGTGCGGGTGAGGGCGGCCGGCCGATCAGCGTTGCAGCGTCAGCACGCCGGGCCGCCAGGGCAGCTTGTTGTAGTCGAGACCGTCGGAGCTCGGGCTCCTGCCCTGGTAGAGCAGCTGCAGGTGGCAGGGGTCGACGGTCTTGGTCTGGTCGGGGTTGGTGCGGACGAGGTCGCCGTGGCTGATGTCGTTGGTCCAGGTGGCGCCGCTGTTGGCCTTGCCCGCGAACGGGTTGCTCTCGGTGGCCGCCTGCGGGGTCCACGTGCCGCTGAGGCTGGTGGCGGTGAACGAGCGGAAGAAGCGGTCCTCGTTCGTCCCCCGCGCCTCGACGAGCATGAGGTACTGGTTCTGGCCCTGGACCTTGTAGACCTCGACGGCCTCGAAGAGGTTTTTGGTCGTGTCGCTCATGATCGTGGTGTAGTTCGAGCCGAAGCTGCCGGGGAAGTTCCCGATCGGCATGCTCGCCCGGTAGATCTTTCCGTTGTCACCGGCGAAGAACAGGTACATGTTCGTGCCGTCGCCGATGAGCGTCTGGTCCAGCGGCGCCGAGCCGGGGATGGTCCCGGTGAAGAGCTCCTGCGGCGACGACCACCCGTTGGGGTTGGTGGGGTCGCTCGACGTCCGGTAGCTGAACGTGGTCGGGCCCCACTGGTAGGCGAGCACCCAGATGTTCTTCGGCGCGAAATAGAACAGCGTCGGCGCGACATTGCCGATGGTCATTCCCGTCTGGCCGGCCGAAGCCATGTCGGACCAGTTCGTGAAGGACGCGAAAGCCATCGAACCGTAGGACCCCGACGCGTTCACGGTCGACCCGTAGACGATGTGCTTGCCGTTGTGGACGACGTTCGTGAAGTCCTTGAGCGCGATCCAGTCCGATTTCGGGTCGGCCAGCGAGCCCGTCGAAGACCAGCGGTAGGTCGACGGGAGCGAGCACGAGCCGGTGTCGCCCACCCGGACGAGCTGCCACTGCTGGTTGGCGCCCTGCCGGTCGCCGTACTGGACGACGGCCGCGCCGTCGGCGGTCGAGGCGCCGGTGACCTCGACGGCCTTGCCGCTGTTGCGGTTGAGCAGGCGGACGTAGCCGCCGTCGGAGTCGGCGAGGCGGAACTGCTGGTTGGTGCCGTTGAGGTCCGTCCACTGCTGGACTTTCGCGCCGTCGGCGGTCGACCGGCCGGCGACGTCGAGGACCTTGCCGGAGTTCTTCGACTTCAGCCGGTAGTAGCCGTTGCCGGAGTCGACGAACTGCCACTGCTGGTTGGCGCCGTCGTGGCGGGACCACTGGTGGACCGCGGCGCCGTCGGCGGTGGAGACCCCGGAGACGTCCATCGCCTTGCTGCTGGTGCGGTTGAGGAGCAGGTACCACGCGGTGGTGTCGACGGTCGCCGCCGACGCCGCACCGGCGCCGGACACGACCGCCGCGGTGGCCGCGAGAACGGTCGTGAGCCCGGCGATCAGCGTCCGCCTCGCGCGGCTCCGCCCGGCACGGTGCGGCGGGGCTTGCCCCATCGGGCCCATGGTGGTTCTCCATTCATCGTCAGTGATGCGTGACGCCCGGATTGTTAGCGCTAACAATTGCGTTTGCGGAACGTGCCGGGCATCAACCGGAGCATTGCGGGAACGGTGAGTTTCGAGCCGATGTTTCGGTGCTGCGGCAATCAGCTTGCCCGGGATCGGCCCGCGAAGACAAGACCTTCGAGCAATTCGACGGCGCGCCGGGCGGCGGGGTGCTGCGCAATCGACTTCTTCACCGCGAGCCCCAGGTGCCGGACCGGCGTGGGCGCCACCAAGGCGACGGTCGTCAGGCCCGCCGGCAGCTCGCCGATGCCGAGCGACGGCACCACGGTCAGGCCGATTCCCGTGGCCACGAAGGACATCGCCGTCCGGTAGTCGTGGGTCTCCACCACGAAACTCGGCGAGAACCCGGCCTGGGCGCACGCGTTGAGCAGCACCTGGCGGCACGGCCCCTCGCGGAGGTCGTTGTCCACCCAGTGCCGCCGCGCGAGGTCCGCCAGCGGCACCTGCGGCAGCCCGGCGAGCGGGTCGTCGGCGCGGACGACGGCGAAGTACGGGTCGTCGGCGAGCCGGCGGACCTCGACGGTGCCCGGGCGCTCGGTGCCGGTCTCCTCCACGAAGATGTCGACGTCCGGGTCGCCCGGGGTGAACTCGGTCAGCAGCAGGTCGAGCCGGAGGTCCGGGAACTCGGCGCGCAGCGCGGCGACGGTCGGCGCCAGCCACGTCGCGCCGGCCGAGCCGAAGTAGCCGATCGACAGGCTGCCGACCCGGCCGGCGCGCAGGTCGCCGACCACCCGCTCGACCCGGCTGAAGGCCTCGAACAGCGTGTCGGCCTCGGCGGCCAGGGTCCGCCCGGCCGCCGTGGGCTCGATGCCGCGGCCGGATCGCTCGAACAGCTGCAGCCCGGTTTCCCGTTGCAGGGCAGCGAGTTGCTGGCTCACGGCCGACGGTGTGTAGCCGAGCGAGGCGGCGCTCGCGCGGATCGAGCCCGTGGCGATCACCGCCCGCAGGACGCGGAGCCGGGGGATGTCCAGCATGGGTGCGAATGTACAGGCTTGCTTAACGGACGTCCAGAACTAATCGCTTGTGCTGTACAGACGCCTCGGGTGACGATGCCGGGGTGACCGAACTCCTCGAAACCACCCGCCCGGCCGGCCCCGGCAAAACCGAACTCGCCAAGATCGCGGTGGCCGCCGGGCTCGCGGTCGTGCTGTGGGGTTCGTCGTTCGTCGCCATCCGCGGCATCGGGCACGCGCTGTCCCCGGGACCGCTGGCGCTGTTGCGGCTCGCCGTCGCGGCCGTCGCACTGACGGCGATCGCGCTGACCCGGCGGCCGGTCCGGGTCCGGTTGACACGCAAGGCGTTCCTGCTGGTCGCGGCCTACGCCGTGGTGTGGCTCGCCGGGTACACGGTGGCCCTCAACGCGGGCGAGCAGCACGTCGACGCGGGCACGGCGGCGCTGCTGGTCAACCTGGCGCCGCTGCTGGTCGCGGTCGCGGCCGGGAAGTTCCTCGGCGAAGGCTTCTCGCGGTCCCTCGTCGTCGGCTCACTGGTGGCGCTCGGCGGCGCGGCGCTCATCGCGACGTCGGCGACCGGCCAGCGCAACTGGGCGGGCGTCCTGCTGTGCCTGCTGGCCGCCGCGCTGTACGCCGCGGGCGTGATGATCCAGAAGGTGGCACTGCGCCACGTCGACGGCCTCACGGCGATCTGGCTCGGCTGCGTCGTCGCCACGGTGGTGCTGCTGCCGTGGGCACCCCAGCTGGTGGCCGAACTCCGGGCGGCGCCGGCGTCCGCGGTGGTCGGCGCCGCGTACCTGGGCGTGTTCCCCACGGCGATCGGCTTCACCGCATGGGCGTACGCACTGCGCCGCATGGACGCCGGTCGCCTGTCGGCGGTGACCTACGCGGTGCCGGCCGCGTCGGTGCTGTTGTCGTGGCTGTTGCTGGGGGAGATCCCCACGCTGTACGGCCTTGTCGGCGGGGCGCTCTGCCTGACCGGGGTGGCCATCTCCCGCAAGCGGTGACGCCCAAGCTGCGTGACACCTCCTCGGCCGTTCGGCGCTTTACGCACCAGGGGAATGGTGCCTACGGTGCGCTCGCACCCATGCGGCCGGTCCGTGCCGACCACGGCTGAAGGAGGTCAGGTGTTCCGCAAACACAGACGCAGTACCCGCGTCACCGTCACGGTGCTCGCGGCGGCGGTCCTGCTCGCGGTTCCCGCGTTCGCCGCCAGTAGCAGCGCCGCCGTCGATCCGGGCGCCGCGCCATGGCTGGATGCCCGGCGGCCGGTGCCGGCGCGGGTCGAGGCGCTGCTGCAGGCCATGACGTTGCCCGAAAAGGTCGGGCAGATGGATCAGCAGCTGGTCTCCACGCTGACCGACCCGAACGGCACCACGTGCGGCAACAACGGTTTCAACATGCCCAATCCCGACTGCATGCGGAAGATCCTCGTCGACGCGCACGTCGGTTCGATCCTCGCGGGCGGCACCGAAAACCCCGTCGACACCACCGGCAAGGGCGGCGTCGGCAACACCGGCTACGACTGGGCCACCGAGTACAACATCATCCAGCAGTTCGCGATCAAGAACTCGCGCCTGCACCTGCCGGTCGTGTTCGGCGTCGACGCGGTGCACGGCTTCGGCCACCCGTGGCAGGCGCCGCTGTTCCCACAGTCGATCGGCATGGGCGCCACCTGGGACCCCGCGCTCGCCCACGCCGGCGGCAAGGCGACCGCGGACGCCCTGCGCGCCACCGGCTGGACCTGGAACTTCGCCCCGGTCCAGGACATCGCGCGCGACAACCGCTGGGGCCGCACCTACGAAACCTGGGCCGAGCAACCGGCTCTCTCGGCCGCGCTGGGCGCCGCGAACATCAAGGGCATGCAGGCGCCCGGCAAGCGCGGTGAGCTGAACGTCAGCGCGACGGTCAAGCACTTCGCCGGCTACTCGCAGTCGATCAACGGCCACGACCGGGCCGAGGCGCTGCTCCCGATGAACTACCTCCAGACGACGATCCTGCCGCCGTACGCCGCCGGGATCGACGCGGGCGCCGGCACCGTCATGGTCAACTCCGGCTCGATCAACGGCGTTCCCGCCACCGCGTCGCGCTACCTGCTGACCGACATCCTGCGCAACCAGATGCGCTTCCAGGGTGTCGTGATCAGCGACTACCAGGACGTCGCCGCGTTGCAGACCGCCTACCACATCGCGCCGGACCTGTCCGGTGCCATCGCCGCCGCCGTGAACGCGGGCGTCGACATGAGCATGCAGGTCTCCGACGCGGCCGGGTGGCAGGCCGCGATCCTGCAGGCCGTCGACACGGGCAAGATCTCGCGCGCGCGGATCGACCAGGCCGTGCGCCGGATCCTCACGCTGAAGTTCCAGCTCGGCCTGTTCGACCAGCCGTGCGTGGCCGACCCGGCGAAGCCCTGCGTCGACGCGAACGCCGCCAACGCCGCCGTCACCGCCGGGCGTGACCAGACGCTGAAGGCCGCGCGGGAGTCGATCACGTTGCTGCGCAACGAAAACAACGCGCTGCCGTTGCCGGCCGGCGCGAAGGTCGTCGTGACCGGCCCGAGCGCGGACTCGATGACCAACCAGCTCGGCGGCTGGAGCGTGAGCTGGCAGGGCGTGGCGGGCGCCGGGCACGTGTGCTGCATGGGCCCCGAAAACCAGATCCCGCCGGGCACCACCGTGCTGAACGGCATCCGGGCCGCGAACCCGGCCGCGGTCTACGCGCCGGACACCGCGAGCGCCGTCGCGGCCGCGGCGGACACCAGCGCCTACGTGGCGGTGGTGGGGGAGAAGGCCTACGCGGAAGGGCTGGGCGACAACCCGGCACCGGCGCTGCCGCCCGACCAGCAGGCCCTCATCTCGGCCCTGGAGGCGACCGGCAAGCCGGTGATCGTCGTGGTCGTCGCGGGCCGTCCGGTCGGGCTGGGCCCGGCGAAGCAGGCGAACGCGGTGCTGATGGCCTACCAGGGCAGCACGGAAACCGGCACGGCCGTGGCGGATGTGCTGTTCGGCAAGGTGAACCCGGCGGGCAAGCTGCCGATCAGCTGGCCGTCCGACGCACCGGCCGTCGGCGGCGACTTCGCCGGCACCGCGCCGTCCCCGCTGGGGGACCAGCCGAAGTTCTTCGACCAGCTGCCCAGCACAGCGTCCGGTCAGGGCAACGCCTACAACCCGCAATACCCGTTCGGCTACGGCCTGTCGTACACGACGTTCACCCACACGAACCTCGCGGTGACGCCGAAGGTCGCGCGCGACGGCACGGCCACCGCGACGTTCACCGTCACCAACACCGGAACCCGCGCGGGCACCGACATCGTGCCGGTGTACGTGGCCCAGCCGGTGAGCCCGGTGGTCGTCCCGCCGCAACGGCTGGTCGGCTTCGCGCGGGTGACGCTGGACCCGGGCCGGTCCCAGGTCGTGCGCGTGTCCTTCCCGGCGTCGGCGCTGGCCGCGAGCGCGGGCGACATCAACGCGTCCGGCCCGCCGGTCGTGGTGCCGGGCAACTACGTGCTGCAGCTCAACAAGAACAGCACGACGCCGTACGCGGTGGACGTGTCGGCGCCGTTCGTGATCCGGTAGCACGGGTGCGGGGGCGACGCGCCGGCGTTGCCCCCGCAAGCCCGTCAGGCCAGGCCGAACCGCTCGGAGTGCACGCGCCGGGCGGGGACGTCCAGCTCGCGCAGGGCGCCGAGCACCGCCGAGGTCATCGCCGGCGGGCCGCAGACGTACACGTCCCGCTCGGCGATGTCGGGGACCAGCGCGCGGAGGCTGTCCGGCGCGAACGGCGTGGCGCCATCACTCGTGCGCCCGGTGAGCAGGTGCAGCCGCCCACCGCGGTCCGCGACCAGGGCCCGCACCTCGTCGGCCAGTACGGCGCCGGCTTCGCTGCGCACCCGGTGGAGCACGACGACGTCGCCCGCCGGTTCCTCTTCCAGCAGGGCCCGGATCGGCGTGATCCCCACCCCGCCGGCGATCAGCAGCGCGCCGGGCCGCGTCCGGTGCACCGAGGTGAACGCGCCGTACGGCCCCTCGACGAACACGCGGCTCCCGACCGGGACGTCCCGGAGGCCGGCGCTGGTCGTGCCGACCGCCTTGGCCGTCAGGCGCAGGGTGTGGCCGTCGGGTGCCGCCGACAGCGAGAACGGATTCGCCTGCCACCAGCGGTTGTGCCCGGGAAACCGCCAGATGCAGAACTGGCCGGCCCGAGCCGGGAACCGGTCGAGGTGGCGGCCGGTGACGGACACCGAAACGACGTCGTCCGCCTCCGGCGTGACGGCCGTGACCCGGAACCGGTGATAGGCGTTGCGCCACAGGGGAACCAAGATCCGGCCGGTGACCAGGGCGCCGAACGCGAACAGCCACAGGAGCCACCAGTACGCCTTCGCGAACCAGGACGAGCTGAAGGTCGTGGTCTCCAGCAGCTGGTGGACGAACGCCAGCCCCAAGGCCAGGTACAGCAGCAGGTGCACGCCGTGCCAGGTCTCGTACCGCAGTCGCCGGCGCACCGGCCGCACGGAGACGGCGGCCACCACGACGACGATCGCCGCGGCGCCGATCCCGAGCAGGGAGGCCGGCACGCCGGCCAGCGCGAAGAACGTCTTGACCATCGACGCGTCGTCGAGGAGCGCGTAGCCGAGCACCACCAGCACGGCGTGGGTGAGGATGGTCCACAGCAGGGTGAAGCCGACCCACCGGTGCCACACGGTCAGCCGGTCCATCCCGATCCGCCGGTCGAGCCACGGCAGCCGGGCCACGAGCAGCAGCTGGAACAGCAGCACCACGGCGGCATGCAGGCCGACGAACTTCGCCACGGTGAGCACGCTGTTCTTGCCGGTCCCGGCGGTGAAGAACAGGATCTCGACGATCACCAGGTTGCCGAGGACGAACGTCCCCAGCGCCCACCGAGCCGCGACGGCGGGCGGTACGGGGTGTTGCGGCGCCCGGGATGCAGTCGCGTCCACCCTCAGCCCTCTCGTGTCCATGCGTCATCACTCCAGCCCCGGCGGCCTGGCCGGCCGCTGGTGGGTCCATGGAGAGTACGCCGTCCCGGCGGCGTCCCGCCCTCAGCAGGTTGCTGGTCGGCCGCCAGCCGGACGGGGTCCACAGCTCATGCCACGGTCCTTTGAACAACGCGAAGTAGCTGCGGGCCGGACACGGGACCGGTCCCGCGACCGGCTGATTACCGTCACGTCATGAACGAACTGCCGTCGACGAAGGTGGCCACCGCAGCGCTGGTGCTCGGCGTGCTCGGCTGGATCGCTTTCCTCGGGGCCTACGGCCGACCGGGCCTCGACGGAGACGTCGGCGAAGCCCTGTACTACCAAACGTTCTCGGTCCTGGCCCCGGTAATCCTGCCCCTGCTCTCGATCAGCTTCGGTCATCTCGGGTTGCGGAGGGCCCACGCGGGCGCGAGGTGCCGCGGACGCTCGACCACCGCGCTCGTGCTCGGCTACCTGCTGCTGATCATCGAAGTAGCTCGGTTCGTCGCGATGACGGAGCACTGACCTGTCGGCTGTCATCGCCGTTCTGCCGTTCTGCCGTTCTGCCGTTACGGCGGCGCTGCGGCACCACCGGGCGACGCGACCACTCGTCTTCGACGCGGCCGAACATCGCTTCGGTCTCCCCGGCGGTCGGTGGGGCGACAGTCCGAACCGGCCGGCCAGAGCCTTCGAGCGGTGGCAGGCACGCAACTTCGTCCGTTCGACGGTGCACGCACGGGTGGTGCGCGCGTTAGGCTCCGCCTCCATGATCGAGGACGAAGCGCCAGCCGATCCGGTCGCCTCGCGTCGGCCGGGCTATCTGGCTGACCTGGCCGGTGGGGTCGATCGGTTCTTCGAGCCTCGGCGGGCCCGGTGTCCGTGGTGTGACTCCGCTGCCGTTCGCGGGCGGGTGCGGACCACCGATCTGCTGCAGCACAAGCCGGGCCGGTTCGGGCTCGACGAATGCCGGGACTGCGGGCACGTCTTCCAGAACCCGCGGCTGAACCCGGCCGGGCTCGAGTTCTACTACCGGGACTGCTACGACGGGCTCGGCGAAAAGAACATGACCGCGATGTTCGCCGGCAACCGGGCGGGTTACCGCTCCCGGGCCGAGCTGGCCCGGGACAACGGTGCGGCGGGTGCGTGGCTCGACGTCGGCACGGGGCACGGGCACTTCTGCGCGGAAGCCGCCGCCGTGCTGCCCGGGGTCGAGTTCGACGGTCTCGATCTCGGCGACGGGGTCGAGCTGGCGCGTGCGCAGGGCCGGATCCGGACCGGCTACCGGGGCCTGTTCGTGGACCTGGCCGAAGACCTCGCCGGGCGCTACGACGTCGTCAGCATGTACCACTACCTCGAACACACCGCGGAACCCCGGCGGGAGCTGGCGGCGGCGCGGACGGCGCTGCGGCCCGGCGGGCTGCTGGCGATCGAGCTGCCCGATCCGGAATGCCGCTGGGCGCAGCTGCTCGGCCGGTGGTGGCTGCCCTGGCTGCAACCCCAGCACCTGAACCTGATGCCGCTCGGCAACCTCCGTGCGGAGCTGGCCGGCCTCGGCTTCACTGTGGTCGCCGAGCAGCGCGCCGAGCCGCACGACGCGATCGACGTGCTGGCCGCTTCCCTGATGGCGGTCAACGCCCTGACCATCGCCGGCGAGGATCTTGCGTGGCGGGACGCCCCGCCGGCGCGGTGGCGGCGGATCCTGCGCAAGGCCACGTTCGTCGCGTGCGTGCCGTTGTTCGTGCTGGCCTCGATCGTGGACCGGGTCAGCGCACCGTTCGGCCGGAAACGCGGGTGGTCCAACGCGTACCGGGTGGTGGCCCGCCGGGATGCCGCATGATGGGCTCATGACGAGGCCGGTGTCCGAAGACGTGCTGTCCGAGTACGCCGCCCTCGAATCGGCCCTGGCCGACCCCGCCGTCCTGCGCGACCACCTCCGGGCCCGCCGGTTGCGCCGCTGCCTGGCGGAGCTCGGGCCGCTGCACGCGGCCGCCGTCCGGCTGCGGGCGGTCGAAGAAGATCTGGCGGCGGCTGTCGAGCTGGCGTGGGAGGCCGAGGCGCACCGGTTGTCCGCGGAGGCCGCCGAGCTGCGGGACGATCTTGCCGCCCGGCTGGCCGTGCGGGATCCCCGGGACCCCTTCGACGTGGTCGTCTTCGTCGAGGGCGACGCGCCAGAGGTGGCGTTGCTCGTGCGCCGGTATCGCGATCTCGCGGAGGAACGCAACTGGAGCGTGCAGCACCTGGGCGGCCGGCCCGGGCGGGTGGCCGCGTTCGCCGTCGTGGCCCACGAGGGCGCCGAGGGACCGTGGGGAGCACTCAAGCGCGAGACCGGGCGGGGCGTCCTGCCGGACGAGGCGTCGGCCCGGGTGACCGTGGTGCCGGAGGGCCCGGAGGAACCGGACGATCCGCCGCCCGAGGACCTGCGCCTCGATCTCTACTGCACGCGACAGCCGGAGCAGCCGCCGCACGTCTGGGTGACCCACCTGCCGTCGGGCATCCAGGTCCGGGGGACGGGCACCTGCTCGGTCGAGGCCAAGGCGGCCGCGATCAGGCAGGTCCGCGCCCTGCTGGCCGCCGAGGCGCCAGGACCGCGACCTGAATGACGGGTCCGGCCCGCCGAAAATTCCTCCGCGGCCGTGTCGATCCGTGGCCGGCTCGTTCGACCAGGACCTGCTGATCATGCGGGGCACCGACGAGTCGAACGCGGCCATGAAGGCGGGCGGATCGTGGCCGCGCCGACCCGGTTCACCGGGGATTTCGGGCTGGCCGAGGACGCCGCAGGAGGCGGTCGCCGAGGCGCTCGTGGCGTGGCCTGCCGCCGCGCCGGCCGATCCGGCCGCCTGGCTGATGACCACCGCCCGGCGGCGGGCGATCGACGCCATCCGCCGCCGGGCCGCGCTCCGGGACCGCCACGCCGTGCTCGCCACGGACCCGGAGCTGGGCCGGCACCCCGAGGACGTCGATCCCGACCGGATCGACGACGACGTGCTCAACCGGGCCGTCGCCGTGGCCATGGCCTCGGGGCCGGAACCGGCACTGGCCATCGTGGACGAGCTGGCCGCCGCCGACCGGCTCGCACCTGCTCCCCACCGTGCGCGGGGAACTGCTGGCCCGCCTCGGCCGTCGCCGGGAGCGCGCGCCGAGCTGGAGCTGGCGGCCCGGCTGTGCGCCAACGAACGCGAACGGTCCGTCCTGCTGCGCAAGGCGGCCGGCCTGGGCTGACTACGCCGGCAGCGTGCGCCGCAGGAACCCGGTGGTCAGCTCCCAGGCGCGGGCCGCCGCCTCGGGGTGGTGGAACATCGGCGCCACGTTGTTGTGGAACGCGTGCCCGGCGTCCTCCTGCACGTGGATCTCCGCACCCGGGTGGGCGGCCACGGCCGCCTCCACCACGGCCACGTCGGAGCGCGGGATGTACGGGTCCTGCCCGCCGAAGTGGAACTGGATCGGGCACTCGATCCGGTCCAGGCCCTCGATCTGCGCGGCCACCGTGGAGCCGTAGAACGACACCGCGACGTCCGGGTCGCCCTCGGCGGCCGCCGCGAAGG
Source organism: Amycolatopsis tolypomycina (assembly GCF_900105945.1). Lineage (NCBI taxonomy): Bacteria > Bacillati > Actinomycetota > Actinomycetes > Pseudonocardiales > Pseudonocardiaceae > Amycolatopsis > Amycolatopsis tolypomycina. Next base: position 6,188,599 of record NZ_FNSO01000004.1, on the reverse strand, counting down.
CCAGCGAGCCGCCCAGGCAGAAGCCGAGGACGCCCACGCCACCCGTCACCGAGGGGAGGGAGCGCAGGTGGGCCACCGTGGCCAGGACGTCGGAAAGCCCCAGCGCCGGGTCGAAGGACGACATGACCGCCATCGACGCCGCCACGCCCGCTTCGTCGTGCGTCGACGACCAGCCGGGCGCGGTCCGCCAGAACAGTTCCGGGACCGCCACCACGTACCCGGAAGCGGCGAGTTCCGCCGCGACCGAGCGGAGGTAGTCGTCGAGGCCGAAGATCTCCTGGATCAGCACCAGGCCCGGACCGCGTCCGGACGGGGGAAGCCACAGCGGAAGGTTTTCCAGCACGTTCTCCATCCGGGTCACCGTACTGGTTCCGCGGCCGGGAGCGTCCTAAGTTGAGGTGCCGACCAAGGAGGTTCGATGGCTGAGCAGACCAAGTACGTCCTGGACGAAGCCGATCTCCCCACCCAGTGGTACAACGTGATCCCCGACCTGCCCGAGCCCCCGCCGCCACCGCTGCACCCCGGCACGCGCGAGCCCGTCGGCCCGGACGACCTCGCGCCGCTGTTCCCGCAGGCGCTCATCGCCCAGGAAGTGACGACTGATCGCTATGTCGACATCCCGGAGGAGGTGCGGGAGGTCTACCGGCTCTGGCGCCCGTCGCCGTTGTTCCGCGCGCGACGGCTGGAGAAGGCGCTGGGCACCCCGGCGCGGATCTACTACAAGTACGAAGGCGTCAGCCCGGTCGGCTCCCACAAGCCGAACACCGCTGTGCCGCAGGCGTTCTACAACGCGGCCGAAGGCGTCACGCGGCTGACCACCGAGACCGGCGCCGGCCAGTGGGGGAGCGCGCTCGCGTTCGCCTGTGCCCAGTACGGGCTGGAGTGCGAGGTCTGGCAGGTGCGCGCCTCCTACGACCAGAAGCCCTACCGCAAGCTGATGATGGAGACGTTCGGCGCGACCGTCCACCCGAGCCCGTCCGAGCTGACCGAGTCCGGTCGCGCGATCCTCAAGCAGCACCCGGACTCCACCGGCAGCCTCGGCATCGCGATCAGCGAAGCCGTCGAACAGGCGGCGCAGGACCCGGACGCGCGGTACGCGCTGGGCAGCGTGCTCAACCACGTGCTGCTGCACCAGACCGTCATCGGCGAGGAGGCGCTGAAGCAGTTCGAGCTGGCCGGCGACACCCCGGACGTGCTGGTCGGCTGCACCGGCGGCGGCTCCAACTTCGGCGGGCTCGCCTTCCCGTTCCTGCGCGAGAAGCTGGCCGGCCGGATGAACCCGGTGATCCGCGCGGTCGAGCCGGCCGCCTGCCCGTCGCTGACGCGCGGCAGGTACGCCTACGACTTCGGCGACACGGCCGGGCTCACGCCGCTGCTCAAGATGCACACGCTCGGCCACGAGTTCATCCCGGACCCGATCCACGCGGGCGGGCTGAGGTACCACGGGATGTCGCCGCTCATCTCGCACATCTACGAGCTCGGCCTGATCGAGGCGCTCGCCATCGGGCAGCAGGAGTGCTTCGCGGCGGGCGTGCGGTTCGCGCGGTCCGAGGGCATCATCCCGGCTCCCGAGCCGACCCACGCGCTCGCGGCGTGCATCCAGGAAGCGTTGCGGTGCAAGGAAACCGGTGAGGAGAAGGTGATCCTCACGGCGCTGTGCGGCCACGCCCACCTCGACCTGCCCGCCTACGGCGCCTACCTGGCCGGGTCCATGGTGGACGACGAACTGTCCGAGGCGACGCTCGAGGAGTCGCTGGCGACGCTGCCGTAGGCCGTCAGAGGACGTCCGGGATCTCCGGGCGGGTCAGCTCGGTGCGGGCGGTCGCCAGGACCACGCGGTCGCGGCCGCCCGCCTTGGCCTCGAACACCGCGTCGTCCGCGGCCTGTAGCAGGATCGTGTACTCCGTGGCGGTTTCCGGGTACACCGCCGCACCGATCGACGCCGTGAGGCCGCTGATCACCTCGGGCTTGCCCGGGCGGATCACCGGGACCGGCACCTCGATCCGGGCGATCGCCGTGCGGATGCGGTCCGCGACGGACGCGATCTCCGCGCTGGTGGTGCCCGGCAGGAGGACGACGAACTCGTCGCCGCCGAAGCGGCCGACGTAGTCGCCGCCGCGGACCGAGCCCTGGATCGCCGCCGCGACCGCGCGCAGGACCTCGTCGCCCGCCAGGTGGCCGTTGCCGTCGTCGATGGCCTTGAAGTGGTCGATGTCGATCATCAGCACGCCGGCCGTCGAGGACAGTTCCGCCGCGCGGGCCAGCTCGTTGCGGGCCAGCTGCACCCAGAACTCCGGCGCGAGCAGCGCCGTCTTGGAGTCCGTGCGCGCGGCCGCCTGGAACTGGGGGAGCAGCAGGCCGATGTGGAGCGCCACCGGCGTCACCATGAGCACGGGCAGCAGCCACGGCCGGACCGTCATCACCAGCGCGATCCCGCAGCCGACGCCGACGGCGGCCAGCACGATCAGCACGTCGGACGGGTTGCCGAACGCCTGCCGCGGCGGCTTTCCCGGGTTGCTCATCAGGATCGCGACGATCACCAGGACGTAGTTCAGTCCGAAGTAGACGATCCCGGACACCAGCAGCGCGAGCATCCCGCCGAAGCCGTCCAGGTGGGGCACGTACGGGGCCAGCTGCCCGGTGCCCGCCCACAGCACGGCCCCCGAGGCGGCGCAGGCGAGGATCACGGTGGCGCCGGAGAACACTTTCCGGTGAATCACGCCGCGTCGCTTGTAGACGCGGACCCACGAATGGACGTAGCTGACGACGATGACCAGGGTGGCCAGCGGCGGAGGCAGCAGGAGCAGCCCGGCGAAGATCCAGATCGACTGCAGGTGCATGTGGGGACGGCCGTCGGCGGCGAGCTCGCGGATGCGCTCGATGCGTTGCGCCGCTTCGAGGTGCACGATCTCGCCGGCGAGGATCAGGCCACACCAGAGCAGCGACTGGGTGGTGACCGGCACGAGCGCGGTCGTCGAGACGACCACGAGCAGCGCCAGCGCGTCGACGACGAGGACGTAGCCGAACACCGGAGTGGCCAGCTTCCACATCGCCCACGTTCGGATACCTGATCGTGGACGTTCTGAGCTGGGCTTTCGCCCTGGGGACCCGGACAATCCCACGAAACGCCCTTCTGCTCAGGATGAAACTCTTCGCAGAATTCGTCACTGTAATCGAATGAACGCGGTGTGTCACTAGGCCGGTCAGGCTACGGTCCGGTTACGCACCGTGCCAGATCACTCACAAAACAGGAGAGAACCATGTCGCACTTCCTGACCGGCAGCAACATCGTCCCGTCCCGCGGCCGCCGTGGCCAGCGCCCGACCGACTGGACCCGCCGGCTCCCCACCGACTGGACCCGCGCGATCCCGACCGACTGGACCCCGCGGCAGCTGCCGACCGACTGGACGGCCCGCGAGCTGCCGACCGACTGGACGCGGCCCGGCGTCGCGCCAGCGCAGCTGCCGACGGACTGGACCCCGCGGCAGGTGCCGACGGACTGGACCCCGCGGGAGCTGCCGACGGACTGGACGCCGCGCCAGGCCCCGACCGACTGGACGCGGTCCTGACCAGAGCCCGGTGACCGGCTTTCGTGCCGGTCACCGGGGATCCGGGCCGGTTTGGGCCGGGAGCGGGCCGAAACTGTCGGTGCCCGGCGGTAGCGTGGAAATCGGGGGCTGCTCAGTCACGGGGCGGCGCCCCCAGCCGAAGCCGGGCCGATTGCGCCGGCCGCGGCGCCGCCGGGCCGGTGCCGCACCTGCCACGGTGAAATCGCGCAGCTCGGCGGGGGTGCCGGGTCGCACCTGTGGCAGGTTGGGTGCGCGGGTTGCGCCGCTCGGCGGGGTGCCGGGTCGCGCCCGCCGCAGGTTGGCTGGGCGGGTTGCGCGCTCGGCGAGAGTGGCGGGTCGCGCCCGCGGCAGGTCGGCTGCGCGAGTTGCGCCGCTCAGCGGAAGTGCCGCCCGCGCCCGCCGCAGGTCGGCCGCGTGAAATCGCGCCCCTCACTCGCGTCCCACCCGGGGACCGGCACCGCTCACCCGGCCCCCAGCTGCGCCCGCCGCCACAAACCACCCGCCCCCAGCGCCGCCACCACGCCGATCGCGCCCGCTCCGGCAACGACACCGTGCGGGGCCACCCGCTCGGCCGCCACCCCGGCCAGCACCACGCCCAGCCCCTGCGACACCCGCAGCGCCGTCAACGCGAACCCGAACGCCTGTGCCCGCTGGGCGTCCGGCGTGAGCTGCACGAACGTCGTGTTCGCGATCAAGTTGTACGAACTGGCCACCCCGGACAGCGTGAACACCACCAACGTGGCCACCAGGTCCGGTCGCAGCGCGCACCCCAGCAACGCCGCGCACGCCAGCACCGCCAGCGGGCCCAGCAATCGAGCCCGAAAAGCCGGCGGGACACGAGACAGCGCCGCCATGCCCAACACGTTCCCCAGTGCGTACGCCCCGAGCAGCAGCCCGACCACCGCCGCGCCGCCGCCGAGCTCCGCCGCGTACGGGGCCGCGATCGCTTCGCCCGCTATGTAGATCCCCGACACGCAGCCCAGTGCCACCAGCGCGAGCCGGCGGCGGTCGCCCGCCACCACCGTCCAGCCCGCCCTGATGTGGGCCCACCACCGGACGTCCGGGGCGGCCTGTGGGGGCCGGGGCCGCACGCCGGCCGTCAGGAACAGGGCCGAAACCGCGAAGCTCGCCGCGTCCGCCAGGAGGGCGCCGCTCGTACCGACGGCCGCCACGAGGAGGCCGCCGAGGGCGAAGCCCGCCACCTGGCCCGCCTGCACCAGCATCATCAGCAGGCTCATCCCCGGCACGAACCGCTCGCCCGGCAGCACCTGCGGCAGCAGCGCCGCGCGCGCCGAGTTCCACACCGGGTTGAACAGCTGGACGCCCACGAGCAGCGCCGCCACCGCCGGCAGCGGCAGGCCGGGCACCGCCATCGCGGCCACCGCGCCCGCCCGCAGGACGTCCGCCAGGACCATCACCGTCCGCGGCGGGTGACGGTCGGCCAGCCCGGACAGCAGGGGCCCGCCGACGAGGTCCGGCAGGAACGTCAGCGCGTAGGTCAGCGCGGCCCAGCCCGGCGAGTTCGTGCGGTCGTAGACCAGGATCGACAGCGCCACCCTGGCCAGCTGGTCACCGGTGACCGAGACCAGCTGGGCCGCGAACAGCGCCCGGAACTCGGTCACGGCGAGGACGTCCCGGAACCCTGCCGCCCGTGCCGTCATGGGCACCCAGGGTACCGCCGCGGACGCCCAGCGTGAACGTCCGTTAGGAGGTCACTGACCTCCGCCGCAGACGATTTTCGGCTGCGGGTTGTAGTGGACGGTCCGGGTCGACCGGCTCACCTCGCGGCCGGTGTTGACGTCCTTGAGCACGCGGGTGTTGCTGGTGGTGAACCCCTGCGCGCCGTTGGAGGCGTGGCAGTTCTCCGCCGGGCCCGGCTTGGTCGGCGGGTCGTTCTGGTTGGTCTGCGCGCCTTCGATCGACTCGACCGTGTAGCGCTTGGTGCCCCACAGCTTCACGGTGATCGACGACGGCGTCCAGATCGTCTGGATCGCGATCCCGGTCGGCGCGTCGTTGGTGAACTTGAGGTCGATGACGCTGGAGCCGTTGGGGTTCTGGAACACCGTCGCCTCGCGCGCGGCGGGGTAGCGGCTGATGTAGTAGCTGTGCTCCTTGTGCCCCGCGTCCTTCAGGCCCGCGAAGTACGCCGCGTTGTACAGCGTGGTGGCGAACTGCGAGATGCCGCCGCCGACCTCGCGGCCGGGCGCGCCCTCCTTGATGACGCCGGCCTCGACGTAACCCTGGGCGGTGCCGCGCGGACCGGTGAACCCGTTGAGGCTGAAGGTTTCCCCGGGCTTGACGATGGCGCCGTTGACCTTCTGGGCGACGGTCCGGATGTTCACCCCGGAGTCGGCCGCGAACTTCTGGGTCGTGAACTCGCCGACGACCTCCTTGATGCCCAGCTGGTTCGCCTGCTCGGTGGTGACCTTCGCCGGGCTGTCCTTGTAGATCGCCGGGACCTCGCGGCCGTCGGTCTTCTTCAGCACGTCGGGCAGCGGCTTGAGGCTGGGGTCCCAGTCGACGGTCCGGCCGTCGGTGGAGGGGTCGACCGTGGGCTTGCCGCCCTCGAAGACGACGGTGGCGTCCTTGCCCTCCTTCTCGGTGGACTTCAGCTGCGGCCCGGCGGCTTCGGCGATCTTCGCGTTGTCGATCTTCGGCGTCAGCCCGCCGCCGTCGGCGGGCTCGAACGTGATGGCCGCGGCGATCGCTTCCGGCTTCACGGTCGCGTTCTTGCCCTCGCCCTTGACCACCAGCGGGCCGGAGACGGCGGGGCGCGCGAACCCGTCGAGCGCCGCCTGGACGCCTTCGGGCGTGGTGCGGACCGGCGTGCTGGCGACCGGCAGCGCCAGGGTCTCCCCGCTCGCCCACTTCTCGACGACGGCGGCGGTCGCGGCCGCCACGTCGAGCTTCTGCCCGGTCTTCGGCGGCACGGCGACCGGCTCGGCACCCTCGAACTTCACGGTGCCCTCGACCGGTTCGCGGTCGACCTGCCCGCGCAGCGTCTCCAGCGCGGCGGTGAGCTTGGCCTGGTCGGAGTGGCTGACGACGCCGACCTCGCGGCTGGAGAACAGCGAGGACAGCCGCGTGAAGGGGTTCAGCGGCTGCTCGCCGGCCTGGTCGAGGGTCTGCGGCCAGTCGAGCTTCAGCCCGGCGAGCGTCGGCGACAGCGTGCCCTGGTACTCGCCGGCGGTGACGGCGAGCGGGCGCGTCAGCCGCGGCTCGATCTTCCCGCGCAGCTCCTGCTCGGCGGCCTCGCGGCCCATCCCGCCGACGTCGACGCCGGCCACGGTCACACCCCGCGGCACGCTGCCCTGGCTGATCAGCAGGTCGATGCCGTACACCGCGACGAGCAGGCCGAACACCCCGCCCGCGATGAAGCCGGCCTTGCGGAAGGAGCGCTTCGCCGTGCCCGGGTCCGGTTGCGGCTCGGGCCGGACGGCCGGCAGGACGTCGGTCTGCTCGCCGTGCGAGTCGGGCCAGTGCGGTTCGTACGGCAACTCTCCACCCCTTCAACGCGGCACCGGGTTGCGTCGGTGACAGGAACAGCGTACGGGGCACCCGGACAAGCCGAACGACTCGCCCTAACGGGGGATCAACCGGTCACGGATCAGTGAACGGGGCAACCTCACCGCGCGTCGGGTTCCGGATTTCGCCCCGGCCGGGCGAGAAAGTCGAAGTCACAGCCCTCGTCGGCCTGCGTGATGTGGTCGCTGTAGAGCGCGCCGTATCCACGCTCGAAGCGCGGGGCCGGGGCCGTCCACTCCGCACGCCGCCGGGCCAGTTCCTCATCGGACACCTCGAGCCGCAGTGTCCGGGCCGGAACGTCCAAGGTGATCAGGTCGCCGTCGCGGACCAGGGCCAGCGGGCCGCCGACGTGCGACTCGGGCGCCACGTGCAGGACGCAGGCGCCGTAGCTCGTCCCGCTCATCCGCGCGTCGGAGATGCGGACCATGTCCCGGACGCCCTGTTCGAGCAGGTGCGCGGGGATCGGCAGCATCCCGTACTCCGGCATGCCGGGGCCGCCGAGCGGGCCGGAGCCGCGCAGCACCAGCACCGAGTCCGCGGTGATCGCCGGGTCGTCGATCCGCTTCTTGAGGTCGGCGTAGTTCTCGAACACCACGGCCGGGCCGGTGTGCGTCAGCAGGTGCCGCTCGGCCGCGATGTGCTTGATGACCGCCCCCGACGGCGCCAGGTTGCCGTGCAGCACCGCGACCCCGCCCTCGGCGGCGACCGGGTTGTCCCGCGTGCGGATGACGTCGTCGTCGTGCACGCGCGCGGACGCGAGGTTCTCGCCGAGGGTGCGGCCGGTGACGGTGGGCCGCTCGGGGTGCAGCAGGTCGGTCAGCCGCGAGAGCAGCCCGGGCAGGCCGCCGGCGTAGTAGAAGTCCTCCATCAGCCAGGCGCCGCCGGGCCGGATGTTCGCCAGCACCGGCACGCGCCGCGCGATCGCGTCGAAGTCCGCCAGCGAGACGCCGATCCCGCTGCGGCCGGCCATCGCGATCAGGTGGATCACGGCGTTGGTCGAGCCGCCGAGCGCGAGCACGGTGGTGATCGCGTCGGCGTAGGCGCGCTTGTCCAGCACCTGCGTGATGGTGAGGTCCTCCCAGACCATGTCGACGATCCGCGCGCCGCTGGCGGCGGCCATCCGGTGGTGCGCCGAGTCGACGGCGGGGATCGACGCGGCGCCCGGCAGCGTCACGCCGAGCACCTCGGCGGCCGACGTCATGGTCGAGGCCGTCCCCATGGTCATGCAGTGCCCCGGCGACCGGGCGAGCCCGTGTTCCAGTTCGGACATTTCGGCGTCGCCGATCAGGCCGGCGCGCTTGTCGTCCCAGTACTTCCACATGTCGGTGCCGCTGCCGAGGACCTCGGTGCGCCAGTGCCCGCGCAGCATCGGCCCGGCCGGGACGAAGATCGCGGGCAGCCCTGCGCTGGCCGCCCCCATCAGCAGCGCCGGTGTGGTCTTGTCGCAGCCGCCCATGAGGACGGCGCCGTCGAGCGGGTAGGACCGGAGGATCTCCTCGGTCTCCATGGCCAGGAGGTTGCGGTAGAGCATCGGCGTCGGCTTCTGGTAGGTCTCCGACAGCGTCGCGACCGGGAACTCGAGCGGGAAGCCGCCGGCCTGCCAGACGCCGCGTTTGACCTGCTCGGCGCGTTCGCGCAGGTGCATGTGGCAGGGGTTGATGTCCGACCAGGTGTTGAGGACGCCGATGACGGGTTTGCCGAGGTGCTCTTCCGGGTTGTAGCCGAGCTGGCGGCCGCGGGCGCGGTGGCTGAAGGTGCGCAGTTCGTCGCCGCCGAACCACCGGTGGCTGCGGAGTTCCTCGGGTCGCTTCATGCGATCCAGTATGGCATCTGATATACGATCGGCGGGCCTGGTTGAATTGGGGGTTCACAGATCGAGGGAGCGCACCATGACCGGGACGTTCAGCCTGCCAGCCTCCCGGACCGAGGTGGTCCTGGAGGAGATCCGCCGCGGCATCCTGACCCGGGAGCTGGTGCCCGGCCAGCCGCTGGTCGAGGCGGAGCTGGCCGCGCGGCTGGGCGTGTCGAAGACGCCGGTGCGCGAGGCGCTCAAGGTGCTGTCGAACTCGGGCCTGGTCACGTTCAGCCCGTACAAGGGCGCGTCGGTGATCACGGTCGACGCCGAGCTCGCGAAGTCCGTCTACGACGTGCGGATGGTGCTCGAACCCGAGGCCGTCCGGCGCACGGTCGAGCGGCGCGACCCCGAGCTGCTGGAAGACGCGGCGGAGGCCCTGAAGGAGGCGTCGACGGCGATCGCGGACAAGGACCAGGCCGCGCTGAGCCTGCTGAACCGCCGGTTCCACCGCGCGCTCTACCGTGGCTGCGGCAACCCGCTGATGGTCAGCATCCTCGACGACCTCAAGGACCGCGCGGCGCTGATCAGCATCGTCGGCTGGGAGGCCAACCCCAGCTGGAAGAAGGAGCAGGCCGAGCACAAGGCGGTCCTCGCGGCGGCGAAGAAAGGGGACGCCGAGGGTGCGGCCACGCTGCTGCGCGACCACATCGGCGGCTTCCTCGAACGGGTGCTGAAGGCCATCGGATGAGGCTGCTGCTCATCTCGGACACGCACCTGCCGGCCCGCGCCCGCGAGCTGCCGCCGCCGGTGTGGGCCGAGGTGGCGGCCGCGGACGTCGTCGTGCACGCGGGTGACTGGGTCGACGTCGCCCTGCTCGACGAGCTGGCGGCGCGCAGCAAGCGGCTCATCGGCGTGTACGGCAACAACGACGGCCCGGACCTGCGAGCCCGGCTGCCGGAGATCGCGCGGGCGGACCTCGGTGGCGTGCGCCTGGCCGTCATCCACGAGACGGGCGCGAAACAGGGCCGTGAGCAGCGGTGCGACGCGCAGTTCCCGGACACCGACGTGCTGGTCTTCGGGCACAGCCACATCCCGTGGGACACGGTGACGCCGTCCGGGATGCGCCTGCTCAACCCGGGTTCGCCGACCGACCGCCGCCGTCAGCCGTACTGCACGTACCAAACCGCCTTCGTGCGCGAGGGTGCCTTGGTGGACGTCGAGCTGCACCGACTGCCCCGGAGGGGGTAGACAGGTCCCATGGATCCGGCATGGGCGTTGCGGGAGATCGCGTTCCAGCTCGAGCGCGCGGGCGAGCCGACGTACCGCGTCCGGGCGTTCCGCAACGCGGCGACGACGGTCGACAAGACCGACGGCGAGCAGCTGAAGCGGATGGCGGAGAACGGCACGCTGACGTCGCTGCCCGGTATCGGCAAGGCCACCGCGGGCGTGATCGAGGACGCGCTGGCCGGCCGTGACCCGGCGTACCGCGGCAAGATCGTCGCCAAGGAGCTGCCGGACGGCGAGCCGCTGCGCTCGGCCCTGCGCGGGGACTGCCACACCCATTCCGACTGGTCGGACGGCGGCAGCTCGATCGGCGAGATGGCGGTGGCCGGCCGGGACGTCGGCCACGAGTGGATGGTGCTGACCGACCATTCGCCGCGCCTGACGGTCGCGAACGGGCTGTCCCCGGACCGGCTGCGGACGCAGATGCAGATCGTCGCGAAGGCCAACGAGCTGATGGCGCCGTTCCGGCTGCTGCAGGGCATCGAGGTCGACATCCTCGACGACGGGTCCCTCGACCAGGAAGAGGAGCTGCTGGGGGAGCTGGACTTCGTGGTGGCGAGCGTCCATTCGAAGCTGCGGATGCCCGCCCGGGACATGACACGCCGGATGCTGGCGGCGGTCCGGAACCCGCACGTCCGGGTCCTCGGCCACTGCACGGGCCGGCTGGTGGTGGGCAAGGGGCGCCCGGAGTCGGAGTTCGACGCGGAGAAGGTCTTCACGGCCTGCCGCGAGAACGGGGTCGCGGTGGAGATCAACTCGCGCCCGGAGCGCCTCGACCCGCCGATGCGGTTGCTGCGCCTGGCGGCGGAGATCGGCTGCGAGTTCGCGATCGACAGCGACGCGCACGCACCGGGGCAGCTGGACTGGCTGGGCTACGGGTGCGAACGGGCGATCGAGGCGGGGATCGGGCCGGAGCGCATCATCAACACGCGAACCGCGGACGATCTTCTGACGCGGTGAGCTACCTTTCCGCGGATGTCCTGTCTTCCGCTCGCACGCGACGCCCTCCGCGTGACGGCTCGCCGCCTCCCGTTCGGCAGACGTTTCGCCCGCGGCGTCTACCGGCACGCCTGCCGGGACACCTTCGGTGACTTCCAGCGGGGGTCCCTGCCGGAGAACGTGTACCGGGAAGCCGTGTTGCGGAGTTCGCTCCGCAACGGACTCACGTCGCTGGCCGGTATCGCGATTCTGGTCGTCACGGCCGTTGCCACCGCCGCCACTGTGGTGCTGATGCCACACGACCAAGGGGTGTGGGGCACACTCTTGTCCATCACGCTCGTCTACTTCGCGGTGATCGGACCGTTTCTCGCGGTCGCCTGGGTGGCTTACGCCAGGGTCGTCGCCGGCTGGGCGCCGATCATGGTGTGCTTCCACCTCTTCCGGTGCCTGTCCGAGATCGACCGGATGCGGCGGTGGGAGTCCAGGGCGCGGCGCGGTTCGTTCGCCGACGTCAAGGAGTACCTCCGGTGCCGGAAGCTGTTCCGGAGCCGGATCTCCGGCCACGCCCGCTTCATCACGATCGAGCTCGGGTACCTGCAGCGCTGCGGCCGCCCGAAAACCGAGCGCCCCACAGCGAGCGCGGTGGAAAGACGGCTCGCCTGGCTGCTGGTCGACTTCGACGACCCGATCCGGCGGGAACACGCGGTCCAAGTCCTCGAAGCGACCCTCTGCCAAGTGGCAGGCACCCGGTTCTGGCGGCCCGCGACCCTGCCCCGGCTGCCCTTCGGTCACCTGCCGGACAAGCCGCTCTCCGCCACCCCGTGGGTGCGCTTCCGCAGCTGGCAGGGCAGCCCGTTCCTCCTGGCCCTGCTTCCCCTGGCCGCCGCGATCGTCACCTTCGTCGCCAAGGTGCTCTGACCCCCAGGGCGACCGCAAGGCCGCCCTGGGTGCCGGAACGTCAGTTGATCGTGTACGAGTCGCCGTAGACCTTCCACTTCAGCGGCGTGTGCAGGTCGAAGTTCCCTTCGTTGAGGAACTTCAGCTGCGCGGTGTCCACCCGGGACGTGTCCGAGTGCGCGTCCTCCTGCTTCATGATCACCTTGCGGGCGTCGAGGAACGCCTTCAGGTACGTCGTCTCGTTGCCGCCCTGGGCCGGGGTTTTCGCCTTCTGCATGGCCGTCCGGCGGATGCCGCCGAAGCTGTCGGAGCTGGTGCCGGGGCCGTGCATCACGATCGCGTCGTAGTAGATGAACTGGCCCAGTGTGCTCAAGCCGTCCGACTTGCCCTGGTTCACCGACGGGTTGAAGTACACGCGGTCGCGCTCGTTGTTCTGCGCGGTCTGGAACGCCGTGGTCGCCGCGGCCTGCTTCCACGCGCTCTCGAACGCCGAGCCCAGGCCCGCGTGGGAGTCCGTGCCGTTCACCTTGCGCAGCGCCGGGAGGTACTTGGCGAGCGGGTTGTTCGGCACCGAGTTCGTGTACGCCTCGACGAGTTCCAGCATGTCGCCGGTGCCCGAACAGAACCCGATGATGCCCGCGGTGTAGCCACGGCCGTCGCCGATGTCCTCGATGTACTTGTACTGCGCCTTCCAGTCCAGCGACGAGTTTTCCGCGCTGGAGACCAGCTTCATCGCGATTTCCTTCTTCGCCGGCGCAGCCAGGTCGCCGACGGCGAGCACCGAAGCACCGGCGACCGGCGCCGGGGCGGCCGAGGAGAACGCGGGCGTGGTGATCACGAGGGCCGCGACGGAGGCGGCGCCGAGCGTGCCGATGAGGACCGGCCGCAACTTCTTGCTCATGGGGAGGGGACCCTTTCCGCGGGCTACGGGTATTGGGGGTGGAGCTGCGGCGTAGCGACACGGTAGCGAAGAGTCAGCGAGCTCCACAAGAGGCGGAATCCGTTCATGTTCGTGAACGGTCCAGACCACTTCCCAAGGGTCCATAAAGGACGGTCAGTGCACCCCGGCGAAGATGCGGATGACGTCCGGCAGCACGTTCACCGGGATCGTCGGGTCGATCGCGCGCTGGACGCCGAGCCCGATGCCGAGGCTGAGCAGCGCCGTCGCGGCGTCGTCGGCCGACATCGGGAGCGTGATCCCGAACCGCTCGGCGTACCCGGTGAGCAGGCCGGCGATGGTGTCGCGGATGGCCTTGTCCCGCGCCGCCAGCTCGGCGCGCACGTGCGGGTCGCGGCGCGCGTTCGTCGCGAACTCGACCTCCAGGGAGGTCCAGGCCTCGTCGCCGATGCTGCGCTCGGCCCACGTCTGGAACGCCGCCAGCAGCCCTTCCACCCCGTCCGCGCCGACCAGTGCTTCGGCGATCAGGGCGACCTGCTCGTCGTGGATCCGGTCGAGCACGGTGAGGCACAGCTCGTCCTTGCTGCGGAAGTTCGAGTACACCGCGCCCTTCGAGTACCCGGCCTCGTCGGCGACCTTCTCCAGCGACGTCACCGAGTAGCCGTCGCGCAGGAAGAGCTGCTTGGCGGTCTCGATCAGCTGCTCGCGGGTGCGCGCCTGGCTTTCCGCGCGGGTGAGTCGGGCCATGCGCCCAACTCTAGCGAACCTCGGAATTGGGGTACCGATGGTTTCCGAATACTGTTAGTCTCCGAAAATGGAACAACGCCACTTCGCGGTCCTCGTCATCGGTGCCGGGGCGTCGGGGCTGGGGGCCGCCATCCGGCTCGCCCAGGCCGGCGTCGGCGACCTCGCCGTGCTGGAGAAGGCCGGCTCGCTCGGCGGGACCTGGCGCGACAACACCTATCCCGGCTGCGCCTGCGACGTCCCGTCCGCGCTGTACTCCTACTCGTTCGCGCCCAATCCGGAGTGGACGCGCGCGTTCGCCGGCCAGGCCGAGATCCGCGCCTACCTGCAGGACACGGCCGAGCGCTTCGGCGTCACCGGCAAGATCCGCTACGGCGTCGAGGTGACGCGCGCGCAGTGGAACGCCCGCGAGTCGATCTGGGAACTGGAGACGTCCCAGGGGCCCCACAGCGCGCGGATCCTGGTCGCCGGCACCGGCCCCTGGCACGAGCCGCTGGTCCCGGACCTGCCGGGGCTCGACGGCTTCCCGGGCGAGGTCTTCCACTCCGCGCGCTGGAACCACGGCTACGACCTGGCGGGCAAGCGCGTCGCGGTGATCGGCACCGGCGCGTCGGCGGTCCAGTTCGTCCCGGAGATCGTGCCCGAGGTCGGGCGGCTGCACCTGTTCCAGCGCACCGCGCAGTGGGTGCTGCCGAAGCCGGACCACCCCGTCCCCGGCGTCGAGCGGTTCCTGCTGCGGCGGTTCCCGGCCCTGCAGCGGGCGTTGCGCAGCGCGGAGTACGGCGCGATGGAGACGCTCGGCTTCGGCTTCCGGCACCCGTGGCTGCTGCGGCAGGTGCAGCGGATCGGGCTCGCGCACCTGCGGCTCACGGTCCGGGATCCGGCACTGCGCCGGGCGCTGACGCCGGACTACACGCTGGGCTGCAAGCGGTTGCTGATGTCCAACACGTACTACCGCGCGCTGACGCAGTCCCATGTGGACGTCCACCCGACCGCGGTGCGTGCGGTGGACGGTCCCCGGGTGATCGGCGCGGACGGCTCGTCGGCGGAGGTCGACGCGATCATCTTCGGCACCGGCTTCCACATCCTCGACATGCCGGTGTCGTCCCGCGTCTTCGACGGTGACGGCCGCAGCCTGGACGACCACTGGCAGGGCAGCCCGCAGGCGTACGCGGGGACGACGGTGGCCGGGTTCCCGAACCTGTACCTGCTGCTGGGCCCGAGCCTGGGCACCGGGCACTCGTCGGCGTTCATGATCCTGGAGGCCCAGCTGCGCCACACGGTGGCGGCGGTGACGCGCACGCTGGGCGCGGGGTGGCCGTCGCTGTCAGTGCGCCCGGAGGTGCAGGCGAAGTTCAACGCCGAGGTCCAGGCGGCGCTGCCGGGCACGGTGTACCAGGCGGGCGGCTGTTCGAGCTACTACACGGATGTCAACGGGCGCAACAGCTTCAGCTGGCCCTTCTCCACCGGGCGCCTGCGGTCGCAGGTGGGGACGTTCGCCGAGACGGACTACGAGATCGGGAGGGTCCATGCGGTATCCGGCGATTGAGGTGCGGGACGCGGTGGTCGCGATCACCGGCGGCGCCCGGGGAATCGGCCGCGCGACGGCCGCCGAGTTCACGGCGCGGGGCGCCACGGTGTGCGTCGGCGACCTCGACACGGCCCCGGGGGTGCTCCCGCTGGACGTCACGAACCGCGAGTCCTTCGACGCGTTCACGGCCGCGGTGACCGAGCGGTTCGGGCGGATCGACGTCCTGGTCAACAACGCGGGCGTGATGCCGCTCGGCGACTTCCTCGAGGAGCCGGACGACGTCGGCCGCACGACCCTGAACGTCAACGTGCAGGGGCTGGTCCACGGGCTGCGGTCGGTCCTGCCGGGGATGATCGCGCGCGGCCGCGGGCACGTCGTCAACGTCGCCTCGATGGCTGGGAAGATCCCGCTGCCGGGCATGGCGGTGTACAACGCGAGCAAGTTCGCCGCGGTCGGGCTGACGGCGGCGGTCCGCCGCGAGTACGCGGCGACCGGGGTCAGCGTCAGCGCGGTGCTGCCGAGCGCGGTCCGCACGGAGCTGGCGTCCGGGGTCCGGCTGGGCGGGGCACTGCCCACTGTGGACCCCGAAGACGTCGCCCGTGCGATCGCGGGCACCCTGCGGACCCGCCGCGCGGAGACGGCGGTCCCGCGCTGGCTCGCCGGCTGGGACCTGCTGGCCGCGGTGACCCCGGAGCCGCTGATGGCCTGGGCACGCGGCCTGATCGGCGACGACCGGGCCCTGACGGAACTGGACCCCGAGGCCCGCGCGGCCTACGTCAACCGCGTGGCGACGCAGTTACCGGCACCGGCCGCGCGCGGGGGCTCGTGAGTGGTAAGGCGCGTTCTAACGCGCCTTACCACTCACGACGGTGGTGAAGCGGATCCCTGCCTTGGTGAGCCGATCGACCAGCGCGCCGCCCATCGCGGTCGCCGTCGTCACCTGGCCCGCTGTCTCCGGGAGGTCGTCGGTCGCCAGGCAGAGCGCGGACTCCGCGAGCATCTTCGCCGTCTCGTCGTAGCCCGGGTCGCCGCCGGACACCTCCGTCACCACCCGCGAGCCGCCGCCCTCGCCGACGAACCGCACCGAGAACCACGACCGTGCCCGCCGCTCGGCGCTCGGGCCGGTGCCCGGGGCCAGCCGCCGGGACAGGGCCCGGCGGGCCGGCGGGATCTGGGCCGCGGCGAACAGGGCGCCCGCGCCCGCCACCCCGCCGGCCAGGATCGGCAGGTGCTTCACCGCGGCGAAGTGCCGGTAGGTGAAGTCCGGCCCGTACCGCTCGGACGCCGCCGCCGAGCGCCGGACCACCTCGGCGTCGATCGTCGGCAGCGGCACCGCCCACCAGCCCGGGTCGGCGACGCGGTGCGGGCGCCCGAGCGGGGCGCGCGCGAACCGGCCGGCCGGGCGCGGCTCGGCGGCGGCCCGCTCGCGAGCCACGCGGGCGCCGGCCGGCAGCCGGGACATGATGGTCAGGGCGCTGAGGAACGTGCCGCCCGAGGGCATCCCGCCGGCCCGGACGTAGCCGTCGACCCGCAGCGGCACGCCCTCGGGCAGCTGCTGCACGGTGAACCAGGCACCGAGGTCGTGCGGGATCGAGTCGAACCCGCACGCGTGCACCAGCCGCGCGCCCGTCTCGCGGGCCCGCCGGTCGTGCGCGAGGTACATCCGGTCGACGAACTCGGGTTCGCCGGTCAGGTCGACGTAGTCGGTGCCCGCCTCGGCGCACGCCGCCACCAGCGGCTCGCCGTGCGTCAGGTACGGCCCGACGGTCGTGATCACCACCTTGGTGGCTTCGGCGACGGCTCGCAGCGAGTCCCGGTCGCCGGAGTCGGCGACGAGCAGGTCGAGCGAGCCGAACCGGTCGTCGATCTCGGTGAGCAGCGCCCGGACGGCCTCGAGCTTGCCGCGGCTGCGCCCGGCCAGGGCCCAGCGCAGGTCCGCCGGCGCGTGACGGGCCAGGTATTCGGCGGTCAGGCCGCCGGTGAACCCGGTGGCGCCGAACAGGACCACGTCGTACGCGCGCATGTCTGCTCCTTCGAAGGGACGTCGGCGCGCTCAGGTTACCCGCCGGTCACATCCCGGCGCCGGGTGAACTACCGGCGGGTACAGTGCCCCCTCGAACGCGAGGAGGCAACCGTGACCGAACGCTTCGGCAGCTACCAGAACGAGATCTACCTGCAGGGGCTCGGAGGTCAGCTGCCGCCGTGCTCGACCGACGCGACCCGGCTCGAAGCGTCGGCCCGCGAGGTCATGGCGCCCGGGCCGTTCTCCTACGTCGCGGGCGCGGCCGGCTCCGGCGCGACCGCCCGCGCCAACCGCGAGGCGTTCGACCGCTGGCGCATCGTGCCGCGCATGCTGACCGGCGCCACCGAACGCGACCTGGCCACGACCGTGCTCGGCACCCGGCTGCCGGCCCCGGTGGCCGTCGCGCCGGTCGGCGTCCAGTCGATCGTCCACCCGGACGCCGAGTCCGCGACGGCCCGCGCCGCCGCCTCGGTCGGCCTGCCGTTCATCCTCTCCACGGCGTCGTCGACCGGCATCGAGGACGCCGCCGCGGCAGGCGGCGACGGTCCGCGCTGGTTCCAGCTGTACTGGCCCGGCGACGCCGAGGTCTGCGCGAGCCTGCTGAACCGGGCGAAGAACGCGGGCTACACGGCACTGGTCGTCACGCTCGACACGTGGACGCTGGCCTGGCGACCGTCCGATCTGGACCAGGCGTACCTGCCGTTCCTCAAGGGCGAGGGCTGCGCCGTCCCGTTCACCGACCCGGTGTTCCGCGGCCTGCTGGAGAAGACGCCGGAGGAGGAGCCGAACATGGCGATCCTGCGCTGGATCGGCATGCTCACCGGCACCGACAAGACGTGGGACCAGCTGCCGTTCCTGCGCGAGCACTGGGACGGCCCGATCGTCCTCAAGGGCATCCAGCACGTCGGCGACGCCCGCCGCGCGGCCGAGGCGGGCATGGACGGCATCGTCGTGTCGAACCACGGCGGCCGCCAGGTCGACGGCGCGATCGGCGCCCTGGAGGCCCTCCCGGCCATCGTCGCGGCGGTCGGCGACCGCATGGAGGTGCTGTTCGACTCGGGCATCCGCACCGGCGCCGACGTGCTCAAAGCCCTGGCACTGGGCGCGCGGGCGGTCCTGGTGGGCCGCCCGTGGGTGTACGGCCTCGCCCACGCGGGGGAGGACGGCGTCCGGCACGTCCTGCGCAGCCTGCTGGCGGACTTCGACCTGACCATGGGGTTGTCCGGTCATCGGACGCTCGCCGACCTGGGCCCGGACTCGCTGCAGCGGACATGAGGTAACGAATCGGGAATTCCGGAGACAGCCTGGGCCGCGGCCGCTACGGTTCTGCTTCGCCACGGCCGCTCGGGGACGGACCGGTGGTTTCCATCAGTCCTGGGCCAGCGACATGCAGCCGTTCTTCGACATCGGCCTCGGCCTGGTCGGTCTCGCGCTGATCGGTGGCTCGGTGGCGCTGAACAAGGCCAAGAACGCGCCGCAGCAGCAGGCGCCGGCGCAGCAGCCGCAGCAGCCCGGCCAGCCCGGCTGAGCCCAAGCGCCCCAATGTGGCGTTGGTTGCGTCCAACGCACCGAACGCCACATTGGGTGCGCTGGATGCACCGAACGCCACATTGGGTGCGCTGGATGCACCGAACGCCACATTGGGTGCGCTGGACGCACCGAACGCCACATTGGGGCGCTCGGGGCCGGGCCGGAGGTGTGGCCGGTCACGTAGCCGGGATATTCGGAGGCCCGGTTCGTCACCCACGGCTATCCTTGGCCCAAGAATGTCCGAGCCATCCCCCTTCACCGCGCTGCGAGCGCGCCTGCCCGAGCTGATGCCGCGCGACGAGCAGCGGCTGCGCCGCCGGCTCGAAGGCGCCCGCAAGGCCCGCAACCGCGACTCCGTGCTCGCGCAGATCGCCGCCGACATCGACAAGGCGGAGCTGCGCGTCGAGTCGCGGCGCCGGAGCGTGCCCAAGATCGAGTATCCCGAAGAGCTGCCGGTCAGCAAGCTCAAGGACGAGATCGCCGCCGCCATCGGCAAGCACCAGGTCGTCATCGTCGCGGGGGAGACCGGCTCCGGCAAGACCACTCAGCTGCCCAAGATCTGCCTGGAACTCGGCCGCGGCATCCGCGGCCAGATCGGGCACACCCAGCCCCGCCGGCTGGCCGCGCGCACGGTCGCCGACCGGATCGCGAGCGAACTGAAGACCGAGCTCGGCGACGCCGTTGGCTACAAGGTCCGGTTCACCGACCAGTCCGGCCAGGACACCCTGGTCAAGCTGATGACCGACGGCATCCTGCTGGCCGAGATCCAGACCGACCGCTCGCTGCGCCAGTACGACACGCTGATCATCGACGAGGCCCACGAGCGCAGCCTCAACATCGACTTCATCCTCGGCTACCTCAAGCAGCTGCTGCCGCGCCGCCCCGACCTCAAGGTCATCATCACCTCGGCCACCATCGACCCGGAGCGCTTCTCGAAGCACTTCGACGACGCGCCGATCGTCGAGGTTTCGGGGCGGACGTACCCGGTCGAGGTGCGCTACCGGCCGCTGGTCGACCCCGACGCCCCCGAGGACGCCGAGGAACGCGACCAGACCCAGGGCATCCTCGACGCCGTCGAGGAGCTGTGCGCCGAAGGACCCGGCGACATCCTGGTGTTCCTGTCCGGCGAGCGCGAGATCCGCGACACCGCGGACGTCCTCGACCGCGCGAACCTCCGCAACACCGAGGTGCTGCCGCTGTACGCGCGGCTGTCGTCGGCCGAGCAGCAGCGCATCTTCCAGTCCCACACCGGACGCCGGGTCGTGCTCGCGACGAACGTCGCCGAGACGTCGCTGACCGTGCCGGGCATCAAGTACGTCGTCGACCCCGGCACCGCGCGGATCTCCCGCTACAGCCACCGGACCAAGGTGCAGCGGCTGCCGATCGAACCGGTGTCGCAGGCGTCGGCGAACCAGCGCAAGGGCCGCTGCGGTCGCACGTCGGACGGCATCTGCATCCGGCTCTATTCCGAAGAGGACTTCGAAAGCCGGCCCGAGTTCACCGATCCCGAAATCCTGCGGACCAACCTGGCCTCGGTCATCCTGCAGATGACGTCGCTGGGCCTCGGCGACATCGCCGCGTTCCCGTTCGTCGAGCCGCCGGACCGCCGCCAGGTCAGCGACGGCATCGGCCTGCTGCAGGAACTCGGCGCGTTCTCGTCGACCGGGTCCGACCGCGACCTCACCGACGTCGGCCGCAAGCTCGCGCAGCTGCCGGTCGACCCGCGGATGGGCCGGATGGTCCTGGAAGCGGCGAAGAACGGGTGCGTCCGCGAGGTCATGATCATCGCCGCCGCACTGTCCATTCAGGACCCGCGCGAGCGGCCGGCGGAGAAGCAGCAGGCGGCCGACGCCCAGCACGCGCGGTTCGCCGACCCGACGTCGGACTTCCTGGCCTACCTGAACCTCTGGGAGTACGTCGCCGAGCAGCAGAAGGCGTTGTCCGGCAACCAGTTCCGGCGCATGTGCCGCACCGAGTACCTCAACTACCTGCGGCTGCGCGAGTGGCAGGACATCTTCAGCCAGCTGCGCCAGCTGGCCAAGCCGCTCGGCATCCACCTCAACACGAACGCGTCCCCGGCCGACCCGCAGCGCGTGCACACGTCGCTGATCGCCGGCCTGCTCTCGCACATCGGCCTCAAGGATCCGGCCAAGGGCGATTACCTGGGCGCGCGCGGCGCCCGCTTCGGCGTGTTCCCGGGTTCGGCGCTGTTCAAGAAGCAGCCGCGCTGGGTGATGTCGGCCGAGCTGGTCGAGACGTCGCGGCTGTGGGCGCGGGTCAACGCCCGCATCGAACCCGAATGGGTCGAGCCGCTGGCCCAGCACGTCGTGAAGCGGTCGTATTCCGAGCCGCACTGGGAACGCAAGCAGGGCGCGGTGATCGCGACCGAGAAGGTGACGCTGTACGGCGTCCCGCTGATCGCCGACCGCCGCGTCAACTACGGCCGGATCGACCCGGAGATGTCGCGGGCACTGTTCATCCGGCACGCGCTGGTCGAGGGTGACTGGCAGACGCGCCACCACTTCTTCGCCGAGAACCGCGCGCTGCTGGAGGAGGTCGAGGACCTCGAAAACCGCGCGCGGCGGCGCGACATCCTGGTCGACGACCAGACGCTCTACGAGTTCTACGACGCCCGCGTCCCGGCCGACGTCGTCTCGGTGCGCCACTTCGACAGCTGGTGGAAGAAGGCGCGTCACGAGCAGCCGGACCTGCTGTCGTTCGAGAAGTCCATGCTCATCAACGAGACCGCGGGCGGCGTCCGCGAGGGTGACTACCCCGACTCGTGGACGCAGGGCACGCAGGTCTTCAAGCTCACCTACCAGTTCGAGCCGGGCGCGGACGCCGACGGTGTCACCGTGCACGTCCCGCTGCCGGTGCTCAACCAGGTGACGCCGGACGGGTTCGACTGGCAGGTGCCGGGCCTGCGGGCGGAGCTGGTGACGCAGCTGATCAAGTCGCTGCCGAAGGCCCTGCGGCGCAACTTCGTCCCGGCCCCGGACACCGCGCGGGAAGTCCTTTCGCGAGTGTCCCCTTCGGACGGTCCGCTGCTGGAGGTGCTCGGCCGCGAGCTGCGGGCGCTGCGCGGGATCACGGTGCCGTACGCCGACTGGGACCTGGCTTCGGTGCCGGAGCACCTCAAAATGACGTTCCGGGTGGTCGACGAGCGCGGCAAGCGCGTCGCCGAAGGCAAGGACGTCGCCGAGCTGCAGCGGCGGCTGGCCCCGAAGGTCCGCGCGACGATCTCCAAGGCGGCCAACACCCTCGAGAAAGCCGGCCTGACGAAACCGGCGTTCGGTTCGCTGCCGAAGGTGTTCGAGTCGACGCAGCGCGGTCACGACGTCAAGGCGTACCCGGCACTGGTGGACGAAGGCGAGTCGGTGGCCGTGCGGCTGCTGGACACGCCGGAGCAGCAGCACCACGCGATGTGGGCGGGCACGCGGCGGATGCTGCGGCTGAACCTGAACTCGCCGATGAAGTTCATCACGCGGTCGCTGTCCAACTCGTCGAAGCTGGTGCTCAACCGCAACCCGCACGGCAGCGTCGCGGCCCTGCTCGAGGACTGCGTCGACTGCGCGGTGGACGCCCTGATGACCGCCGGCGGCGGCCCGGTGTTCGACGAGACCGGCTTCAAGGTGCTGCTGGAGAAGGTCCGGGCGGGCCTGCACCCGGAAGTGCTGGCGGTGCTGACGGACGTGGAGAAGATCCTCCGCGCGGCGAACGACGTCGAGGTGCAGCTGTCCTCGGCCCGCGGCCCGGCGGACTCCCTGGCAGACATCCGCACTCAGCTGTCTTCACTCGTCTACCCGGGTTTCGTGACGGAGACGGGGGCGGCCCGGCTGCGGCACGTGGTCCGGTACCTGCAGGGGATTTCCCGGCGCTTGGAGAAGCTGCCCGTGGAGCCGACCCGCGACCTCCAGCGGACGGCGGACATCGCGTGGATAACCCGCGAGTACGCCGACGCGCTGGCATCGCTGCCGCCGGGAACGTCGTCCCCGGCGCTGCGCGAGGTGCGGTGGATGATCGAGGAACTGCGGGTGTCGTTCTTCGCCCAGACGCTGGGGACGGCGCACCCGGTGTCGCTGAAGCGGATCACGAAGGCACTGGACGACGCTCTGGCCTGAGGGGGAATGTCCGGCTTCGAACTTCCGTCGGTTGACCGCGTCCGCGCGCGGGTCAAGCCTGGGGCGGCTGGAGACCTTCCTGGGAAAGGACTTTCCGATGTCCTTGGGTGTTTCGTCCGCCAGGCGAAGAATCTTCGCCGTCTGCACCGCGCTGCTGTTGCCGTTCCTCTTCGCGCCCGCCGCGCACGCGGCCGAGGCGCGGCACAACGTCCCGAACCCGCTGCTCAAGGAGCAGTTCGCCGAGGGGGAGGACGAGGACAGCGACGATCCAGCGCTGTCCGCGCTCTGCCAGACCTACCTCGGCAAGCCGAACCCCTACCGGCCGCTCGCGCCGAACACCGACGTCATCGACGGCGACACCATCGTGCCGACGGGCAGCCAGACCGGCTGCAGCACGGCCCAGAACGAGACCACCGTCGCGGTCAACCCGGAGAACCCGCGCAACATCGTCGCCGGGGCGAACGACTACCGGCTGTACAACACGCGCGAGGCCCGCAACGACTCCGGCGGCTTCGCCTACACGTCGTTCGACGGCGGCCGGACCTGGGCGAACGTCCAGTTGCCGCACCTGGACTACCCGACCGGAGCGGCCGCGCCACTGTCCTCCATGGATGCGGCCGGTGACCCGGCGATCGCGTTCGGGCCGCACAACACGGTGTACTACGCGACGCTCGTGTTCAGCCGCGCGGCGGTGCCGGACGACCAGCAGTCGGCCAGCGGCATCGCGGTGTCGGTGTCCCACGACGGCGGCCGCAGTTTCGGCGACCCGGCGGTCCTGCACCTCGACGGCGTCACCCCGGCGGGCACGCCGACGCCGGCGAGGATCTTCAACGACAAGGAGTGGATCGCCGCCGACCCGGTGTCCGGCGACGTTTACGTGACGTGGACGCAGTTCACCTACGACGCGTCCGGCGCGTTCGTCGAATCGCCGATCGTGCTGTCGAAGTCTCGCGACTTCGGCCGGACGTGGTCGCCGATGCGCCGGATTTCGCCGTCGCTGAACGGGTTTCCGGGCGGGATCACGCCGTTCGGCAGCGGCTCGAACCCGGTGGTGACCCGCGACGGAACGCTCCAGGTGGCGTACGAGACGTCGGTGTGCGCAACGGCGGCGTGCGACCAGCCGGCCGACCACGACGCGGTGGCGGTGGCGACGTCCCGCGACGGCGGCCGGACGTTCCGGCACACCGAAGTGGGGCTCGACTTCGACTTCCCGGTCGACGAGGACGTCGCCAACAATGCCCTGACCGGCGAGAACTTCCGCGTCAACAGCTTCCCGCAGTTGACGTACGACCGCGTGACGGACCACTTGTGGGTGACCTGGGCCGACGACCGCAACGGCGTCTACCGCGACGGCGAGTCGGTGAAGACGAACGGAGACGCCTTCCTGAGCGGCTCGGACGGCCGCCACGGCTGGTCGAAGCCGGTGCAGGTGGGAACGGCGGCCGACGAGGTGTTCCCGGCGGTGGCGGCGATCGCCGGCCGGGTGGCGGTGACGACGTACACGCGCGCGTACGACCCGAGCGGCATCGGCCTGGACTACGCGTACGCGATGGGCTGGGGCGACGGGTTGTCGCCACTGCGGAGGATCACGACGCAGACGGCGAACCCGCAGGTCCAGTTCGTGTCGACGGGAGCGGAGACGGGCAAGGAGCTCCAGGGCGTGTTCATCGGCGACTACACGGCCGCGGCGGTCGGCGCGGACTTCCGGCTGCACCCGGTGTGGACGGACTTCCGCGGCAACCCGCGGAAGACATTGCCGAACCAGGACGTCGGGACGCAGACTCTGCCGATGTTCCCGTAGTGGCTGGACCGGCCGCTCCCAAGCCCGGGGGCGGCCGGAACCGGTTACTTGGCGTCGGCGTAGGTGTCGACCGCGGCCGTGTGCATCGGGAAGCGGACCGGGCAGGCCGGGCCGAACAGCATTCGCGCCGCCTCCGTGACCGAGTCCGTGATCGCGGTCGCGACCTCGCCGGCCAGCTCGGCCGGGGTGTGGACGATGACCTCGTCGTGCTGGAAGAAGACCAGATGGGCGGGTGACGGCAAGCGGGTGCGGAGGGTCGCCAGCATCACCGCCGTCATGTCGGCCGCGCTTGCCTGGACGACGAAGTTGCGCGTGAACCGGCCCCAGCCGCGGGAGGCCCGCCGGGCCTTCAGCTCTCCGGCTTCGTCCGACGCCAGCCCGCCCGTCAGCGCACGCCACGCCGCCGACGGCGCCGGTGAGGTGCGGCCCAGCCGGGACCGGACCCGCTCGCCGCGCTCGCCCGCCTGTGCTGCCCGCTCCACATAGGACACCGCGTCCGGGAACCGCTGGCGCAGCAACGCCAGCAGCGGTCCCGCCTCGCCGGACGTGCCGCCGTACATCGCCGACAGCATCGCGATCTTCGCGCGCGCCCGGTCGTCGCGGTCGTCGTCCGCCGCCGGCACCCAGCGGGCGCCCGAAAACAGGGCCTCGGCCAGCCGGGCGTACAGGTCCGTCGCCGCCGCGACATCGGCCAGCCGCCGGTCGCCCGACAGGGCCGCGAGCACCCGGGGCTCCAGCTGCGCCGCGTCCGCCACCACGAGCTTCCAGCCCGGGTCCGCCCGGACGCACGTCCGCAGCACCTTCGGGATCTGCAACGCCCCGCCGCCGCGGCTCGCCCACCGCCCGGTCACCACGCCGCCGACGACGTAGTGCGGCCGGAAGCGCCCGTCGTGCACCCACTCTTCGAGCCACGCCCAGCCGTTCGCCGCGAACAGCCGGGACAGCTCCTTGTACTCCAGCAACGGCCCGACCGCCGGGTGGTCGATCCCGCGCAGCAGGTACTTCCGCGCCGCCGGCACCTCGATCCCCTCGCGGGCCAGCGCCCGGACCACGCTCGGCGGCGAGTCCGGGTTGACCGGCCGCCCGCCGAACGCCTCGCTGATCTTCGCGCCCAGCTCGACCAGGGCCTTCGGCCGTTGCCCGGCCGGCACCCGCGGCCCCAGCCGCGCGGCCAGCAGCGCCTCGTGCACGTCGGCACGCCACGGCAGGCCGTCGGCCGACATCTCCGCCGCGGCCAGCGCGCTCGCCGACTCCGCGGCCAGCAGCAGCCGCATCCGGTCCGGGTGCCCGGTGGCCGCCACCCGCCGCTCCTGCTCCGCGAGGACGCGCCGCACCGCCGTGACGACCGTCACGCCCTCGGGCAGCGTCGGCACCCGCGTCTCGAACAGCGTCGGCTGCGCCAGCTCGACGGCGGACTGCTCGGGCGGCGGCTCCTCGCCGTTCGCCCTGGCCCAGGCCGCGCGCAGGCTCCGCGACTGCTCTGCCACGCCCTCGTACGCCAGCAGCAGCCCCTCGGCCAGCTCGAGGTCGTAGCACCGGCGCACCCGCAGCCCAGCCGCCATCAGCACCGGGTACGTCCGCTCCGCCGACGGGAACACCCACCGCGGTGCCAGCGACGACTCCAGCTCCCGCGCCAGCCTCGCGAAAGCCGCCTCGTCCAGGCCGGACACCGTGTCCGAAGGCGTGTGCACGGTGAAGCTGCCGTCCTCCTCTCGTCCCGCGATCACCTGCACTCGGACATCATGCCGACCACCACCGACATTTTTCGGGGGCCGCGGGTGGCGGAGCCCCCGCCCTGGGGCGAAGCCCCGGATGTGATTGCCAGTTTCTGACCGCTCGCGGGCTGGTGCGTTCGGCCTACCCTTGGTTTACTCTCCGGTAGCTCTCATACCGCCGGTACGGCGTCAGCTCTCTTCCCGCAGCAACGGAGGTGCCCGGATGAGCCTGGTCGCGCTCGCCACGACGATGGCGGACAAGGTGACCGAGACGGTGCGCAGCGTCGACGTGATGCGGCGGGCGGGCCTCGTCCCCTTCCCCAGGGTCGACGAAGGCGTGCGCTCGCTGGTCGCGTTGCGGAAGTTCGGCCCGTTCGCCGGCGCCAACCACATCTCCGCCCGCCGCGACCCGGCCGCCGTCGGCATCGTCGACGAGCTCGGCCCGCTCACCTACAAGCAGCTCGACGACCAGTCGAACGCGCTGGCCAGGGCCTGGTCCGAGCGCGGCATCAAACCCGGCCAGGTCGTCGCCGCGCTCTGCCGCGACCACCGCGGCCTGGTCATCACGATGGCCGCGTCGGGCAAGCTCGGCGTCCGGTTGCTGCTGATGAACACCGGGTTCGCCAAGCCGCAGCTGACCGACGTCGCCGAGCGCGAAGGCGTCACGGCGATCGTCTACGACCAGGAGTTCACCGGCCTGCTCGACGCGATCCCCGCGGGCGTCGACCGCTACCTCGCCTGGGTCGACCCGGGCGCGGACCTGACCGACCGGACCGTCCCGGTGCTCGCCGAGATCATCGCCAGCACCGACGACCGGCCGTGGCCCGCGCCGGCCAAGCCGGGCGGGTTCGTGCTGCTGACCAGCGGCACCACCGGCACGCCGAAGGGCGCGCCGCGGCCGCACACCTCCGCGCTGGCCTCGGCGCAGTTCCTCGACCGGATCCCGCTGCGGTCGGGCGAGGCCACCTACATGGGCGCGCCGCTGTTCCACGGCACCGGCCTCTCGCAGTTCATCCTGTCCTTCGCGCTCGGCTCGAAGGTCGTGATGCGGCGCAAGTTCAACCCCGAAGAGGCGCTGCGCGGCGTCGCCGAGCACAAGTGCACCGCGCTCGTGCTGGTGCCGACCATGCTGCAGCGCATCGTCGACCTGCCCAAGGACGTCCGGGACAAGTACGACACCTCCGCGTTGCGGATCATCTTCGTCGCCGGCTCGGCGCTCTCGCCGGACCTGGGCAACCGGGCCAACGAGGCGTTCGGCCCGGTCGTGCACAACCTCTACGGCTCGACCGAGGTCGCGGTGGCCACGGTCGCGACGCCGGAGGACTGGGCGAAGGCGCCGGGCACGGTCGGCCGCGCGCCGGTCGGCTGCAAGGTGGCCCTCTACGACGAAAAGGGCCGCCAGATCACCGAGCCGCACGTCACCGGCCGGGTGTTCGTCGGCAGCGGCCTCAGCTTCGGTGGCTACACCGACGGCCGCCACAAGGAGATCATCGACGGCCTGCTCTCCAGCGGTGACGTCGGCCACTTCGACGAGGACGGCCTGCTGTTCATCGACGGCCGCGACGACGAGATGATCGTTTCCGGCGGCGAGAACGTGTTCCCGATCGAGGTGGAGAACCTCCTCGTCGAGCGCGAGGACGTGATCGAGGCGGCGGTGATCGGCGTCGAGGACCCGGAGTTCGGGCAGCGGCTCAAGGCGTTCGTGGTGAAAGCCGACGGGGCCGACCTCGACGCCGACGAGCTCCGCGAGTACGTCAAGGCGAACCTGGCGCGCTACAAGGTGCCGCGGGACGTCGAGTTCCTGGCCGAGCTGCCGCGCAACGCGACCGGGAAGGTGCTGCGCACCAGGCTGTCGTGACCCGGGCTGCCCGGGTCAGTCCCAGTCGATGCCGAACACGCCCGGCCCGAAGTCGAACGTCACCGCGTGGACGCCGTCCTCGCCGTCGAGCTTGAGGGGACGGCGGGCCAGCGTGCCGGTCGCCCCGTTGCGCGAGTACTGCCAGCAGTGCTCCGGGGCCGTGCCCCTGGCGAACCTGACCTCCAGCAGGTACTCGCGCACCGGCCGGCGGAACTCGCGGTAGTGGGTGTTGCGGCACTCCGGGAACGGTGGCCCGCTGTTGGTCAGCGTGTACTCGATCAGGTGCGTCTCGCCGCGGTTGATCGGCTGGTCGAAGAGCAGTTCGGCGACGAGCAGGCCGTGCGACTCGTCGATCTCGGCGCGGCCCACCCGGCAGTTGCGCACCGTGTGCAGCTCCGGCACGCCCGCCGCCGGGTCGTCCTGGGTGTACACCAGCAGCCAGCGGTCCTGGCCGTCCGCCGCGGCCTGGAACACCGCCCGCGCCGTCACGGCCCGCTGGCCGCCGTCCGCGGCGATCTCGCACAGGTCGTGCAGCCCGACCATCTTGAGCGGCTGCCTGCGGTCGAGCGCGTGCGGTGCCCCGACCTTCTCCAGCAGCGGCTGCAGCACCTCGCGCGGGAACGACATCGGCTCGCCGCCGGCTTGGCGCCTCCCGGCACCGCCGCGGGGCCGCGGCGGCGGCAGCAACCCGAGCAGGGCGCCGGCGGGGACGTCGAGGATCTCTTCGAGCGTGCGGACGGCCGAAAGCGAGCTCTGCCGCTCCGGTTGCCGCTTGCCCGACTGCCAATAGCTGAGCGCGGTCACGCTGACGACGACGCCGCGGGCCCGCAGCCGCGCCTGGATCCGGTCGAGCGACAGCCCGCTCGTGGCGATCGCCGCGCGCAACTGGATCGCGAATTCGGTGCGCCCGCTCTCCTGGTCGTCACCCACCGCTGCTCGCCATCGCTGAAACCCCGACCCGCCCCATGCCGTCCCCCGACGATCCCCGACACGGAGCACCGTAGCAGTTTTCCCGGCGCTTCCCGCGCCCCTCTTCGGCCGTGCCGCCGGGACGGCCGCTCGGGCGAACGGGCTAGTACTGGCAACTGTGAACCATTGCCCCGGCCTGGGCCGACGCGCTTGTATGACTTGCCTGCGCCGGTGGCACCGCCTCCCCCTCACGGCCCACCCGGGCGCAGGTGCGACCGGCCGCGCGAGCGGTTCCGGCTCCGGTTCACCCGGCCGAGTTGTGCGACCGGCCGGTGTGGCCGCGCGATGACCGGTGGCCCGGCGACGCCCCCAGCGCCGGGCCACCGGTCTTGTTACCAGCGAGTAAGCTCCACCCATGGCCGTCCGCAAGAACATCCTGATCACCGGCGCCAGCAGCGGGTTGGGCGAGGGCATGGCCCGCCAGTTCGCGGCGAAGGGGCGCAACCTCGCACTGTGCGCGCGGCGCACCGAACGGCTCGAGAAACTGGCCGCCGAGCTGACCGCGGCGCATCCGGGGATCACGGTCGTCACGCGCACCCTCGACGTCACCGACCACGACCGCGTCTTCACCGTCTTCGAGGAGTTCCGCGCCGAGCTCGGGTCCCTCGACCGGGTGATCGTGAACGCCGGGCTCGGGAAGGGGCAGCGGGTCGGCACCGGCCGGTTCGACGCCAACCGGCAGACCCTCGAGGTCAACTTCGTCGCGGCCGCGGCGCAGATCGAGGCCGCCGCCGGGATCTTCCGCGAGCAGGGCGCCGGCCACCTCGCCGTCATCTCCTCGTTCAGCGCGCTGCGCCCGTTTCCGGGCAAGCTCACCGCGTACGCCGCTTCGAAGGCCGGGATCTCGGCGTTCGTCGAGGGCACCCGGATCGAGCTCAAGCGCCAGGGCATCGCCGTCACCGACGTCCTGCCCGGCTACATCGAGTCGGAGATGAACGACCGGATCGGCCGGAACCCGTTCCTGGCCAAGGCCGAAACCGGCGCCCGCGCGCTGGCCAAGGCGATCGAGGCCGAGCGCGCCCGTGCCTACGTCCCGGCGTGGCCGTGGGTGCCGCTGAGCGTCGTCATGCGCGTGGTGCCGGCCGGGCTGCTGGGTAAGTTCGCGTGAACGCCCCGGTCGAGGTCCGCGCGGAGGACGCCTTCGACGCGGGCGCGGTGCACGCCTGGCTGAGCGCGAAGGTCGAGGGCCTCGGGGCCGCACCGCCGCACGTCCGGCAGTTCCCCGGCGGCGCGTCCAACCTGACGTACCTGCTGACCTACCCGGACCGCGAGCTGATCCTGCGCCGCCCGCCCGCCGGGCACAAGGCGGCGTCGGCGCACGACATGCGGCGCGAGTACCGCGTGCAGCACGCGCTGAAGCCGGTGTTCCCGTACGTGCCGCGGATGGTGGCCTTCGGCGACGACCCGGCCGTGCTCGGCGGCGACTTCTACGTCATGGAGAAGCTCGACGGCCTGATCCTGCGCGGCGACCTCCCGCCGGGCATGACGCTGAGCCCGGACCAGGCGCGCGAGCTGTCCGGCAAGGTCGTCGACCGGCTGGTCGACCTGCACGCCGTCGACGTCGAAAAGGCCGGGCTCGCCGACCTCGGCAAGGGCGCGGGCTACGTCGAGCGGCAGATCCGCGGCTGGTCGGAGCGGTACGTCGCGGCGCGGACGGACAACGTCGGCGACTTCGCCGAGGTGCGCGCGTGGCTGGCCGCGAACCAGCCGGCCGAGGTCGGGATCTGCCTGATCCACAACGACTACCGGCTCGACAACCTGGTGCTGGACGGCCCGTCGACGCTGAACATCACCGGCGTCCTCGACTGGGAGATGGCCACGCTCGGCGACCCGCTGATGGAGCTGGGCAGCATGCTCGCCTACTGGGTCCAGGCCGGCGACGACGACGTCATGCACACCAGCCGCCGCCAGCCGACCCACCTGCCCGGCATGTTCACCCGCGAGGAGTTCGTCGCGCGGTACGCCGAGCGGACCGGGCTCGCGGTCGGCGACTGGCGGTTCTACGAGGTCTACGGCCTGTTCCGGCTGGCGGCGGTGCTGCAGCAGCTGTACCGGCGCTACCGCGACGGCGGCACCCGCAACCCGGCGTTCAAGGACTTCTGGCAGTTCGTCGGCTACCTCGACTGGCGCTGCCGGGAGATCATCGCGAAGGGGTGTGTGTAGTGGGCGCGATCTACCTCGTCCGGCACGGCCAGGCGTCGTTCGGCGCGGCCGACTACGACGCGCTGTCCCCGCGCGGCTTCGAACAGTCCACTGTGGTCGGTGCGGAACTGCTGCGGCGCGGGGTGGTGTTCAGCCAGGTCCGGTCGGGTTCGCTGGCCCGGCAGCGCGACACCGCGGCCACGGCGCTGAAGGTGCTCGGCAGCGACGTCCCGGTGGTCGAAGACCCGCGCTGGAACGAGTACGACCACGTCGACATCGCGCTCCACCACGCCGGCGGCGCGCCGCAGGAGGATTCGCGGGCCTACCAGGGCGTCCTGGACGCGGCCCTGACGGCGTGGACGTCGGCCGGTGCCGGTGGGCCGTGCGCCGAGACGTGGCCCGCGTTCCTCGCGCGGTGCCGCGACGCTCTTTCGGACTTGGTCGCGTCCCTGGGCAAGGGCGAGCACGCGGTGGTGTTCACCTCGGGCGGCGTGATCGCGACAATCTGCGGCCTGCTCATGGGGACGCCCGAGGCCGGGCTGCTCAAGCTCAACCGCGTAACGGTCAACGGCGGGATCACCAAGCTGGTGTCCGGCCGCGGCGGCGTCACGCTGCTGTCGTTCAACGAGCACCCGCACTTCGAGGCGGACGCGGCGTCGCTGCTCACCTACCGATAGGAGCCCTGATGCAGTTCGGCGAGGTCACGCTGTACCCGGTGAACGGCCACGGCCCGGAGGACGTCGTCGTGGACGCGGAGGGCCGCGTCTACACGGGTGTCGACGACGGCCGGATCCTGCGCCTGTCACCCGACGGGCAGCGCGTCGACGTCATCGCGGACACGGGTGGCCGCCCCCTCGGGCTGGAGCTGTACGGCGACGACGAGCTGCTGATCTGCGACGCCCGCGCCGGACTGCTGGTGGTCCCGCTGACCGGCGGTTCTCCTTCGGTGCTGGCCACTTCCGCATTGGGCCTGGACTTCGTGTTCTGCAACAACGCGGCGGTGGCGTCCGACGGGACGGTCTACTTCACGGATTCCTCCCGCCGCTTCGGCATCGACAACTGGCGCGACGACCTGATCGAGCAGACAGCGGGCGGCCGCCTGCTGCGCCGGACCCCGGACGGCACGATCGACCTGCTGCTGGACGGCCTCCAGTTCGCGAACGGCGTCGCACTGGCCCCGGACGAGTCGTTCGTGGCGGTGGCGGAGACGGGCGCCTGCCGGGTGTCACGGGTGTGGCTGCCCGACGGCCGGTCCGATGTGTTCGTCGACGGCTTGTGGGGCTTCCCGGACAACATTTCGACGGGCACGGACGGCCTGATCTGGATCACGCAGGCGTCACCGAAGGTGGCGGCGCTGGACGTGGTGCGCCGGCTGCCGCCGTTCCTCCGGGCGGCTGTCCGGCGGCTGCCGACATCGCTGCAGCCGAGCCCGGGCCGCGAGGTGGGCGTCCTGGGCGTCGCACCAGACGGCCGGGTGGTGCGGGAGCTGCGTGGCGAGATCGACGGCTTCCACATGCTGGTGGGCGTCCGCGAGTGGCAGGGGAAGCTGTACTTCGGGTCGCTGGAGGAGTCGGCGATCGCCGTGACGCCCGTGCGCTGAGCCCTCAGCGCCCCGTCCAGCGCGGCTCCCGCCCCGCGGTCCACGCCGCGTAAAACTCCTTGTGGTCCTTCGCCGTCATCAGCAACGCCTGCGTGATCGCCTCCAGCTCGATCGCGCTGCCCAGGTCCATGTCCAGCTCTCGGGTCAGCAGCACCTTCGTCGTCGCGTAGGCCAGTGCCGGGCCGTCGGCCAGGCGCCGGGCCAGTGCCGATGCCACCTCCGGGAGATCTGCGTCGGGCACCACCTGCGAAGCCAGCCCGATCTCCGAGGCCCGCGCAGCCGACACCTTGTCCCCAAGCATCAACAACTCCGTCGCGCGACCCAAGCCGACCAGCCGCGGCAAGAGATAAGCCGATCCCATGTCCGCGCCCGCCAAGCCCACCTTCGTGAACAGGAACGCGAACTTCGCCGACTCCGCCAGCAACCGGAAGTCGCTCGCCAGCGCGATCACCGAGCCCGCTCCCGCCGCGACTCCGTTGACCGCCG
This sequence comes from Amycolatopsis tolypomycina, assembly GCF_900105945.1. NCBI lineage: Bacteria > Bacillati > Actinomycetota > Actinomycetes > Pseudonocardiales > Pseudonocardiaceae > Amycolatopsis > Amycolatopsis tolypomycina. The sequence goes on along the minus strand of NZ_FNSO01000004.1, from coordinate 6,155,172 downwards.
CGATCACCGGGATCGGGCACTCGCGCAGGGCCTTCACCACCGCGCCCGTCATGCGGGTGAACTCCAGCAGCTCCGCCGTCTCGAACTTCTGCAGCTCGCCGATGATCTCCTCGACGTCGCCGCCCGAACAGAACCCCCGGCCTTCGCCGGTGATCACCAGGACCCGGACGTCCGCGTGCTGGGGGAGCTCGATCACCAGGTCCCGCAGGTCCGCGTAGACGTCGAAGGTCAGCGCGTTGAGCTTCGAAGGGCGCGTGAACGTCACCGTCGCCACCCCGTCGGCCACCGCGAAGCCGAAGTGCTCCCAGTCGCGCGTCAGCGGGGCAGTGGCACGGAACGGGCTCATGACTGGATTCCTCCGCCGTCGAGTACGAGGGTCTGGCCGTTGATCGCGGCCGCTTCCGGGGCCGCCAGGAAGGACACCGCGAACGCCACTTCGGACGGCTCCAGCAGCCGGCCGAGCGGGGACGCCGCCGCCAGTGCCGCTTCCGCCTCCGAAGTGGACCGCCCCGACCGCGAGACGATCCGCTCCACCGAGGTCGCCGTCATGTCCGTGCGGACGAACGCCGGGCACACCGCGTTTGCCGTGACGCCGGTGCCGGCCAGCTCCGCCGCCACCGCGCGCATGAACCCCACCGCCGCGTGCTTCGACGCCGTGTACCCCGCCGTGTAGCGGTAGCCGACGTGCGAGGCCGTCGACGCGACCGTGACGATCCGTCCGCTGTCGCGCGCGCGCATGCCGTCCAGGACCGCGCGCGTGCAGAGGAACGCCCCTGTCGCGTTCACCTCGAACTGCGCGCGCCAGTCGGCCAGCGAAGTCCGGGTCACCGGGGCGCTCGACGAGATCCCGGCGTTGTTGACCAGCACGTCGACCGGGCCCACCGCGGCGAAATACGCGGCCACGGCCTCCTCGGAGGTGACGTCGCAGTCCGCCCGGCCCGGCGCCAGCACGGTGTCGCCCGCGGCGCGGAAGCGGTCCGTGATCGCCGCGCCGATGCCGCGCGTGCCGCCGGTGACCACGACAAGGCGGCTCACGGGCGGGCCGCCAGGGCGCGCCGGTCGAGCTTTCCGTTGGCCATGCGGGGGAGTTCCGTCACGAAAACCACCTCGCGGGGGTACTTGTGCTTGGCCAGGTGGGCTTTCGCGTGTCGCTGAAGCTCTTCCGCCGACACGGGACTCCGCACCACGACGTACGCGCGCGGCACGACCAGGCCGTCGACCTCGTGGCCGACCACCGCGCAGTCCACCACGGCGGCGTGGCCGAGCAGGCAGTCCTCGATCTCGCCGGGCGCGACGAAGACCCCGCCGACCTTGAGCAGCGCGTCCGCGCGGCCGTGGTGGCGGAAGGAGCCGTCGGGGGAGCGGCTGAACAGGTCGCCCGACGTCAGCGTGTCGCCGTCGAACGTCCGTGCCGACTTCTCCGGATCGCCGAAGTACTCCCGCGCGATCGTCGGCCCGGTCACGCGCAGCGGCCCGATTTCCCCGTCCGGCAACGGTTCCCCGAGCTCGTCGACGACCTCGGCCGTGTAGCCGGGGACCGGCGTGCCGAGCGTGCCGACGCGGGCCGCGCCCGGCCGGTTCGACAGGTAGATGTGGTACGCCTCGGACGAGCCGATCCCGTCGACCACCGGCACCCCGAAGGTCGCGTCCCACTTCCGGTGCAGCTCCGAGGGCAGCGCCTCGCCCGCCGACGTCGTCATCCGCAGGCAGCTCAGGTCCTGCTCGGCCGCGGCCGGGTGGGCGACCATCGCGCTCATCATCGTCGGCACGTTGACCAGCACGCTCGGCCGGTGCTTCGCGATCAGCTCGAACATCAGATCCGCGGTGCTGCGCTCGGGAAACGCGATCCCCGCGGCTCCGACGCCGAACGGGAACAGCGCGACCAGGTCGCGCGCGTAGCCGAAGAACAGCTTCGGCACGGCCAGGACTTTGTCGTCCTCCCGCAGGCCGAGCACCTGGACGGCGTACCGCCGGAAGCTTTCGAGAGGACTGCGCAGCGGGTGCACGCACGCCTTGGGCGCGCCCGTGCTGCCGGTGGTGAACTTCCAGATCCCGACGTCGTCCACAGTGGTCGGTGCCGCCGACAAAACATCCGGTGCCGCGTCGACGAGTGTCCGGAATGGACGCTCGCCGGGGCGCAGCTCGTCGGAGGGCACGCCGGTGACGAACAACCCGGTGGCGCCCGCTTCGCGCAGTGCGGGCAACGTGACAGCGTCCGCGACCACCGCCACGGCCTCGGTGTAGCCGAGGTAGTACGCGTAGTCCTTGGGCTGCAGGAACGGGTAGACCTCGGCGGTGACCGCGCCGATCTTCTGGGCGCCGTACCAGGCCGCGACGAACTCCTCGCCGTCGCTCAGCGCCAGCAGCACCCGCTGCCCACGACGGACACCGGCGTCGAGCAGCACGTTCCCGACACGGTTCGCCAGCGCCGCCAGCGACGCGTAGCTGATCGCACGGTCGCCGACGTACAGGGCGGTCCGGTCACCCCGTCCCGCGGCCACGTGCCGGTCGAGGAAGTACGTGGCGAGGTTGAACGGCTCACTCACGGGCCAGCTCCCGGATCGCTTCCACCAGCAGGTCGGTCAACGTCGAGAACGTCTGTTCACCTTCGGCCGCGGTCGCCTCGGCGGGCGCCCCGCAGTACGCGTCGGACATGCCCATCGCGAGGAATCCCCCGTCGGAAGGCGCGGCGGCCAAACTCACGGGCACGTGCGGCAGCGTCCGCATCAGGGCCTGGTCGACCAGCTCGGGCCGGTCGGCGAGCACCAGCGACGTCTCGTAGCGCCCGGCGTGGCACTCGCCGGACCGGAACTCACTCGTCAGCCGCTGCGCGTGCCGCCGCCGGACCAGGTCGAGCAGGGCGACGCGACCGTCGTAGGCGAAGTTCAACGTCTCCACCGCGCGCCGCAGCGTGACCAGGTGCGCGGGTTCGAAGTGGTTGTTGACCAGCAGGATGCGCCGGAGCCGCTGGCCGATCAGGGCCGCGCCGATGTCGACGAGCAGCGAGTGCAGCGTCTCCTCGCCGATGTGGATGCCGCCGGCGAACCCGGCCGCGAACCGCGTCACGCCGTAGGGGACCTCGGGCAGCACCAGGACGTGGACGTCGTCGTCGGCGGCCAGGCGAGAGGCCGCGCGCTCGCACATCCCGCGCGAAATGAGCGGGTCCGTGCCCAGCGGCGCGTGCGGACCGTGCGGCTCGATCGCCCCCAGCGGGAGCAGCAGCACCGGGACGCGCTCGGCCGAAGCGAGCGCAGCGACCTGCCGCGAGGTGAGGTCCGCGAAGTACGTCACGCAAATCAAGCTACACCGCAGCGACCTGAGGTGTATAGAGTTGCGCCCATGCCCACCGACGCCTTCGAAGCCGGCCCCCAGGAGCTGGTCGTGACGTTGCTGGGCAGCTACGTGCACCCGCGCGAGACCCGCCGGGTGTGGTCGGGCGGCCTGGTCGCGGTGCTCGCCGAGCTGGGCTTCTCCGACGGCGCGGCCCGGATCGCGCTCACCCGCCTGGTGCGCCGCGGCCTGCTGCAGCGCCACCGCGAAGGCCGCACCGTGCACTACTCGCTGACCCGGCGCACCATCGCGCTGCTCGCCGACGGCGACCGGCGGATCTTCTCGCTCGGCCGCCGCGAGCGCGCCGCGGGCGAGTGGACCGTGCTGTGGCAGAGCATCCCCGAGAGCCGCCGCCAGGCCAGGGAACGCCTGGTCCGGCGGCTGCGGTTCCTCGGGTTCGGGCCCTACCAGGACGGCACCTGGATCGCCCCGCACGACCGTGAGGCCGAGGTCGTCGCCCTGCTCGGCGAACTCGACGTCACCGAGCACGCCGGGCTGCTGCTCGGCCGCCCGTCGGCCGCGCTCGACGTCCGCCGGTTCGCCGGCCGGGCGTGGGACCTCGACGACCTGGCCGCGCGGTACGCCGCGTTCGTCGGCCAGTTCGGCGGGTACGCCGGCCGGGAGCCGCCGGACGCCGAGGCGTTCGAGGTGCGCACCCGGCTGGTGCACACCTTCCGGATGTTCCCGTCGCTCGACCCGGAACTGCCCGCCGACCTGGTGCCCGCCCCGGACCGCCGGGCGGCGGCGGTCGAGCTGTTCCACGATCTGTACACCGCGCTCGCGCGCCCCGCGCAACGCCACTTCGACGAGGTGACCCGAGGATGACCGAACCCAGCCCCGCGACCCAGGAAGCCCTGAGCTACACCTCGTACCTCGGGCTCGACGAAGTGCTGAACGCCCAGCGCCTGCGGTCCGACGAGCACGACGAGCTCCTGTTCATCGTGATCCACCAGGTGTACGAGCTGTGGTTCAAGCAGATCCTGCACGAAGCCGCCTTCCTCCAGGCCAACCTGGAAAAGGGCAACACCGCGCACTCCATCCGCACGCTGCGCCGGATCCTCACCATCCTCAAGGTCGCGGTCGCGCAGATCGACGTGCTGGAAACCATGACGCCCAGCCAGTTCACCAGTTTCCGCGCCCGTTTGGACGCTTCGAGCGGCTTCCAGTCGGCCCAGTTCCGCGAGCTGGAGGCGGTGCTGGGGCGGCGCGACGAGCGCGTGTTCGCGCACTACCCCGAGGACGGCGAGCAGCGGAAACGCATTGCCGAAGCGATGGCGCGACCGTCCTTGTTCGACTCTTTTCTCGCGTACCTCAAGGTTTCTGGCTATGCCGTGGAGTGTGACCGAGACGTCACTCGACCGGTGGAGCCGTCCCCGGCCCTGCAGGCGATATTGCTGGACGTGTACAGCGACGACGGGGGACCCTCGGTCGTCGCCGAATGTCTGGTGGATCTCGACGAAGGGATGCAGGAGTGGCGCTACCGGCACGTGAAGATGGTCGAACGCACCATCGGCGACAAGACCGGGACGGGAGGATCATCCGGCGCGACCTACCTGCGTACCACGCTTTTCCAGCCGATGTTCCCGGATCTCTGGGCCGTACGGAGCCGACTGTGACCACTTTGGACGACCTGCGCGCGGACGCCAACAGCCTCGCCGCGCACTACACCCGGTTCGCGGTGGCCGACCGCCTCCTGCTTTCCGGGCACTCGCACCAGGCCTGGCCGGACGTCGCCGAGGAGGGACTCCTGGAGTCCTTCGCGGACGCCGCCCGTGACGTCGACGGGAAGTGGGAGCGCGCCTTCGCCAAGGCCGACCAGCTGCGCGCGGGCTTCCGCCTGCTGCTCGGCGACCCGCACGGCGAGTACGCGCTCGGCGCCAGCACGCACGACCTGGTGCTGCGCTTCCTGTCGGCGATGGAGCTGCCGCGGCGGCCCCGCCTGGTCACCACCGACGGCGAGTTCCACACCCTCCGCCGTCAGCTCGCCCGCCTCGAAGAAGAGGGCGTCGAGGTGGTGCGGGTGCCCCTGGAACCGGTGACGACGCTCGCCGAGCGCGTCGCCGGCGAGGTCGACGGCAACACCGCCGCCGTGCTCGTGTCCGCGGTGCTGTTCGAGACCTCCAGGCTGGTGCCGGGGCTGGCGCACCTCGCCGACGTCTGCCGCGGCCGGTCGATCGAGCTCGTCGTCGACGCCTACCACGCGCTCGGCGTCGTCCCGTTCGCGCTGCACGACCTCGGGCTCACCAACGCCTGGGTGCTCGGCGGCGGCTACAAGTACCTGCAGCTCGGCGAGGGCAACTGCTTCCTGCGGCTGCCCGCGCACGCCCAGGAGCTGCGCCCGGTGATCACCGGCTGGTACGCCGAGTTCGGCGCGCTGGCCGACGAGCGCCACCCCGGCCAGGTGCCCTACGCCATCGGCGGCGACCGGTTCGCCGGCGCCACCTATGACCCGGCCAGCCACTACCGCGGCGTCCGGGTCCAGCGGTTCTTCGCCGAGCACGGGCTCACGCCGGAGTTCCTGCGCGAGGTGTCCCAGCACCAGGTGGGGCTGCTGGCGTCGGTGTTCGACGAGCTCGCGTTGCCCGAAGACGTCGTCACCCGCGACCGCGAGACGCCGCTCGGGATGCTCGGCGGGTTCCTCTCGCTGCGCTGCGCCGACGCGCCCGGGCTGCAGGCGGCGCTGGCCGCACACGGCGTCCGCACCGACAGCCGGGGGCAGTACCTGCGCTTCGGGCCGGCGCCGTACCTCTCCGATACGCAGCTGGAGACGGCGATGGGCACCCTCGGCAAGGTGCTCCGCTGAGAGAGAGAAGGGCACTTTCACGTGAAAGTGCCCTTCTTGGAATTACCGGTCCGTATGGCGGGACCTCCACTGGTCTCGCGATCATCGGGGATCTAGGTTGGTCCCGGGCACCCGAGCGGACGACCTCCGCACCGGGCACCCGCCAACCCGTGAAGCGCGTCCCGGCCACGAAACCGGGCGCGGATGACAAAGGAGTCACCACCGTGACCGAAGGAGTGTTCGCCCGGGGCACCGGGCACGAACAGGTCGTGTACTGCCACGACCAGGCCAGTGGCCTCAAGGCCATCATCGGCATCTACTCCACCGCGCTCGGCCCCGCTCTGGGCGGGACGCGCTTCCACCCCTACGCCACCGAATCCGAAGCGCTTGACGACGTCCTCGCGCTGTCCAAGGGCATGGCGTACAAGAACGCCCTCGCCGGGCTCGACCTCGGCGGCGGCAAGGCCGTCATCATCGGCGACCCCAAGACGATCAAGTCCGAAGCGCTGCTGCGCGCGTACGGGCGCTTCGTGCAGTCCCTGGGCGGCCGCTACATCACGGCGTGCGACGTGGGCACGTACGTGCAGGACATGGACGTCGTGGCCCGCGAGTGCCGGTACGTCACCGGCCGCTCGCCGGAGGACGGCGGTGCCGGCGACTCGTCCGTGCTCACCGCGTTCGGCGTGTACCAGGGCATGCGCGCCTCGGCCGAGCACCTCTGGGGCAGCCCGGACCTGGCCGGCAAGCGCGTCGGCGTGGCGGGGGTCGGCAAGGTCGGCCACATCCTCGTCGGCCACCTCGTGGCGGCGGGGGCGCAGGTGACGATCACCGACGTCTACGCGCCGGCTGTCTCGCGCACCCTCGAGGTCTACCCCTCCGTCCAGGTCGCGTCCGATGTGGACACCCTGCTGCGCACCGAGCTCGACGTCTTCGCGCCGTGCGCGCTGGGCGGCGTCCTGAACGACGAGACGGTGCCGGTGCTCGGCGCGAAGATCGTCTGCGGCGCGGCGAACAACCAGCTCGCCCACGCGGGCATCGACAAGCAGCTCGCCGACCGCGGCGTCCTGTACGCGCCGGACTACCTGGTCAACGCGGGCGGCGTGATCCAGGTCGACGACGAGCGCCACGGCTTCGACTTCGAGCGCGCCAAGCGCAAGACGACGGCGATCTACGACACGACGAAGGCGGTGTTCGCGCTGGCCGACACCGACGGCGTGCCCCCGGCGACGGCGGCCGACCGCCTCGCCGAGCGCCGGATGACGGAGGTCGGGCGGCTGCGGTCCATCATGACCGGGTGAGTCTCGCTGCGTTCTTCGAAGCGGTGGGCGTGCGGGGTTTCCTGCACGCCCGCCGTCTCGGTTCGGCCGAATCCCTGGGGTGCGACGCGGATGCGCCGGTGGTGCTGGCGTCCGTGGTGAAGGTGCCGTTGGCGTTCGAGTTCGCGCGCCAGGTGGCGGCCGGCTTGCTGGACCCGACGGACCGGGTGCACGCGTCGGCGGCGGACCGCCTGGGCGGCACCGGTTCGGCGGGCTTCGCGGACGACGTCTCCTACAGCCTGCGCGACGCGGCCCTGCTGGCACTGTCGGTGTCCGACAACACGGCGGCGGACCTGCTGTTCGACCGCGTCGGCGTGGACAACGTCCGGTCGCTGCTGGCGGAGCTGGGCCTGACGCGGACGTCGGTCATCGGCGCGCCACGGGACGTGCTGCGCACGATCATCGAGGACACGGCCGCCGGGGTCCCGTTGCGGGCGCTGGATCCATTGCGGACATCGGCGACCACGCCCCGCGAGATGACGGCCCTGCTGGCGGCGCTCTGGGCGGACGAGGCGGGCGCACCGGTCCGCGAGTGGATGACGGCCCAGGTGAGCTGGCACCGGTTGACGGCGGGCTTCCCGCCGGAGGTGGCGGTGGCGGGCAAGACGGGCACGATGCCGGGAATCCGCAACGAGATCGGCGTGGCGCGGTACCCGGATGGGGCGGAGTACGCGGTGGCGGTGTTCACGGTCGGCGGCGCGGAGACGTTGCGCAGGCCGGACATCGACCGCGCGATCGGCCAGGCCGCCCGGGCGGCGGTCGATCAGCTCCGTTCGTAGAACTCGTCCCACGGTCGCGGGCCCTCCGGCGGCGGCACCAGCCGCGAAACCCCGTCGTCGCCGAGGACCGTCGCTGCGAGCTCGGCCAGCTTTGCCGCCTGGGGGTGCGGGCTCGTCGAGGGCCAGGCGAACGCCATCCGGGCCCGGAGCACCTCGCCGTCGAGCGGCCGCCACACCACTCGCGGTTCCTTGCGGGCGCGGGGTTCGAACGCCACGCCGTGTCCCGCCAGGACCAGGCCGAGCACGAACTCGGGATTCCGCGCGTGCCGGATCGCGGCCGGGCGGAAGCCGTGGTCCCAGCACGTGCGCACCAGCGCGTCGTAACTTCCGGGCGCGGCCGCGCGCGGGGCGTGGACCAGACCTTCGCCGGCCAGGTCGGCCAGCGCCAGCCCCGTGCGGCGGGCGAGCGGGGAATCGCGGGGGAGCAGCACGCCCAGCGGAGTGTCGACGACCGGGCCGAGCTCGAGCCCGACCGCGTCCACCGGCAGCTGCAGGAGCCCCGCGTCCAGGGACCGGTCGGCGAGCAGCCGGGCCTGCTCGGCCGTGGTGAGCTCCTGCAGGTCCAGCCGCACGGACGGGCACTCGTCGGCGAACTTCGTCAGGATTGCGGCCAGCACCCGGCCGGGCAGGTCCGGCGGCACGCCCGCGCGCAGGCTGTCCAGCTCGCCGCGCTCGGCCTTCGCGACGAGCGCCGTCATGCGGTCCCACCGGGACAGGACGTCGCGCGCCTCGGCACGCAGCACTTCGCCCGCTTCGGTGAGCGTGACGCGGCGGCCGCGCTCGAACAGCTTCGCGCCCAGCTCGGCTTCGAGCCGCTTGACGCGCTGGCTCAACGGCGGCTGCGCGATCCCGAGCCGGTCGGCGGCCCGGCCGAAGTGCAGTTCGTCAGCGACGACGAGGAAGTACCGCAGCGAACGAAGGTGGTCCACGCAGCGACGATAGCCGTTCGGCTATCAAAACGCCGTCGTGACGATCTTGGACAACGGCGGGCGAGTCGTGGTCGGGTGTCCGTTATGGACAACGGATTCAGCAGGCGCGGGCTGTTCGGCGCGGGCGCGGCGGCCGCGGCGATCCTGGCGGGCGTGCCGGCCACGGCACAGGCCGCGCCGAGGACTTCGGGCATGACACTCCGCTGGTGGGGCAACAACAGCTGGGAAATCCGCATCGGGGCGAAGACGGTTCTCATCGACCCGTGGCTGACCCGGTTCAAGACGGGGACCTACACCCCGGAGGGCGCCGACCCGCGCACGCCGCTCTCGGTGAACCGCGCGCTGATCGACGGCTACCTCGACCGCGGGTTCCTCCGCGCGGACCACATCCTGGTGACCCACGGCCACTACGACCACCTGACCGACGTCCCGTACCTGGCCCGGCGCACCGGAGCCACGGTGCTCGGGACCGAGACGCATTTGAGTCTCATGGCGGCACTGGGTGCCCCGGAGGACCAGCTGGCGATCGCCACCGGCGGCGAGGACCTGGCGTTCGACGGCTACGCGATCCGCGTGCTGCGCTCGCTGCATTCGGCGACCGGCGACCGGGCCCAGGTGGCCTACCCGGGAACGAGGCCGCTGTCCCGCCGCGACCGGCCGCGGGTGATCGCGGACCTGCTGGAGGGCGGCACGCTGGCCTACGCGGTGTCCGGTGGCGGGGCGAGCGTGCTGGACTTCGGGGGCTCGAACTACGTCGAGTCCGAGCTGGCGGGGCTGCGCCCGGACGTGGTGCTGCTGCCGCCGGGCGGGGCGAAGGTCCGCGAGTACGTCCCCCGGCTGCTGCGCACGGTGGGCAACCCGCGCTACGTGGCGGCGACGCACTGGGACGACTTCGACCTGCCGTTGGGCCAGGTGAAGGACGCCGGAGGCCTGGAAACCCTGCGGAAGGCGGTGGCGGCGGCGAGCCCGGGCAGCGAGTTCGTGGTGCTCGACCACCTCGGCGAGTTCACGCCCTGAACCGGCGAGGGCCCCCACCGCGCGCGGTGGGGGCCCTCGTGCTCAGCCGCTCTTGCGGCGGAAGGTCCGCTTGTTCGCCGCCGGGCCGTGGGCGTGCTGGTTCTTTCCGCCGCCGTTCTCGTGCGACGCGCCCGAGCGCGCGTGCGCCTGCTTGCGCTCGAGTGCTTCGCGGAACTTGCGCTTGACGTCGTCCTCCTCGCCGCTGGGCGACGGGTTCGGTTCACTCATGCCTACCTCCGAAAACGACGACGTGTGACCGCTCCAGCCTGGCAGTCGCGCAGCCGCTTGGCGAGTCGATTTCAGCGTTGGGGGGACGGCACGCCGCCGAACTGCACCGACGTCCGGGTCAACGGCCGGCCGCAGTGGTCGCACAGCAGCATCGGGCGCAGGCGCTGCCCGCACTCGACGTGGTGCAGCGTGATGTCCGGCTCCTGGCCGGCCACCTCGAAGCCGCGCGACCACTCCGCGATGAACGCCAGCGCCGGGAAGAACGCCAGGCCCTTCGCCGTCATGCGGTAGTCGCGGGCGTCCGTGCGGGTCTTCGCCGTGCCGGTGCGCAGGACGCCGACCTCGACCAGCTTGCTCAGCCGCGCCGACAGCACGCTCGGGCCGATCCCCAGCTCGCGCTCGAACTCCGAGAAGTGGCGGCAGCCGAGCAGCGCCGAGACGAGCAGGCCGGTCGACCACCGGTCGCCGAGCAGCTCCATCGTGTCCGGGAAGAACATCAGCGGGTCGCCGGCCAGCGAGTCGGCGTCCTTGCGGCGGAAGCGCTTGGACGCCGTCGCCGCCGCGACGCCGGTGCTGTCCAGCCGTTCCGCGCGGACGTCGCGCGCGTCGACCCGGCGGCCGCAGGCGGCGCACCCGAGCGGCGCTGATGTAGCCAGCTCGCAGTCGAGGTGGATCAGCGTCGGGAGCACCGCGCGACGGCCCTCGACCCACTCGCGCTCCCACGCCCAGATCGAGATCAGCAGCGGCCACAGCTCGAGGCCGCGCTCGGTCAGCCGGTACTCGTGCCGCGTGCGGCGCGCGTCCCGGTACGGCACGCGGGTGAGCATGCCCGCGTCCACCATGTCCCGCAGCCGTCCCGACAACGCCGTCGGCGAAATCCCCAGCCGCAGGCGCAGCTCTTCGTAGCGCCGGAAGCGCAGGAACAGGCTCTGCAGGATGAGCAGCGTCCACTGGTCGCCGACCAGCTCGAGCGCCCGGCGGAGCGGATCTCCCGCCGGCCGGATGCGGTGTGCAGGCGCTTCGGTCACCCGTTCCCCCTCGTTACCTGACGGCCTCAGCGTACACCTGACTACACCAAAAGAAGCCTATTGACACCTGGGTACACAAATCATAGTCTCGTCTCCATCAGCCCCGGCAGCCAGGGAGCAGCCCGATGACCAGCACCTCCGAACAGCCGCTGATGGTGGCCCGGACGGCGGACGCGGCCGAGGCGAACCCCTACCTGCTCGGCGTCTACGCCCCGGTCGGCACCGAGATCGACGCCGAAGACCTGCAGGTCATCGGCGAGATCCCGAAAGACCTCAACGGCGTCTACCTGCGCAACGGCCCGAACCCGCGGTTCGCCCCGGAAGGCCGCTACCACTGGTTCGACGGCGACGGCATGATCCACGCGGTCCACCTGGAGAACGGCAAGGCCCGCTACCGCAACCGCTGGGTCCGCACGAAGGCCTTCGAAGCCGAGTCCGCCGCCGGCAAGGCGCTCTGGACCGGCGTCATGGAGAACCCGAAGGACAACCCCTTCGGCAACAGCCACGGCCTGGGCCTCAAGGACAACGCCAACACCGACGTCGTGTTCCACCGCGGCCGGATCCTCGCCACCTGGTACCTGTGCGGCTCGCCGTACGCGGTCGACCCGCTGTCGCTGGAGACCCTCGGCGCCGAAGACTTCCTCGGCACGCTGGCCGGCGACATGATGGCCCACCCCAAGGTCGACGAGACCACCGGCGAGCTGTTCTGGTTCGACTACGGCGCGCGCCCGCCGTACCTGCGCTACGGCGTGATCAGCGCGGACGGCACCGTCGTGCGCACCACCGACATCGAGCTGCCCGGCCCGCGCCTGCCGCACGACATGGCCATCACCGAGCACTACGCGGTGCTGATGGACCTGCCGCTGGTCCAGGACCTGGCGGCGGCGAAGCAGGGCCGCCACAAGCTGCACTTCGACCGCTCGCTGCCGAGCCGCTTCGGCATCCTGCCACGCTACGGAGACGGTAGCCAGATCCGGTGGTTCGAAGCGAGCCCGTGCTACATCTACCACGTCGTCAACGCCTGGGAGCAGGGCGACGAGGTCGTCCTCGACGTCTGCCGCGTGCAGCGCCCGCAGCCGCGCGCCGACGCGCACACGCCGCTCGCGAAGATGCTCTCCTACCTGCGGCTCGACGCCCAGCTGCACCGTTACCGCTTCGACCTGCGGACCGGCGCGTGCCACGAGACGCCGCTCGACGACGACAACACCGAGTTCCCGACCGTCGACGCCCGCGGCGTCGGCCGGCGGAACCGGTACTCCTACGCGGTGCACATCTCGCCCTCCTCGACGCTGAAGTTCGACGGGCTGGTGCGCCACGACAATCTTGCCGGCACGAAGACCGAATACCGGTTCGGTCCCGGCCGGTGGGGCAGTGAGGCTCCGTTCGCACCCCGCGAAGGAGCAGCCGCCGATTCGGCGGACGGTTATCTGGTGACGTTCGTGCAGGACGAGCGCGAGGGGCGCTCCGAACTGGACATCTTCGACGCCGCCGATCTCGCTGCCGGACCCGTGGCCAGGGTCCTGCTTCCCCAGCGTGTCCCGCTCGGTTTTCACGCGACCTGGGTCCGGGCGGACCAGCTGGAAAACCTCCGTTCATGAGATGCCATCGAGAGGGTCGCGCCCGGGACTTCCGGACGTGGGGATGGTGGAGTGCGGAGACGATCGACCAGCTCGTGAAGGAGCGGGTCAGTGCCGACCCGGAGGGTCTCGCGCTGGTCGATCCACCGAACACCACCGCACTGGTCGGACGCGACCCGGTGCGGTGGACCTGGAACCGGCTCGACGAACGCGTCGACGTCCTGGCCGCGTTCCTGCTCGCCAGAGGGGTGCGGGCAGGTGACGTCGTGGCCGTGCAGCTGCCGAACTGCTCGGCCCTGGTGCAGGCGTTCCTCGCGATCGTGCGGATCGGCGCGATCGTCACCCCGTTCCCGGTGTCCTACCGGGAACACGAACTCGGCCCGATGTGCCGGCGCACCGGTGCCGTCGGGGTGGTGACCGCATCCAGATACGGCGAGCACGAGCTCGCCGGGGCGGCCCTTGGGCTAGTAGGCGCTGCGGCGCCGTCGGTCCGGTTCGTCGTCGCCAAGGGGGACGACGAACCGGCCGATGCCCTGGCCTGGCCCGAAGCACCACTGTCCGAAGCGGAGCGATCTACTGTGGACTCCGCGCTGACCGAAGCCGACGTCAACGACTGCGTCACGATCTGCTGGACGTCCGGCACCGAAGCCGAGCCGAAAGCGGTGCCGCGCTGCCACGGCGACTGGCTCGCGACCGCGCGCGGCTGCGTCCAAGCGGCCGGGATGACCCGCGACGACGTCCTGCTCTCGCCGTTCCCGATGACGAACATGGCCGGCATCGGCGGCATGTTCCTGCCGTGGCTGCTGACCGGCGCCGTGTTCGTCCCGCACCACCCGTTCGACCTGCCGGTGTTCCTGGGCCAGCTCGCGGCCGAGCGGGTGACCTACACGCTCGCGCCGCCCGCGTTGCTGATCATGCTGCTGCACAACGAAAAGATCCTGTCCGGAGTGGACATCTCGGCGCTGCGCAAGATCGGCTCCGGCTCGGCGCCGCTCTCGCCGTGGCTGGTGCGCACCTGGGCGCAGCGGTACGGCATCGACATCATCAACTTCTTCGGCTCCAACGAAGGCACCGCGCTGCTGTCGGGTCCGGCGGACATCCCGGACCCGGACCAGCGCGCGACCTACTTCCCCAACTACGCCGCGGACGTCAGCTGGTCGACCCCGGTGGCCGACTGGACGTCGGTGCGGCTGCACGATCCGGTCACCGGCGAGCACGTGACCGAACCCGGGCGCCCCGGCGAGCTGCACATCGCCGGGCCGACGGTGTTCGCCGGGTACCTCACGGAGCTGGGCGAGCCGCTCGACACGTCGTCGTTCGACGCCGACGGGCACTTCCGCACCGGCGACGTCTTCGAGATCGACGGCGAGCGCGGGGAGTTCCTGCGGTACGTCGACCGGATGAAGGACCTCGTGATCCGCGGCGGCATGAACATCTCGCCCGCCGAGGTCGAAGGCCTGCTGGCCGGGCACCCGGACGTCGCCGACGTCGGCGTGGTCGGCGTGCCCGACGACGTCATGGGGGAGCGGGTGTGCGCGGTCGTCGTGCCGGGCTCGCGCAAGCCGTCGCTCGACGAGCTGGTCGCGTACCTGCGCGAGAAGCAGGTGGCCGCGTTCAAGCTGCCGGAGCGGCTCGAATACGCCGACGCCCTGCCCCGCAACCCGGTCGGGAAGATCCTCAAGCGGCAGCTGCGGGAGAGCCTGGAGTGACGTCATGACGGTGTTTGTGCTGGGCGGGGCGCAGACCGACTTCGCGCGCAACTTCACCAAGGAAGGGCGCGGGCTGCTCGAGCTGTTCGCCGAGGTCGTGCCCGCCGCGCTCACCGACGCCGGTGTTTCGGCCGAAGACGTCGAAGTCGCGCACGTCGGGAACCTCGCGGCGGAGCTGTTCACCGGCCAGGCCCAGCTCGGCGGGCTGCTGGTGGCGGCCGTCCCGGAGCTGGACGGCGTGCCGTCGACCCGGCACGAAGCCGCGTGCGCGTCGGGCAGCACCGCCGTCCTCGCCGCGTGCGCGGACCTCGAAGCGGGCCGCTACGACGTGGCGCTGGTCGTCGGTGTCGAGCTGATGCGCAACGTCGACGGGCAGCGCGCGGCCGAGCACCTCGGGTCCGCCGCCTGGGCCGGGCACGAAGCCGTCGCCGCGAAGTTCCCGTGGCCCGCGCTGTTCGCGGACGTCGCCTCCGCGTACGACGCACGGTATGGACTCGATCCCGGCCCCCTCGGGCGGTTCGCGTCGCACGCCTTCGACCGCGCGGCGCTGAACCCCCTGGCCCAGGCCCGCGACTGGCGGTTCCCGGCCGGTGCCTTCGGGCCGGACGACGAGCTGAACCCGGTGATCGAGGGGAGCCTGCGCAAGCAGGACTGCGGCCGGATCACCGACGGCGCCGCGGCGGTCGTGCTGGCCTCGCCCGCGTTCGCCGAACGGCTCGGCGGCGGGTTCCCGCGCATCGCGGGCTTCGGGCACCGCACCGCGCACATCGGCCTCGCGCCGAAGATCGCCCCCGACGGCGAGTACCTGTTCCCGC
Source organism: Amycolatopsis tolypomycina (assembly GCF_900105945.1). Taxonomy (NCBI): domain Bacteria; kingdom Bacillati; phylum Actinomycetota; class Actinomycetes; order Pseudonocardiales; family Pseudonocardiaceae; genus Amycolatopsis; species Amycolatopsis tolypomycina. The sequence goes on along the minus strand of NZ_FNSO01000004.1, from coordinate 6,139,662 downwards.
ACCTGCGCGGCGCCGTCACCGACGCCTACCGGCGGGCGGGCGTGCCCGGGCCGGACGCGCTCGACGTCGTCGAACTGCACGACTGCTTCACCATCACCGGCCTGGTCGCCCTGGAGCACCTCGGCGTGGCCCCGCCGGGCGGCGGCGGCCGGTTCATCGACGACGGCGGTCTCGACGCGGCCGGGGTCAACCCGGGTGGCGGCCTGATCGGCCTCGGCCACCCGGTCGGCGCGACCGGCGTCCGCATGCTGCGCGACGCGGCCCGGCAGGTCTCGGGCACGGCGGGCGAGACGCAGGTCGGGGGCGCGCGGACGGCGTTGACGCTGAACGTCGGCGGCTCGTTCACCACGGTGGTCACGATGGTGGTCACCGCATGAGGCTGTCGGTGTCGCTGGGGCTCTGGCAGGACCGGCCGCCGGAGGAAGCGCTGGAGACGGCCCGCGCGGCCGAGGCCGAGGGCTACCCCGAACTGTGGATCGGCGAGATGGCGACGTGGGACGCCTTCGCCCTCGGCACCGCGATCGGCGCGGCGGCTTCGCGTCTTTCCCTCACCTTCGGCCCGCTGGCGGTGACCGTGCGGGACCCGGCCACGATCGCCATGGGCGTCGCCTCCGTGGCCGCGTTGACGGGCCGGGCGACCGGGGTGGCCTTGGGGACGTCCAGCGACGTCGTCGTGCGCGGCTGGCACGGCCGGTCGCGCGAGCGGGCGGCGACCGCGCTGGCCGAGTCGGCGGTGGCGGTGCGGCAGCTGCTGAGCGGCGAGAAGTCCACTGTGGACGGCTCCGTCGTCGGCTCGCAGGGGTACCGGCTGCGGCTCCCCGCGCCGAAGTCGCCCGTGACGATCGCCGCGTTCGAGCCGCGCGCGCTCGCCGTCGCGGCTCGGCACGCCGACCGGATGGTGGTCAACCTGGTCAGTCCCGCGGCCGCGGCGACGCTGGTGCGCGGCCTGCGGGAAGCCGCTGCGGCCAGGGGCACCACCCCGCCGCCGGTGGCCGCGTGGGTGGTCGCGGCGGCCGACCCGGGCCCGGCCGAGCTGGCGCAGCTCCGCCGGGGAGTGGTCGGCTACCTCGCGGCGCCGGGCTACGCGGACATGTTCCGCGCGGAAGGCTTCGGCGACCTGATCGACTTCGCGCTCACCCGGCCGCACCCGCGTGAGCTCCTGGCCGCGGTGCCCGCCGAGGCGATCGCCGCGGTGGGGCTGGTCGGGTCCCGCGCCGAGATCGCGGCGAAGATCGGCTCGTACGCGGCCGCGGGCGTCGATGAGCTGGCGATCGTGCCCGCGACCAGCGACGACGATCCCGGGGGCGCGAAAACTCTCGCCGCGTGTCGATCCGCGGCCGTCCCGTTCGACGCGTAAGCATGACTGAAGCTCACGAAACCAAGAACCTCGACGGAACCGGGACCGCGGCGGCGCTGCCGTGGAGCAGGGCGCGCGACCTCCTCGCCACCCAGACCCCCACGGAGGACCTGACGTTCTTCGTCGGGACCGTCCGCCCCGACGGGCGGCCGCACGCCGCCGGCGTCGGGGCCATCTGGGTCGGCGACGCCCTGTACTTCGTGAGCGGACCCGGCACGCGCCGGGCCCGCAACCTGGCGGCGAACCCGGCGTGCACGGTGTCGGTGCGGCTGCGCGGCCTCGACCTCACGATGGAAGGCGAGGCCCGGCAGATCGACGACCCGGCGACGCTGGCGCGGGTGGCGGCCGTCTACCGCGAGGGCGGCTGGCCCGCGACGATCCTGGACGGCGGGTTCGACGCCCCGTTCATGGCGGCGAGCGCCGGGCCGGCGCCGTGGCACCTGTACCGGCTCACGCTGGACCGGGCCATCGGCGTCGCCACCGCGGAGCCGCACGGCGCCACCCGCTGGGACTTCAGCCGCTGATCGCCGAGGCGACCAGCCCGCCGATCGCGACCATGCCGTCGGCGTTGGGGTGCAGCGGTGCCGCGATCGCCGTCGGGATCACGCTCTCGAACCACTTCACGCCGGGCAGCTTGCAGACGTCGTGCCCGATCGAAGCGGTCCGGACGTCGACGTAGTGCGCGTCGTGCGCGGCGGCCTGCCGGGCGAGCGCGGCGTTGGTCCGGTCGATGCTGCCCTGGATGTAGTTCGCGTCGCGCGGGGTCAGTGGCGCGATCGGCCAGCAGCCGTTGCGCGGCAGGTACGTGCCATAACCGGCCACGTAGACGTCCGCGTTCGGCGCCTTCGCGTGGATCGCGTCCAGCAGCGCGCCCCACACCGGCTCGAACGCGGCGATCTTCTCGGCCAGCTGGTCGTGGCCGCCCGCGGTGTACCGGTCGACGCAATCGGGAACGATGCCGGGGAGCAGGTTGATGCAGCTCGTCGCGGCGCCGACCAGGCCGACGTCGTTGCCGCCGATCGTCAGGGTCACCGTGCGGGTCTGCGCGCTCAAGGCGTCCAGCTGCGGCGGCACCGGCCCGGACGACGTCTGCTGCGGGGCGGTCATGTCCGCGGTCGTCGCGCCGGAGCACGTGACGTCCTTCAGCGGCACGCCGAGCTGCTTGGCGGCGACGTGCGGGTAGTCGAGCAGCGACCGGAGGCAGCCGGGGGAGGAGAGGTCCGGCGGCGGGATCAGCGGCCCGGCTGCCGCCGAATCGCCCAGTGCCACGTACTCGCCGGGGGTGGCCGCCGCTGCCGGGCCCGCTGCCGCGCCCGTCAGCGCGGTGACCATGATCGCGATGAACGCCGTCGTCCTCACTCGCACGCCCGTCCTCCTTGACGTTGTGCTCAACGTTGGTCTCCGTGACACCATCGGCACCGGGCGTCACGGGATTGACTGGGAATCCGGGCAGAGAACGAGGGGATCGGTTGTGACGGAGCACAAGCACGGCGGCGACCTCACCCTCGGCGGGCAGCGCGTGCACGAGCGGCTCACGCAGGAGGAACCGGAGCTGATCGCCCGGGTGCTCACGCGCATCCAGGCCGAGGTCGCCGACTACCGGCGGCTGCCGGTGGAGGAGCTGGCCGGCGACATCGCGGGCATCACCCGGCAGGCGGTGCGGGCGTTCGCGCGCAGCCTGCGCGAGGACCGGGAGCTCAACGCGGCCGAGCTCCGGCAGGTCGGCGCGTCCGCGGTCCGGCGGGCGGAGGAGGGCTTCCCACTGGAAGCCGTGCTGACGGCGTACCACGTCGGCGCGCGGGAGATCTTCGCCGTCGGCTCGGCGTCTTCGGGCAGTGCGGACGTCGCCGATCTGCTCGACGTCGCGGACCGGGTGCTGGCGTTCGTCGGCACGGTCACCGGCGCGGTGACGCGCGGATACCTGGAGGAGCTGCGGACGAAGGTCGGGCAGGAGCACACCGCGCGCCGGACGCTGCTGTCGGTGCTCGTCGACGGCGGCCCGGTCGACGTCGTCGCCCGCAGCGCCGGGATCACGCTGCCCGCGCGGTACGTCGTGCTGAGCGTCGAACTCGGGCCGCACGCCGACGAGGCGTCACCGGGGGTGGACGCCGAGATCGCGGTCCGCCGCAAGCTGCGGCGGTTCCTGGCGGCGTTCGAGCACGCGTGCGGCGACGGCGTGCTGGCCTCTCTGGACGGCTGCGGCGGGCTCGTCCTCCTCCCGGCGGCGGGCCGGCCCGCGGACTGGGACGCGGTGCTCGACGCGGCCGGCCGCGCGGCGGGCGTGACGGTGCTGGCGGCGGCGGACACGGCCGCCCCACCGGAGGTCCGGGCGGTGGCCGCGCAGACCGGCGAGGTCCTGGACGTGCTGCGCTGGTTCGGCCGCCCACCGGGGCTGTACCGCCTCGACGACGTCCTGGTCGAGTACCAGCTGACCCGCCCGGGCGCGGCCCGAGACCGCCTCGCGGCGGCGCTCGACCCCCTGGCCGCACACCCGGAGCTGGTCGAGACCCTCGACGCCTACCTCGCGCTGGACACGAACCGCCGCCGCACGGCGGCCCAGCTCCACGTCCACCCCAACACGGTCGACTACCGCCTCCGCCGCATCCGCGACCTCACCGGCATGGACCCCCTCCACCCCTCCGGCCTCCCCCGCATCATCGCAGCATCAGCAGCCCGCCGCGCCGCCCACTGACGTGTCGTCCACCCAGGCACGCGTGTCGTCCCTTCAATCACGCGAGTCGACTCCCCAATCACGCGAGTCGACCCTCCGATCACGGCACCCGAAGCACCCGGCCGGCGAACTCGCGTACCCGGACGGACGACTCGCGTACCGGAACGGACGACACGCGTGCCGGGATGGACGACACGCGTGTCTGGAGGGTCGACACGCGTGATTGAGCGGTCGACACGGCGGCGCGGGCCAGGGCGCCGGTGACCAGGGCCGAGGCGAGGACGAGCGCAGCGAGGGCGGCCTGCGCGTCGAAGGTGAGCTCGCCGAGGCGGCCGAGGACGAAGCCGGTGTGCAACGCCCAGGCGACCGCCGTGACGCCGGCCGCGGCGGGCAGGGGACTTCGGTAGGCGAACGCCAGGACCACCGCGCCCAGGGTGACCAGGGCGTACCAGGGGTGGCCCGTCGCCCCGGCCAGGTCGGCCACGATCACCGCGGCAGTCGCTGCTACGCATCCGAACGGAAACTCGAAGCCCATCCGCCCAGTCCAGTCCGGCGGACGCGCGAGAGCGTGGGCCAGGACACATTCCCTACACCCAGCCCGTCGATCTTTACGATCTATTTACTCCGGTCCGTCACGCCCTGGATCGCGTCCGCGAGCGTCGGCCAGACCGCGCGCGGCAGGTTGTGGCCCATGCCCGGGATCACGACCAGTTCCGCGTCCGGGATCGCCTCCGCCGTCGCCTTGCCGCCGCTGACGTTGATCAGCGGGTCCGCGTCGCCGTGGACGACCAACGCCGGCAGGCGGACCGAGCGCAGACCAGCCGTGCGGTCGCCGGACGCCACCACCGCCGCCGCGTGGCGCAGGGTGCCCACCGGGTGGCGGGCGCGGTCGTAGTGCACCGCCGCCTTGGCCAGCAGGAACGCCTCGTCGTCCGGATAACCCGGGGAGCCGAGCCGCCGGTAGCCCTCGACGCTGTCGGCCAGCGCCTGCTCGCGGGTCGTCGCCGGTGGCCGGGTCAGCAGCGCCAGCGCCCACGGCTCGGCCTGCCCGACCGCCGGGTCGCCGGTGGTCGACATGATCGACGTCAGCGACAGCAGCCGGTCCGGGTGGTCGATGGCCAGCTGCTGCACGATCATCCCGCCCATCGACGCCCCCACGACGTGGGCCCGCGCGATCCCGAGCGCGTCGAACAGCCCGACGGCGTCGTCGGCCATGTCCGACAGCGTGTACGGCGCGCTCGACAGGTCGCCGGCGGCCAGCGCGGCGAGGTCCGGCGCGGGCAGGTGGTCGAGCCACGTCGAGAGCCCGACGTCCCGGTTGTCGTAACGCACCACGAAAAACCCGTGGCCCGCGAGCAACTCGCAGAAGCCGTCCTCCCAGGTGATCATCTGGGCGCCGAGGCCCATCACCAGGACCAGCGGCGGGGCCGCCGGATCGCCGAAAGTGTCGTACTCGAGCTCGAGACCGTTGGCCTGTGCGCGTGCCATACCCCGATCCTGCCGTACCCGCGCGGAGCTGGCACCGGGCCGGGCGGTGCCGTTACCGTTACGCCCCATGCCGACCTCATCCTCGGGCACGGGACAGCGCCCCCGGTCGCGGGCCGCGGCGGGGCTGCCGGCGCTGACGGCCGACTGCATCGTCAGCGCGGCGACGGCCCTCACCGCCCAGCGCGGCCTGGACAACTGGACGCTGCGGGAGCTCGCCCGCGCGGTCGAAGCCTATCCGGCGGTGATCTACCACCACGTCGGCGACCGGGACGCGGTGGTGAACGCCGTCGTCGACCGGGTGGTCGGGTTGCTCCAGCTGCCGGACGAGCGGCTGCCGTGGCAGGACTGGTTCACCGAGCTGCTGGCCGGCCTGCGCGCGGTGCTGCGGACGTACCCGGGCTGCGCGCGGCGGCTGGCGCTGTTCGGCCCGTCGGTCAAGGCGGCCACGCGCACCATCGACGCGGGCATCGGCGTGCTGCTGGCCGCCGGCTTCGGCCGCGAGAGCGTGCTGGCCTACAACCTGCTCCTGATGACGGCGTGCCAGTTCGTCGCGATGGAGGACGACCGCGACGGCGCGCTCGCCCTGCGGATCGACAACACCGAGGAGTACGCGACCTACCGCGAGCGGCCCGACCTGCCCGGGATGGCCGAGCTGGGCGCGGCGATGCACGACCTGATGGGTGACCCGGAACTCGCCTCCGGCTATTACGCGCAGCTCTACGACTACGCGGTCCGGCGGTGCCTGGACGGCCTCGCGCACCGCCTGGCCGAACTTCGCGAATCGGACACTGCTGGTTGACAGCGACTTGACAGTGCTTCGGCGTACCGTGGGCGTGCGTCGGTGGTTCGCCCACTGACCCGGAGCCCCTGGCGCCCTCCTCCCCCTCGTGGCGCCGGGGGCTTCGGTCTACCCGGGTTCGCCCTGCCGCGGTGACGGCGGCCCGCCGCGCGGCGGCTGCGCCTGGATGGCCGGGAAGATCTCGCCGACCAGCGTGACCAGCGACTTCGACAGCAGCAGGTGCACCTGTTCGCGCGTCAGCGACCGGCGCACGAGCCACTCCCGGCCCGCTGACTTCACCATCCCGCCGAACGCGCGCACGAGCGCGTTGAGCTCCGGCCCGTGGTCGCTTTCCCGCGACAGCCCGACGGCCTCCAGCACGCGGTCGGCGGATTCGCGGTCGGCTTCTTCGAGGATGCGCTCCACTTCGAGGTCGCGGCCGATGCCTTCGGGCGCGATCGCGGCCAGCCACATCCGCTCCTGGCTGGTGACCATGTCGAGGAACCACTCGATGGCGACGTCGGCGCGCAGTTCGAGCGGCCCGTCGGGGAGGATTTCGACGGCCAGCCGCGGCACGGTCAGCGCGCGCCGGATGATCTCCAGGTACAGCTCGCGCTTGGTGCCGAAGTAGTGGTTGATCAGTCCCCGCGCGACGCCGGCCGCCGCGGCGATGTCCGATGTGGACACTGCGGAATACGGGCGCTCACCGAACAGGCGCGCCGCACAGGTGTAGATCTGTTCCTTCCGTTCGTCCGGTTCCAGTCTTCGCCATCTCGGCGCCGGCTCGGTGTTCATCCGCCCATCGTCGCATGGGCCGTTGCGCCGGGCAGGGTAGTCGGCACGTTGCCGGATGCGCCCCCACGATCGGGGCACGGTCAGTCCGGCAGCGTGATCGGCGCGATGTCCGCGAAGCCGTCACCCGGGCCCGGATTCGCCGGATCGGTGGACCCGCCGAAGTGGTGCAGCACGCCCCACACGGCGTTCAGCGCGGTCTGGACCGCGCCCTCGGCCCAGCCCGCCGTCCACGAGATGTCGTCGCCCGCCAGGAACAGGCCCCGGTACGCCGGCGGCAGCTCGTCCTGGACGAAGTGCGTGAACAGCCGCTGCTGGTAGCGGTAGTGGCCGGGCAGGTTCGCCTTGAACGCGCCCATGAAGTGCGGTTCGGCCTCCCACGACACGGTCACCGGGTCGCCGATGATGTGCCGCCGGACGTCGACACCCGGGTAGATCTCGCGCAGCGACTGCAGCATGACCTCGACGCGCTCGCCCACCGACAGCGGCAGCCACTTCAGCGAGTCGTCGGCCCAGGTGTAGGACAGGCAGATCACCGCGGGCTTCGCCGGGTCGTCGCCGAGCAGGTACGTGCCGCGGGGCATCCGGTCGGTGAGCGTCATGCTCAGCGCGTCGCGGCCGGTCACCGGGTCGCGGTCCAGCCAGAACGGGCGGTCGACCGGCACGAACACCTTCGACGACGCCATGTAGTGCGTGCGCTCGATCGCCGTCCAGTGGTCGATCGGGAAGAGCGCTTCGTCGCACTCGATCTTCGACAGCAGCATCCAGCTCTGCGCGGTGAACACCGCCGCCGGGAACGTCCGGATGTGTCCGTCCGTGTCCGTCACGGTGACGTTGCCGGGTGCCGTCCGGTGCAGCCGCGCGACGCCGGGCTGCGGCCGGCCGCCGTGCAGCGTGCTCAGGCTGGTGCCCGACGGCCAGAAAGCGATGTCTGCCGGGGCGTGCTCCCACAGCCGCAGCGGGAGCTGCCTGCTGCCGCCGACGATGCTGCGGTGCTCGTCGTCGGCTCCGGTGTAGACGACGCGGAGGATCTCCAGGATGGAGTTGGGGAAGTCGGTGTCCCAGCCGCCGGTGCCGAAGCCGACCTGGCCGAAGATCTCGCGGTGGCGGAAGGAGGCGAACGCGGGGGAGTCGCAGAGGAAGCCGTAGAACGTCTGGTTGTCCAGCCGCGGGACGAGGTCGTTCCACAGCCGCTTGATCGTCTTCGCGTCGCGGTCGCGGATCGCCGTCTGCATCTCCGCGAAGGAGGCGTGCTCGGCGAGCGTCCGGTCCCAGGCCGCGGCGACCTCGCGGAAGACGGCGGGCAGGTCTTCCGGCGTGCGTGCGTAGTGGCTCTGTCCCTTGAGGTCCACGACCGTGCTCGGCGTGCCCGGGGCCAGGGGGTTCGGGAACGGCGTGGTCTCCAGCCCCACCTTGTCGATGTAGTGGAACAGCGCGGTCGACGCGGGCGGGAAGCGCATCGCGCCCATCTCGGCGACGACGTCGTCCGGGCAGCCGGGGAACCGCACGGTCCGCAGCCGGCCGCCGAGGTCGGCGATCTCGTACACCACCGGCCGCAGGCCCAGTTTCATCAGCTCGTACGCGGTGACGATGCCGGAGAGGCCGCCGCCGATCACGGCGACCTCGGTGCCGTGCCGTTCGGCGGGCAGCGAGCCCAGGCCGGCCGGGTGGGCCAGGTAGTCGTCGTAGGCGAACGGGAAGTCCGGGCCGAACATCGTGATCGGGCGGCCCGCCGGCTCGTCGTGGTGGAGCGCGGTGGGAACGGCGGAGGTCATGCGGTGGTTCCTCGGTACAGGTCGGGCCGTCGGTCGGCCAGGTGGGTGTTCTCCAGGCGGGACGCGATCAGGGCGTCCCGGGTGACGTCGGCGGCGATCACCTCCGGCCCGGCGCCGGCGCGGGCCAGCACCTCGCCGGTCGGGGCCACGACGCAGGAGCGCCCGCAGTAGGTCAGCTCCCGCTCGGTGTCGCAGCGGTTCGCGTAGGCGACGAACAGCTGGCTTTCGTAGGCTCGCGCGGGCACGAGCGTGTCGGCGACCAGCTCGTACGGGCTCATCAGCGCGGTCGGCACGACCAAGAGCTCGGTGCCGGCGAGCGCGTGCGCGCGGACCAGCTCCGGGAACTCGACGTCGTAGCAGATGAGCAGGCCGACCCGGAGGCCGCCGAGGTCGGCCTGGACGACGGGGTCGTCGCCGGGGGTGAACCAGGCCTTGTCGAGGTCGCCGAACAGGTGCGTCTTGCGGTAGTTGGCCAGCCGGGTTCCGGTCGCGTCGATCAGCTGGACGCTGTTGTAGACGTGCCCGCCGTCGGTTTCCGGGTAGCCGTACACGATCGCCGTGCCGGTTTGCCGCGCCCACGCGGACATCCGGGCCGCGGTGGGGCCGTCGGCGGGTTCGGCGAGCTCGTGCGTGCGCGCGCCGATGTGGTAGCCGGTGGTGATCATCTCCGCGGTGACGACGAGGTCGGCGTCGACCGCGGGCAGGCCGTCGAGCGGACCCTGGTGGACGGCGACCCTCATGCCAGCCTCGACTTCCGGATCCCGTAGCCGAAGTAGATCAGCAGGCCCAGGACCATCCAGGCGCCGAAGACCAGCCAGGTCGCGCCGTCGAGGCTGAGCATCATGTACGCGCAGCAGAGCACGCCCAGGATCGGCGTCACCGGCGCGAGCGGGACGCGGAACGTCCGCGGGCGGTCGGGCTGGCTGCGTCGCAGCATCAGCACGGCCACGTTGACCAGGCCGAACGCGAACAGCGTCCCGATGCTCGTGGCGTCGGCGAGCTTGCCGAGCGGGATGAACGCGGCCAGGACGGCGACGAAGGCCGACACCACGAGGGTGTTGACCCGCGGGGAGCCGGTCTTGGTGTCCACTTTGGACAGCGCGGCCGGGACGAGGCCGTCGCGGGACATCGCGAACAGGATGCGGGTCTGTCCGTAGAGGACGGTCAGCACGACGCTGGAGATCGCCACGATCGCGCCCACAGCGAGCAGCCCGGCCCAGAACGGGTTGTCCGAGACGACGTCGAGGACGTGCGAGAGCGCGGCTTCCTGGCCGTCGAACTGCTGCCACGGCAGCGCGCCGACCGCGGCCACGGCGACCAGGCAGTACAGCACGGTGACGATGCCGAGGGAGAGCAGGATCGCGCGCGGCAGGTCGCGCTGCGGGTTCTTCGCCTCCTCGCCGGCGGTCGAGGCCGCGTCGAAGCCGATGTAGGAGAAGAACAGCTTGGCCCCGCCGGCGCTCAGCCCGGCCAGCCCGAGCGGCAGGAACGGCGTGAAGTTCTTCGCCTGCACCGCGCTGAACGCGATCGCGCAGAAGAGGACCAGCGTGCCGATCTTGACCACGACCATGACCGCGTTGGCCCGCGCGCTCTCCTTCGCGCCGGAGAGCAGCAGGAACATGGCGAGGACGACGACGAGGATGGCGGGTACGTTCACGACGCCGCCGTCGCCGGGTGGCTGGCTGAGCGCGTCCGGGATGGCGAAGCCGAAGGCCAGGCGCAGCAGCTCGTTGAGGTACTGGCCCCAGCCGACGGCGACGGAGGCGACCGAGACGCCGTATTCGAGCACCAGGCACCACCCGCAGACCCAGGCGACGAGCTCGCCGAGCGTGGCGTAGGTGTAGGAGTAGGACGAACCGGACAGCGGGATCATCCCGGCCAGCTCGGCGTAGGACAGCGCCGAGAACAACGCCGTGACGCCGGCGAGCACGAACGAGAGCACCACGGCCGGGCCGGCCACCGGGACGGCCTCGCCGAGCACGACGAAGATGCCGCTGCCCAGCGTTGCCCCGATACTGAGCATGGTGAGCTGCCCGAGGCCGAGCGACCGCTTCAACGTGCCGTGATCGCCTTCGGCGACCAGGTCGGCGACCGGTTTCCGCCGCACCGTCGCGGCTCGCAGAGTCATGCCGACGACGGTAACGGTCGTTTCCGGAGTGCAAAACAGGAGGACGTTGCGCGTACAGATGAATCACAGGTGATTCATTGCACAGAGGCATCGAATCATGGCGATTCGTTCCGGCTTGGATTTCGGTGTCGGATCGGGGCCGGGCCGTTCGTGGAGGGGGTGAGCGGCCGCCACGAAGGCGCCGCCGGAACCCCAGGGGATGAAGATGACGCACGTCGCCCGCCGCATGTACGACCTGGTCGAGCCGATCGGCCTGGTGCCCTACTTCGCCGACGAGTCCGACGAGGCGCTGCTGGCGCTGGGCCTGCGCAACGTGTGGGACGCCTACTTCGCCGGCCGGGCCGCGCCCTTCGGCCGTTCGGTTCCGGCGGAGGTGGTCCACGCGGTCTTCTACAACTTCGCCCCCGGCGAGGTGGCCCGCCACCTCCCCCGGGTCTGGGAGCTGACGACGCCCGAGGCGGCGCTGGCCGCCCGTGAACGCGGCTGCGTCGCGGGCATGCGGCGGATCCTCGGCGACCGGGCCGACGACCCGGCGATCGCCCGCGCCGGTGACCTCCTGCTGAAGGCGGCGACCAGCGCCCCGGTCGAGGGGCGCCCGCTCTTTGCGGCGTTGCGCGCGGTCCCGGTGCCGGCCGAGCCGGTGGCCCGGCTGTGGCACGCGGCGACCCTGCTGCGCGAGCACCGCGGCGACGGCCACACCGCCGCGCTGCTGACCGAGGGCATCGGCGGGACGGAGGCCCACGTGCTGCACGCCCTGTCCATCGACCTGCCCGCGGAGAAGTTCGGCCGGGTCTGGCACCTCCCGGCCGCCCAGCTGCAAGCGGTCGTCGACGGCATGCGCACCCGCGGCCTCATCGGCCCCGACAGCCGGCTCACGCCCGACGGCCGGGCCGCGAAGGACCGCGTCGAGGCCCTGACCGACCGCCTCGCCGAGCCGCCCTACACGGCCCTCACCCCCACCGAGCTGGACCACCTCATCGCCGACCTCACCCCGATCTCGGCCGCCTTCCGCACGACCTTCCCGATGTAACCCCCCGGAGGGCACTTTCACGTGAAAGTGCCCCCGCCCTCTTCGGTTACGCCGGGGTGGTGGGGTCGGCGGCGGGGAGGAGGAGGGTGAACGTCGGCGGGTCGGGGCGGCTGAGCCGGAGGCGGCCGCCTTCGGCCTCGGCGAGGCCGCGGGCCAGGCGCAGGCCGATGCCGTGGCCGGTGGGCGTCGTCGCGAACGGGTCGGTCTCGCCGAGGTCCGGGCCTTCGTCGGCGACGTCGATGGCGAGCGCGTCGCCGGCGTCGCGGGCCAGGACCGTGACCGTGCCGCGGCCGTGCGTCACGGCGTTGTCCAGCAGCACGCCCAGGATCTGCCGGACCGCCGCGGCCGCCACGCGCGCCGGCGGCGGGTCCTCCCGGTGGATCCGCACCGTCCGGCCCTGCGGCCCGAGCAGGGCTTCGCCGGCCTGCCGGAGCTCCTCGAGGAGCCCGTCGAGGTCGAGCTCGGCCCGCGGTGCCCGGCGTTCCCGGCCCAGCGCCAGGAGGTCCTCGATGGTGCGTTCCAGCCGGTCGGCGGACGCGATGCCGGCGCGGATGGCCGCGTACGGGTCGGCCGCCGGGGCCTCCAGGGCCGCTTCGAGCTGCCAGCGCAGCCCGGTCAGCGGCGTGCGCAGCTGGTGGGACGCCTCCGCGGAGAACGCCCGCTCGCGCTCCAGGGTCTCGCGGATGCGGGCCGCCGTGGCGTCCAGTGTCTCGCCGACCTGGTCGATCTCGGGGATGCCCGCGCGGGGCGAGCGGGCCGTGAAGTCGCCGTCGCCGAGCCGTTCGGCCGCGGCGGCCAGCTGTTCCAGCGGCCGGACCAAGCGCGTGGTGAACCGCCGGGCCAGCAGCCAGCTCACCCCGGTCGTGGCGACCGCGAGCCCGGCCATGCCGAGCAGGGTCAGCACGATCCGCAGCCGCAGCTCGGACAGCGGCAGCGCGGCGCGGACCACGCCGGTCACCCGGGGGCCGCTCACCACCGGCACCGCCAGCGCCATTTCGTCGCCTTCGCGGCCGATGACGACGTCCACCGTGGCCTTGGCCGCCTGCTGCTCGACCGGGCCGGCGACGGCGGGCCCGACCCCGGCGAGCAGCCGCCCGTCCGGGGCGTAGATCCCGACTTCGCCCGCGGCTTCGTCGTCCTCCTCGTCGAGCACGGGCACGGTCGGCCGCCGCCCGGCGTTCAGGTCTCCCGACACGGCGAGCGCGGCGGCGTCCGCGGCCCGCTCCAGGTCGCCCTTCGCGTCGTCGTGGTAGTACTGCCACACCGCGAAGCCCAGCGGCAGCGCGAACAGCAGGGTCGCCACCAGGGCGGCCAGCACCGTCAGCGAGGTGATCTTGCGGCGCACGGCTAGCCTTCGGCGGCGGTGCGGGCCGGGTCTTCCAGCCGGTAGCCGTGCCCGCGCAGGGTGGCGATCCGCGGGACCTCGTCGTCGGGCCCGGCGGCCGCGGTGAGCTTGCGGCGCACCGCGGCGATGTGCACGTCCAGCGTCTTCGTCGAGCCGTACCAGTGCGCGTCCCAGACCTCGGACATCAGCGTCTCGCGGCTGACCGCGACGCCGGGTTGCTCGGCGAGCCGGGCCAGCAGGTCGAACTCCTTGGCGCGCAACACGACCTCGCGCCCGGCCAGGGTGGCGCGGCGGCCGGCGATGTCGACGGTGAGCCCGCCGATGGTCACCGGCGGCCGGGCCCCGGCGGGCGCGCCGCGCCGCAGGTGGGCCCGCACCCTGGCCAGCAGCTCGCCCAGCCGGATCGGCTTGGTGAGGTAGTCGTCGGCACCGGCGTCGAGGCCGACGACGACGTCCATCTCCTCCTGCCGCGCGGTGAGGATCACCAGCACCGCGGCGGGCAGCGCGGCCCGCAGCCGGCGGCAGACCTCGACGCCGTCGAGGTCGGGCAGGCCGAGGTCGAGCAGCACGAGGTCGAATTCGCCGGGTTCGGCGGCCCGCAGGGCGGTCCGGCCGTCGCGGGCCCAGTACACCTGGTGACCGTGCAGTCGCAGGGTCGATTCGAGCACGCTGCCGATCGCCGCGTCGTCTTCCACCACCAGCAGGTTCGGCATGCGGGAAGCCTAACCAACGTTCCGCCGCGCGCCGGGTGATTGTCGTCTATTCCGTCCGCGTCCCGAGGCCGATCTGCGATATCCGCACCGAAGCGGTGGCGAGGGCTTCGGTGAACGCAGCGACTTCGCCGGGCCCGAACCGGCTGCTGGGCCCGGTGACGGCCAGCGCCGCGAGCAGCCGTCCGTCGCCGTCGTGCACCGGCGCGGCCACGCTGGACGCGCCGGTCTCCGGCTCGCCGTGGCTGACGGCGGCGCCCTCGGTGCCGTCGAGGACGCGCCCGGCGGCGCCGAAGCCGAGCGGGAGTTCGTCGCCGACCCGGCCGACGTGCCGGATGGCCAGCGGGCCCTCCTGCTGGGCCACGCAGACCAGCACGGAGGTGCTGCGGACGTAGAGGTTCACCGTCTCCCGGCACTCCCGGGCCAGGTCGCGCAGCACCTGCCGGACCGGCTCGGGCAGCTGCCAGGCCGTGCTCGCCAGCTGCGCCCACCGCAGCATCCCGGGCCCGACGGTGAACCGCCCGTCGGGCCGCGCCCAGAGCAGGCCGCGCTGTTCGCAGGTGGCGACCAGCCGCAGCACGGTCGTCTTCGCCAGGCCGCTGGCCGTCGTGAGGTCCTTGACCGCCCAGGTCGGGCGGTGTTCGGTGAAGAGCGCGAGCAGGTCGAACGCGCGCAGCACGCTCCGGACCGATCCGTCTTCGTCTGCCTTCATGAGCGACCCCGTCCGCCTGATGGACCCAGCGTACCGCCAGGCGGACGGAATCAGGCCACGTATCGCTCGAACGCCGTAATGGTCTCGGCCAGGACGTCCTGGCCCGGCCGGGCCCACAGGTCCGCGTTGAACACCTCGACCTCGATCGGCCCCGAGTACCCCGCCGCCTCGACGGCCGCGCGCAGCCGGCGGTGGTCGATCGGGCCGTCGCCGGGCAGCGCGCGGCCCAGCAGCGGGTCCGGCAGCGGCACCAGGACGTCGCACACGTGGAACCCGGCGATCCGCCCGGCCGCCGCGGCGATCGACTCCTCGATCCGCGGGTCCCACCAGACGTGGAACTCGTCCACGATCACGCCGACCTGCTCGGCCGGGTGCTCCACCGCGATCGCCAGCGCCTGGTCCACAGTGGACAGCACCGACCGCTCCGCGCACTGCATCGGGTGCAGCGGCTCCAGGCCGAGCCGGACCCCGCGCTCCCCGGCGTACGGCGCCAGTTCGCCGACCGCGTCGGCGACCCGCTGCCGGGACGCGGCCAGGTCGTTGCCCGCGATCCCGCCCACGACCAGCACGAGCACGTCGGTGCCGAGCGCGGCGGCCTCGTCGATCGCCTCCCGGGTCTGCGCCACACCGTCCACAGGGGACCCCTCCGGTGTCACGCCGGTGAAGAACCCACCGCGGCACAACGACGAAACCCGCACACCGTGTTCCTTCAGCAGCCGTGCGGCCTCGTCGACGCCGGTTTCGGCGACCTTGTCGCGCCACAGCCCGATCCAGCCGACGCCCGCCTCGGCGCAGCCGGCCACCGCCTCCGGCAGCGACCAGGACTTCGTGGTGATCTGGTTGAGGCTCAGCCGGGGGTCCATCACGCGACCCCCGCGACCTGCAGCAGCGGCCGCATCCGGGCCTCGGCCAGGTCGGGGTCGGCCAGCACGCCGGCCTCGTCGGCGAGCCGCAGCAGCATCGCGAGGTGGGTGATCGTCCGCGCGGACTCCTGCCCGGCGATCATCCGGAAGTGGTCCTGGTGGCCGTTGAGGTGGGCCAGGTACACGACGCCGGTCTTGTAGTGCCGGGTCGGCGCGCGGAAGATCTCGCGGGACAACGGCACGGTTCTGTCGAGCAGGGCGTGGAACCCGGCCCGGTCGCCGTCGTCGAGGCGGGCCAGGGCGGTGCCGGCGATCGGGGCGAGCGGGTCGAAGATGCCGAGCAGGGCCTCACTGTGGCCCTCGCCGTCCCCGGCGATCAGCGACGGGTAGTTGAAGTCGTCGCCGGTGTAGCAGGCGACGCCGTCCGGCAGCGCCCGGCGGAACTCGACCTCGACCTCGGCGTCGAGTACCGAGACCTTCACCCCGGCGATCGTGGCGGCGTGCTCGGTGCAGAGCGCGGCCAGCTCGCGGGCGGCGGCGCGGACGTCGGCGTGGCCCCAGTAGCCGGCCAGCGCCGGGTCGAACTGCTCGCCCAGCCAGTGCAGCAGGACCGGCCCGCCCGCCTCGGACAGCAGCTTCCCGTACGCCGTGTGGTAGTCGTCCGGGCTCTGGGCGGCGGCGGCCAGCGCGCGGCTGGCCATCACGACCGGGACCGCGCCCGCGCCGGAGACCAGCTCGAGCTGCTCGCGCCAGGCGTCCACAATGGACGTGATGGTGGCCGGGCCCGGCGGCAGCTGGTCGGTGCCGACGCCGGCGCACCAGCGCCGCCCGGCCGCGGCCGCGCCGGTGCGGGACACCAGTTCCTGCGTCGTGGCCCAGTCGAGGCCCATGCCGCGCTGCGCGGTGTCCATCGCCTCCGCGACGCCCAGTCCGCACGACCAGAGGTGCTCGCGGAAGGCCAGCGTCGTGTCCCAGTCCACGGCGTAGGGCTCGTCGGCCAGCGCGTCCGCGACGACGTGCGCGGCGGCGTAGGCGATGCGCGAAGTCGGCGGTTTCGTCGGGGGTGCCGGGGGCCGTGGTCCGGACGGCGACCAGTTCAGCAGCTCGCCACCGGGGGCCGGGAGCACGAGCATCGAGGACCTCCGCAGGGGTAAGAAAGCGCTTTCTCGACCCACGGTAGGGCCTGTGCCGCGCCGCGACAAGGCCCGGTGGGGTCAGCGCTTGGGGCGTCCGGTGCTTTCGCGCAGGACGACTTCGCCGGACAGCCGGACCGTCCGCGGCCGGGTGCCCGCGGAGCCCTTGATCGCCATGTCCATCGCGCGTTCGCCGAGTTCCTCCAGCGGCAGCCGCACCGTGGTCAGCGCCGGGGCCAGGTCGCGGACCACCGGGATGTCGTCGAACCCGGCCACCGAGATGTCGCCGGGCACGGACAGGCCTTCCTCGCGCAACGCCGTCAGCGCGCCGATCGCCATCACGTCGGTGACGGCGAACAGGCAGGTCGGCAGCTTGCGCTTGCGGCCGGCGAGCAGCCGCTTCGTGGCCTCGTACCCGCCGTCGCGGCTGAACGCGGCCTCGACGACGTCCTCTTCGCGCAGCTCGATGCCGTGCGCGGCCAGCTCACCGGAGAACCCGGCGAGCCGGTCGATCACGGTGCTCAGCCGCCGCGGCCCGGCCAGCACGGCGAACCGCTTGTGGCCGAGGCCGACCAGTTCCTTCGCCAGCGCGGCGGCGCCGCCCTTGTTGTCCGGCTGGACGGTGTCGATCTTGAGCCCGCGGTGCCTGCTGACCGCCGCGACCTGGCCGCCGCCGCGGCGGTAGGGCTCCAGCTCGGCGGCCATCGCGCGTTCCCACGCCCGGTCCTCGAACGCCGAGCCGATCAGCAGGATGGCCGCGGCCCGCTGCGCGCGCAGCGTCGAGACGTAGGCGACTTCGCGGTCCGGGTCGCGGAACGTGCCGGCGAGCATGACGAGCAGCCCGTTGTCGGTGGCCACCCGCATCACCCCGCCCGCGATCGCCGCGAAGTACGGGTCGCTGACGTCGTGGCAGATCACGCCGACCGTGCGGTGCGTGCCGCCGGCGAGGGCCTGGGCGTGCGCGTTGGGGGCGTAGGCCAGCTCGGCCGCGGCGGCGGACACCCGCTCCCGCAGGTCGGCGCGGACGGACGCGGTGCCGTTGAGCACCCGCGACGCCGTCGCGAGCGAGACGTTCGCGCTGCGTGCCACGTCTTCGAGTGTCACGTGCGGCCGGGCCTTCATGGCTGGCTCCTCCAGGGTCGGTCTCGAGTGTCTCGGTGTGCTCGGTCGGTGCAATCTACTGGGAGGAGGGTGTGTCCCGAGAAGCCGCTGCTCGGGGGACCTCCCCCGAACGAGTGAAAACCGCCGGGAAGATCGTGCGCTTCGGGTGTGTTGCAAACAAGGAGAACCTTCAAGTGGTGAGCCCGCCACTGCTTCGTCGACGCGAAAGGAACCACGCATGCTGTTCGGTGACGAGCACGTCCGCCGTTACGAGGAGACCGACGGCGAGGTCGGCCACGACTGGCAGGAGGGCGTCCCGACACTGGTCTTGACCACCAAGGGCCGCAAGACCGGGCAGGAGCGCAAGTTCGCCCTGATCTACCAGGAAGCCGACGGCAACCCGGTGATCGTGGCCTCCAAGGGCGGCGCGCCGAACCACCCCGGCTGGTACTTCAACCTCGTCGAGCACCCCGAGGTCGGCGTCCAGATCAAGGCGGACAAGTTCAAGGCCCGCGCGCGCACGGCGTCCGGCGAGGAGCGGGCGAAGCTCTGGGACAAGCTGGCCGCCGTCTGGCCGGACTACAACGAGTACGCCAAGAAGACCGACCGCGAGATCCCCGTCGTGGTGCTCGAGCGGCTCTGACGTTCTCCGCTGTGATCTGCGCCGCGTTCGGCGCGGGCAGGGGCCGATCCGGCCGGTCGTGAGCTACGAATGACAGTCATGGACCGCTGGACCGCCCTGGACCTCGAAGGTGAGCTGCTCACCCGACGCCAGATGATCGCCTACGGCCGGCGCTTCGCCCGCGCCGGCCGTGGCGCCTGGTACAGCTTCGCCATCGAGGTGGTGTGGCAGTTCCTCGTCCAGACCACCCGGTTCCGGGTGCGGGGCTCGCACCACATCCCGAAGACCGGCGGCGTGCTGGTGGCGTCGAACCACCTGTCGTTCGCCGACCCGACGACGCTCACCGCGTTCTGCCTCGCCGCCGGCCGCGTGCCGCGCTACCTGGCGAAGGCGTCGCTGTGGAAGCTGCCGGTGGTCGGCCGCGTGATGCGCTCCGGGCGGCACATCCCGGTGTACCGCGGGGCCGCGACGGCCGCGGAGGCCTACCGCGACCTGGTGGCGTCCGTGCGGGCGGGCGAGTGCGTCGCGATCTTCCCGGAAGGCACCTTCTCGAACGACCCGGACGGCTGGCCGATGCGCGGCAAGACCGGCGTGGTGCGAGCCGCGCTGGAGACCGGGGCGCCGGTGATCCCGGTGGCGAACTGGGGGACCCACCACCTGCTGCCGTCGACGGCCCGGTTTCCCCGTGCGGTCCCGCGCAAGACCGTCGAGCTGGTCGCCGGGCCGCCGGTCGACCTGTCGGACCTCGTCGGCCGTGAGCTGACCCGCGAGGTGCTGGAGGAGGCGACGGCCCGGATCATGGCGGCGGTGACTTCGCTGCTGGAGTCGATCCGCGGCGAGGAGCGTCCGGTCGCTGCCTAAAATTGTCGGTGGTGGGTGAGAACCTGCCGGCATGACGATTTCCGGTTTTTCCTACCAGCGGATCCCCGTCGGGGATGTCCACCTCGGCGTCGCGCAGGGCGGCGCCGGGCCGCCGCTCGTGCTGCTGCACGGGTTTCCGCAGACCCACCTCGCCTGGCGGGAGGTGGCGGTGTCGCTCGCGCGCGACCACCGGGTGATCTGCCCCGACCTGCGCGGCTACGGCGGCAGCGACAAGCCACCGGGCGACTACTCGAAGCGGCGCCTGGCGGCCGACGTCGTCGAGCTGGCTCGCGCGCTGGGGCACGAGAGGTTTGCCCTGGCGGGTCACGACCGGGGCGCCCTGGTGGCGTTCCGGGCGGCGCTCGACCATCCGTCGGCGGTCAGCCACCTGGCGGTGCTCGACGTGATCCCGGCCGTGGACCTGTGGGAGTCGCTCGCCGGCACGGCCGGGGTGTTCGCGTTCCACCTGTTCCTGCTGGCGCACCCGCCGCCGCTGCCGGAGCGGCTGCTGGCCGCGGCACCGGCGGAGTTCTTCGGGCACTTCCTGGACGGCTGGGTGCGTGATCGTTCGGCGATCCCGCCTCCGGTCCGGGCCGCGTACCTGGCGGCGGCCTCGACGCCGGAGGCGATCGCGGCGGTGTGCGCGGACTACCGGGCGAGCGCGACGGTCGACGCCGAGCACGACGCGGACGATCGCGCGGCCGGGCGGCGGCTGGCGATGCCGGTGGCGGCGCTGTGGCAGCGTCCGGTCGGCGAGCTGCCCTTCGACCCGGCCGCGGTGTGGGGTTCGTGGGCGCCCGACCTGCGGACGCACGTGCTGGACGCGGGGCATTTCCTGCCCGAAGAACGGCCGGAGGAGGTGGTCGCTGCCCTGCGCGAGCTCGTCGCTGCCTGAGTCCCGGGTCACCCCGCCGAGCCCTGCTCGGAAGGGTAGTTTCGTGGCATGAGTGCACAACACTTTGATGTCGTCGTGCTGGGTGCCGGGGTGGGCGGCTACGTCGCGGCGATCCGCGCGTCGCAGCTGGGGCTCAGCGCCGCCGTGGTCGAGGAGAAGTACTGGGGTGGCGTCTGCCTGAACGTCGGGTGCATCCCGTCGAAGGCGCTGCTGCGCAACGCCGAGCTGGCGCAGGTCGTCACGCAGGAGGCGAAGACGTTCGGCATCTCCTCCGACAGCCCGATCCGGTTCGACTACACGGCCGCGTACGAGCGCAGCCGCAAGGTCGCCGAGGGGCGCGTCAAGGGCGTGCACTTCCTGATGAAGAAGAACAAGATCACCGAGTTCGACGGGCACGGCACGTTCGTCGACGACCACACCCTGGAGGTCAACGGCTCGCAGATCACGTTCGATCACTGCATCATCGCGACCGGCGCCACCACGCGGCTGCTGCCGGGGACTTCGCGCAGTGAGCGCGTGGTGACCTACGAAGAGCAGATCCTGTCGAGCGAGCTCCCGTCGAGCATCGTGATCGCCGGCGCGGGCGCGATCGGTGTCGAGTTCGCCTACGTGCTGCACAACTACGGCGTCGACGTCACCATCGTCGAGTTCCTCGACCGGATGGTGCCGCTGGAGGACTCCGAGGTCTCGGCGGAGCTGGCGCGCCGGTACCGCAAGCTCGGCATCAAGGTGCTGACGTCGACCCGCGTCGAGTCGATCGACGACTCGGGCTCGTCCGTGCGCGTGACGGTGTCCTCGGAGAAGAACGGGCAGCAGGTCCTCGAGGCCGACAAGGTCATGCAGGCGATCGGCTTCCAGCCGCGCGTCGAGGGCTACGGCCTCGACAAGACGGGGGTGGCCCTGACCGAGCGCGGCGCGATCGCCGTGGACGGCCGCGGCCGCACGAACGTCGACCACATCTTCGCGATCGGCGACGTCACGGCGAAGCTGATGCTCGCGCACGCGTCCGAGTCGATGGGCGTGGTCGCGGCGGAGACCATCGCGGGCGCCGAGACGATGGAGCTCGACTTCCCGATGATCCCGCGCGCGACGTACTGCCAGCCCCAGATCGCCAGCTTCGGCTGGACCGAGGAGCAGGCCCGCGAGAAGGGCTTCGACGTCCAGGTGGCGAAGTTCCCGTTCACGGCCAACGGCAAGGCCCACGGCCTGGGCGACGCGGCCGGCTTCGTGAAGCTGATCAGCGACGCGAAGCACGGCGAGCTGATCGGCGGGCACCTCATCGGCCCGGACGTGACGGAGCTGCTGCCGGAGCTCACGCTGGCCCAGCAGTGGGACCTGACGGTGCACGAGGTCGCCCGCAACGTCCACGCCCACCCGACGCTGGGCGAAGCGGTGAAGGAGGCCATCCACGGCCTCGCCGGTCACATGATCAACATGTAGGGACGTCGAAGCGGAGCTCCGGCCGGTCCCAGCGCACCTTCGGCGGGTGCGCCGGGATCGTGCCGGTGCGCCGCGCACCCATCCGCACGTAGAAGGCCAACGCGGGCGGGTGCGAAACGACGCGCACGCTCGCCAGCCCGCGCCCACGCGCTTCGGCGAGCATGTGCGTGATCAGCCGGGCGCCGAGACCGAGCCCCTGCGCCCGGTCGGCGACGAAGAGCAGGTCGAGTTCCGCGTCGACGAGCGCGTAGAAGCCGAGGATCTCGCCGTCCCGGATGGCGACGAAGGCCGGGTTGGCCTCGACGTACCCGGGCGCGATCGTGTATCCGTCCAAAATGGACGCGTAGTCGCCTTGGTAGGCCGAGGAAGCGTGCATCAGAGCGGTCAGGGTGCCGGCTTGGTCCGGCGTGGCACGCACGATCTCGATCTGGCCCATGGGCACCAGCCTACGATGAAGAGATGACGGACCTCGACCGGCTCCGCACCATCCTGGCGCGCAACGAAGTCCTCGTCGAGCTGCTCGGGCGGGCGGCGACGCACGGCATCCGGGATTACGGCCTCTTCTTTCACGTGCCGCACGGGCTCGGCGACCTCTTCGCCCTGATCGTCCGGCCGAACCCGGTCCTCGCGCCGCGCGAGGTGTTCGACCGGAAGGCGGCCCGGTGGCCGGCCGGCCGGAACCGACGGTCTTGACCTCCAGTTAGCTCGAAGTATCAGGCTGGTCCCATGAAAGCCGTAGCGTTCACCGAATTCGGCGGGCCCGAGGTGCTCCGCGTCCTCGATCTGCCCGAACCGCACGCCGGGCCGGGGCAGGTTCGGGTGCGGGTCAAGGCTGCCGGGGTGCAGCCGTACGATGCCGCCGTGCGGGCCGGGTGGGAGCCGCCCGGTCTGGCGCTGACCTGGCCGCGCGTGCCCGGGAACGAGTTCGCCGGCGTCGTCGACGAGGGCGAACTCGCAGCCGGCACCGAAGTTCTCGGCTTCACCGCCGTGCAGGCCGCCGCCGAATACATTGTCGTTCCCGCATCCGATGTCACGCCGAAGCCGCCGGAAATGCCGTGGGAGGTGGCCGGCGGGTTCACCGCCGGGGCGCAGACCGCGTCGATCGCCCTGGAGGTGCTGAAACCGCGCGAAGGGGAGACCCTGCTCATCCACGGCGCCGCCGGCTCGGTCGGCACCGCCGCCGTGCAGCTCGCGCGCCTGCAGGGCGCCGAGGTCGTCGGCACGGCGAGCGCGGCCAACCAGGATTACCTGCGCGAACTGGGCGCGACCCCCGTCGTCTACGGCGACGGCCTGAAGGAGCGCATCGAGGCCGCCGCGCCGCAGGGGATCGACGTCGTGCTCGACGGCGCGGGCGGGGAGGCACTCGATGTCTCACTCGAACTGGTGAAGGACCGGGACCGGATCCTCACGCTCGTCGACCACCACCGGGCCGCGGAGCTCGGCGTGCTGCTCTCGAAGTCCGGGCGCTCGGCCGCGCGGCTCGCCGAGCTGGCCGCGCTCTACGCCAAGGGCGATCTGCGCTTCACCGTGCGCCGGGCCTACCCGTACACCGAGGCCGTGGCCGCGCACCGGGAAATCGAAACCGGACACGGTCGCGGAAAAATAGTTCTCACGTTCTTTTGACCGTTCCAGCATGTGGACGCGCGGGCGTTCCCGACTTTGGTCGCTGGAATCCGGGCCGGTCGCTCCTTAGATTCTCCCCATTACACCCAGTTGGGTGTCATTCGGTCGAGTGGCCGAGTACCACAGGGAGACATCGATGGTGAGTTTCAGCCGGGTCGCCGCGCACGCGGTTCCGCTGACGGTCGGCGCGCTGCTGCTGACGACGGGGGTCTCGGCGGCGCAGCCGTCCACCGTGGACGCGGCGGCCGCGCGCACCGAAGCGGGCATCAGCGCGCTGCAGAGCATCAAGAAGAGCCTGAGCCCCGCGGAGCGCAAGCAATCGAGCCAGCTGGTCGTCGAGAAGCGGTTGCGGGCCGACCGGTCGCTGGCCGCGAAGCTGCCGGAATACCGCTCCGGCGTCGGCGTCAGCAACGCCGGCACCGTCTCGGTCGACATCGCCGCGCAGAGCAAGGCCGTCGCGAACGCCGTCAAGGCGGCGGGCGGTTCCGTCCGGTCCGTCTCGCCGGACGGTGCCGTCCGCGCCGACCTGCCGCTGTCCGCCCTGGACGCGATCGCCGGCCGGGCCGACGTCACCGAGGTCAAGCCCGCCGCGCAGGCCACGACGTGGAGCGAGCCGGGCAACCGCGACGCCCGCAAGGCGGTGGCCGCGCAGGCCGCCGCCGCGACGCAGGTGTCCGAAGGGGACAAGGCGCACGGCGCCGACACCGCGCGCACCACCTACGGCGTCAGCGGCTCCGGCGTGAAGGTCTGCGTGCTCTCCGACGGCGTCGACTCCCTGGCGAAGTCGCAGAGCGCCGGTGAGCTGCCCGCGGTGGACGTGCTGGCCGGCCAGAAGGGCAGCGGCGACGAGGGCACCGCGATGCTCGAGATCATCCACGACCTCGCGCCGAACGCGACCCTCGGCTTCGCGACCGCGTTCACCAGCGAAGCCAGCTTCGCCGCGAACATCCGCGCGCTGCGCACCACCGGCAAGTGCCAGATCATCGTCGACGACGTCTCCTACTTCGACGAGTCGCCGTTCCAGGACACGCAGGTCGCGCAGGCGGTCAACGACGTGACCGCGGCCGGCGCGCTGTACTTCTCCTCGGCAGGCAACTCGGGCAACGCGACCGACGGCACCAGCGGCTACTACGAGGGTGACTTCCGCGCGTCGTCGTCGAAGATCAGCGGCGTCACCGGGACGCCGCACGACTTCGACCCGAGCAGCACCACGCAGAACTTCGACGCGCTGTCGGCAGGCTCGCTCGGCCGCCCGGTGACGCTGTTCTGGTCCGACCCGTGGGGCAAGTCCGCCAACGACTACGACCTGTTCATCCTGAACTCCTCGGGCAGCGTCGTGGCCTCCAGCGAGAACGCGCAGTCCGGCACGCAGAACCCGTACGAGATCGCGTCGGTGCCCACCACCGGCTCGGGCTACAAGGTGGCGGTCGTCAAGTACAGCGGCGCCGACCGCTTCATCGCGCTGAACGTGATCCGCGGCCGCTTCGTGGCTTCGGGCTCGCTCAAGGCGTTCAGCACCAACGGCGTCACGAACGGCCACTCGGCCGCGGTCAACGCGTTCAGCGTGGCGGCGGCGCCGGCGGCGGGCGCGTTCAGCCGTCCCCTCGAGGCCGGCGACCCGGCCAACCCGACGGGCCCGTACCCCGGCCTGTACACGGCGTCGAGCAAGTGGGAGCGCTTCTCCTCCGACGGCAAGCGCCGCGTGTTCTACAACGCGGACGGCACCGCGATCACCCCGGGCAACGTGACGTCGACCGGCGGCACGGTCCGCAACAAGCCGGACATCACGGCGGCCGACGGCGTGGCGACATCGGTGACGGGCTTCCAGCCGTTCTTCGGAACCTCGGCGGCAGCCCCCCACGCGGCGGCGATCGCGGCCCTGCTCCTGTCGGGCAAGCCGACGGCAACCCCGGCCCAGATCCGTTCGGCCCTGGTGTCGAGCGCGATCGACCTGGGCCCGGCCGGCTTCGACACGGTGACGGGCACCGGCGTGATCATGGCCGGCCCGGCCCTGGCGGCCCTGGGCGTGGCGGCGAAGTAAGTCCTCGTTCGCGAAGAGGGCCCGGCATGTGCCGGGCCCTCTTTCGTTAGGGTCGTGAGTATGGCGAAGACGGCGGTGGTCACCGGAGCGGGCTCGGGCATCGGGCGGGCCGTGGCGCGCGCCCTGCTCGACGACGGTTACCAGGTCGCCCTCGCCGGGCGGCGGTCCGACGCGCTCGCCGAAACGGCCGAAGGTTTCGAGAACGCGCTCGTCGTGCCCACCGACGTCGCCGACGAACAGGCCGTCGAGGCGCTCTTCGACGCCGTCCGGGAGCGGTGGGGGCGGCTCGACCTGCTCTTCAACAACGCCGGGATCGGGGCCACCGGCACGGTCGCCGATCTGTCCGTCGAAGACTGGCGGCGGACCGTCGACGTCAACCTCACCGGGATGTTCCTCTGCGCGCGGCAGGCCGTGCGGCTCATGAAGGACCAAGACCCGCGCGGCGGCCGGATCGTCAACAACGGCTCGATCTCCGCCCACGCGCCGCGGCCCGCCAGTGTTGCCTACACCGCGACCAAGCACGCCGTCACCGGGCTCACCCGGTCGATCTCGCTGGACGGCCGGGCCTGGGACGTCGCCTGCGGGCAGATCGACATCGGCAACGCCGCCACCGAAATGACCGAACGGATGGCCGCCGGCATCCCGCAGGCCGACGGCCGGGTGCTCGCCGAGCCGACCTTCGACGTCCGGCACGTCGCCGACGCCGTGCGGTACATGGCCGGGCTGCCGCTGGACGCCAACGTCCAGTTCCTCACCGTCACCGCCACCACCATGCCCTTCATCGGCCGCGGCTAGCCGCCTTCCGGGGAGACGCCATGCAGATGCTGTTCGAGGGGCACGACGTCGAGGCACTGGACGAGGTGGTGACCCGGGAGTTCTCGCCGCACTGCCTGCGCGTCGGCCGGGGCGAACCGGCGCCCGCCCGCTTCCGGCGCCTGCACCGGCAGGGGCTCGCACTCTACGAGCTGGGCTGGGGCCGCCCGGTCGACGTCGCGGCCGGGGAACTGCCCGACTTCTACAACGTCCACCTCCCGCTTGCCGGCGCCGGTGCGGTCCGGGTGGGCGGCCGCGAGGTCGCCGCGCCGTGCTCGGTCGCCGGGCCCGGGATGACGCTGGGTATGTCGCTGCCGGCCGCGGCGGACACCCTCATCCTGTTCCTGCCGCAGGCCGCGGTCGACGACGCCGTCGCCGCGCAGACCGGGGAACCGCCCGCCGCCCCGCTGCGGTTCGCCCCCGGCTTCGCGGACGGCGATCCGGCGGTGGCCGCGTGGCTCGAGACCGTGCGGGCCTTCGGGCGGTTCGCCGCGTCGCCGCTGGCCGCCCGGTCGCCGCTGGCCGCCGCGCACTTCGAACAGGTCCTCGTGCACGGCCTGGTCGACCTCCAGCCGCACGACCACGTCGCCGCCCTGCCCGCCTTCGCCCACCCGGCGCTGCCGCGTGCCGTGCGGCGCGCCATGGCCTACTGCGAGGAACACGCGGGTGAGCCGGTGTCGGTCGCGGACATGGCCGCGGCGGCGCGGGTCAGCCCGCGGACCCTGCAGGACCGCTTCCGCCTCGACTTCGGCACCACCCCGGCGGCCTACCTGCGGCGCGTCCGGCTGGACCGGGTGCACCAGGACCTGCTGCGCATCGCGGACGGCTCCGCGTCCGGGACAGTCGCCGAGGTCGCGACGCGCTGGGGCTTCACGCACCTGAGCCGGTTCGCCGCGTACTACCGCGAGGCGTACGGGCAGCTGCCGTCCCGCACCGCCGATCCGGGCCGTTCGGGCAATCCGGAATCCGCGGACCACTCGGCGGATAACGGATAGCGGGCGTTCGCCCGCCGTCCGTACGCTGGACGACGTCACGGGGGGCGTCCATGCCGGCACGGTCAGGGGGTCTGTGCCGGCATGGACGACGACGGGCCCCTGCTCACGGGATCACCCGCGCCTTCCGGAACTCGTCGAACAGCCGGTAGAACATCCGCTCCGTCTCGACGTACTCGTGGAACCCCGCCCGGCGCGCCTTCGACGTGTCCGCGAACATGTCGTAGTCCCAGCCGAACACGAAGTCGCCGAACGCCCATGACGCCGAAACGTCCGCATAGGACGCCGAAAGGCCGTGCTCGGCCGTCATCGACGTCCACAGTGGACCTTTGTCCGCCATGACGTCCGCCAGCGACATCCGCAGTGGCGGGGCGACGTCGAGGTCGAAGTAGGCCGCCAGTTTCGGCCAGAGCTCGCGCCAGCGGAACAGGTCGCCGTTCGCGATGTTGAACGCGCCCTGGTGCCGCGTCGCCCAGACCGTCGCCGAGGCCAGGAGGCCCGCGTCGGTCATCTCCAGCAGGCTGTCGTACGCGCCCGGCGCGCCGGGGAAGCGCAGCGGCAGCCCGAGTTCCTTCGAAATCGACGCGTACACCGCGATCACCAGCGCCAGGTTCATCGGGTTGCCCAGTGCGGTGCCGCCGACCACGGAGGGCCGGATCGCGGACCACGTCCAGTCGCCCGCGTGCCGCTCGAGGAACTGCTGCTGGTCGACGTTGAACTCCGGCGGCATGTGCCCGGCATCGGTCTCCCGCGCCGGGGTCTTGAACGGGCCGAGGTGCGCGCCGTAGACCTTGTAGCCCTGCATCAGGCTGACGTGCTCGAGGCCGGGCGGGGCCGCATCGACGAGGTTCGTGAGCATCGCGAGGTTGGGGGCGACCAGTTCCGCCCACGTCGGGCGCTCCTGGTACGCCGCGTAGAAGAGGTGCGTCGCCGAGGCCAGCGGGGCGAGCTTCGCCCGCGTGTCGGCCGGGTCGAGGAGGTCGACGGCGATCGATCCCGGGCCGCCTCGCTGGGAGAGACCGGTGACGTCCCAGCCGTTCGTGCGCAGGTGCTCGGTGAGCGTGCGGCCGATGATCCCGTTCGCCCCGGCGACCAGGGCTGTCTTGCGTTCCATGTCCCCAGGCTGCGGCAGCCCGCGGCATAAGTCCAAGGCTTACTTGTCACCATGTCGATAAACTGCGTTCATGACAAGTCTCCGGCAGCTCGAGTACCTGGTCACGGTGGTCGACACCGGCTCGTTCACCCGCGCCGCCGAGCAGCTGCACGTGACGCAGCCGGCGTTGTCGCACCAGATGCGGGCCCTCGAGCGCAGCCTCGGCGGGCCGCTGCTGGAGCGGCTGCCGCGGGCCGTCCGGCTCACCCCGATGGGCCGGGCGATGCTGCCGCACGCCCGCGCCGCGCTGGCCGACGCCGAACGCGCCCGCTGCGCGGCCCGGCTCGCCTCCGGCACGAGCGCGGGCGAGCTGCAAGTCGCCACGGTGTACTCGGTCAGCCTCGGCGTGCTGCCGCCCGCGCTGCGCGTGTGGCGGCGCGACCGGCCCGAGGTCGACGTCCGGCTGATCGAGTTCCGGCACGCCGACGAGCTGCGTGACGCGATGGCCGCGGGTGAGGCCGACGTCGCGCTCGGCCCGCGGCCCGGCGACTGGGCGGGGCCGGTGCGGGACCTGGGCGTCGAGGAGTTCGTCGTCGTGCTGCCCGCGGACGGCGCCCGCGAGGACGACGGCACGGGCGAGGTCGACCTGGCGACGCTCGCGGGCTGCGCCTGGGTGCACTACGCCCCCGGCAACGGCTTGGCGGAGCTGGTCGACGCGGCGTGCGCGGCGGCGGGCTTCCGGCCCCGCGCGGCGGTCCGCACCGAGCAGACGGCGGCCGCGCCCATCCTCGCGGCGGCGGGCCTCGGCCCGGCACTGGTCCCGGCGAACGTCCTGCCGCCCCGCTTCGACGGCCGGGTGCTGCGGCCGAGCGCGCCGATCCGGCGGACACTGACGGCCTACACCCGCGCGGCGCCCGATCCGTTGACCACGGCGTTCATCGAGACGCTGGCGGAGCACGCCACCGTCTAGAGGCGGCCGAGCCAGGGGTGATCATCGTCCAGGGCCTCGGCGAGCCAGCGCCGTTGCGCCGCGTCGAGCACCGGCAAGGCGGCGGCGAAGTCCAGCTCGTCTTTGGGCCGGGTGCGGTGCGCCTTGGCGAACAGCTGCACCTCGGGGGCCAGGTACGGGATGCCCGCCCGGGAAACCGCGCCCAGCGCCGCGACTTCCCGGCGCACCGCGGGGTTCCGGCGGGAGACCCACTCGTCGCCTTCGGCGTTGTCGAGCATGAACTGGATCCGCCAGGGCGTGGCCGGCGACGGACGGCACCACACGTCGTCGACGTCTTCGCCCAGGACCTCGCCGGGTGCCCAGGGCCGCAGCGTGCCCGGCGGGTCCGCCGCCCACCACTCCCACGACGGCAGCGCCTCCTGGATCGCGCGCTGGTCGCGCCGGAGCAGCAGGACGTCGACGTCGGAGTGCTCCCGGAACGCCCGGCCCACCGCCAGCTCGATCGCGTACCCGCCGGCGATCCACCAGGGCACGCGGACCTGCGCCAACAGCTCGGCCACCTCGGGCAGGGACGCCGGCTCCCAGGTCACGAGACGCCAATCCCCGCCAGCACCGGGCCGGTGAACGGCGTCGCCGTGACGTCGTGGACCCGGGGTGCCCAGACCGCGTGCCCGTGGCCCGACCACAGCGGGGCCACCGGCAGGTCGCGCAGCAGCTGGTTCTCCGCCAGCCGGTACAGCTCGCCCGCCTCCTCCGGGGTGGCCGCGGCGTCGGCCAGCGACAGGTTCTGGCGGAAGGTGTCGTCGGCGTACCCCGCGGCCGTGGCCAGCTGGGTCAGCAGCTCGTCCGGGCTGCCCGTGGTCAGCTTGACGTCCAGTGTGGACGGACCGTCGAGCCGGTCCGTGCGCGGGGCCGCCTGTGCCGTCACGGAAACGTCCAGTGCCTTGTGCAGCCCGACGACCAGGGTGCGTGTCCACTCCTCCGCGCCCGGTCCGAAGTAGACGGTCGCGCCGCCGGGGAAGCCGGCCTGCTTCAGCAGGGCCTTGCCTGCCGCGGCGTCGAAGCTGCACGGGCGGCAGGTGCCGGAACGCTCGCCCGGCGCGTCCGCGGGCGGCAGCAGCGCCTTGGCCGGGTCGACCTGGTGGGCGAGCGGACCTGCCTCCAGCGCCGCGCGGTCGACGCCGAGGGCGAAGCCGTGGCGGACCGTCGCGTCGGCGAACCGCGGGTTCGTCACCGGGAACGCCAGGTAGCCCGCCTCGGGCAGGGCCCACGTCGCGTGGCGGTCGGCGAAGTCGCCGTGCATCGCCTCGTGCTGCGCACCGGGGACCTCGGTCGCCAGATCGAGCGTGCCCGCCTTGACCGCGTCGTACTGGGCGGCCGGCTCGCCGACCCGCAGTTCGATCTCCTCGGCCTTGCCCGCGCCGACCCGCTTGAGCGTGCCGCCCGAGCCGGGTTTCCACTCGCTGTCGAGCCGGTACGGGCCGTTGCCGACCGGTGCCTTCGCGAAGCCGTTCCAGTCCCGGGAGGCGAGTACCGACGCCGGCAGCGGGACCAGGCCCGGTGCGGAGAGCAGCACGGGCACCTGGCCGGACGGCCGGTCGAGGGTCAGCGCGATCGTGTCCGGCGCCGCCGCCTTGATCTCGCGGGCGCGCAGGAGCTTCGTCAGCACCGGGGAGGACACCCAGCGCGACGCCGCGATCGCCTGCCATGTGTCCACATAGGACTGCGCGGTGACCGGGGTGCCGTCGTGGAACGTCGCCGGCCGCAGCTTCACCGTCCAGTGCACCCGGTCCGTGCTTTCGATCGACGCGGCCGCGCGCGGGGTGACCTTCCCGGACGCCGCGTCGTAGTCGGCGAGCGGTGTCCACAGTGCTCCGGTCACCAGCCGGCCCGCCTGGTCGGAGAGGTCGGCCGGCAGCAGCGTGGCGGGCTCCCGGATGCCGACGGACAGGACACCGGGCCGGGCGGGGTCGGCACCGGAACAGCCCGAGACGGCGAGGGTCACGGCGGCGAGCAGGACGAACAGGCGCATGCGCAGTTCCTACCAGCAAGATGGCAACGAAAGACGGTTGTGTCCGGTTGATCTCCGTCGTACCGTTCGGGATGTCACGCTCGGAGCGTTCTGGGAGGTTTCGCGTGCGCACCTGGTTGCGGTCGTGCTTCGCCGCCGTCACCGTCGGCGCCACGCTCGTCGCGACCGGGCTGCCGGCCGCGGCCTGCGGTGAAGACGACAAGCCCGCGACCCCGGCCACCCGCACGGCGGGCGACCCCGGGGCGATCAAGAACGTCAAGGCCGTCGGCAACGTGCCCGACGCCGCCGGCGCCATCTCCATCGGCTTCCTCGACTACGGCCACCGCGACGTCATGGCCGTGTCCGGCGAGTTCGGGCTCAAGGTCTACGACCTGAAGAACCCGGCCGCGCCCAAGCTGGTCGGGCAGGTCAGCCTGCCCGGGCTGTGGGAAACCGAAGACACCGAGGTCGACCAGAACCGCAAGCTGGTGTTCCTCTCCCGCGACCCGCGCGCCTACGGCGGCACCACGGCGACCGGCGAGTCCGGCATCTACATCGTCGACGTCTCGAAGCCGGAGGCGCCGTCGATCCTCAGCTACGTGAAGGTGCCGGCCGGGCACACCACCAGCTGCGTCGACGGCTGCCGCTACCTCTGGACCGGTGGCCCGTCGAAGGCCGCCGACCAGCCCGCCGACTGGGGCGGCAGGCCGATCTGGGTCACCGACATCCGCGACCCGAGGCACCCGAAGGTCAACCCGCAGCCGATCGAGCTGGCCCGCAACGACGGCAAGACCGACTACGTGCACGACGTGCAGGTCGACGCCGACGGCGTGGCCTGGGTGTCCGGCCGCGGCGGTGTCCGCGGCTACTGGACTTCCGGGATCCACCGCGACCCGCTGACGAACAAGGTCCGCCGGGCGACCGCGCACGAGCCGATCCCGTACGCGGGCGGCGGCATCGCCGAGACGGCCGCGCCCTCGCGGTTCATGCACAACAGCTTCCACCCGGCCGGCCACCGCATCGGCGACGGCGCTTGGCGCGGCCAGGACCTGATCTACGCGACGGAGGAGAACTTCGTCGACGGCTGCGCGGGCGACGGCGTCCTGACGATCTCGTCGCTGAAGGGCTCCTACCACGGCGAAGGCTGGCGTTCGACGCCTTCGCAGCCCTTCCGCCTGCCGAGCGTCGGCACGTGGAGCGTCAACGGCCAGGAGGGCAGCGACCCGGCGTCGGACGACTGCTCCGCGCACTACTTCGACGTCCGCGGCAAGGTCCTGGTGCAGTCGTTCTACGCGCAGGGCACCCGGTTCCTCGACGTCAGCGACCCGACGAACCCGCGCCAGATCGCCTACTACCGCCCGGCCGACGCGAGCGCGTGGGCGCCGTACTTCCACGGGAAGTACGTCTACGTCGCGGACAACACCCGCGGCGTAGACGTCCTGCAGCTCACCCGTTAGGACTTCAGCCAGACAGCGGTGTCGGTCGGCAGCTCACCCCCGACCGGCCCGCTGGCCAGCAGGATCTCGCCCTCGGGCAGCGGCACCGGCTCGGGCGAGAAGTTCAGTGCGAACGTGAACCCCCGGCGGAACGCCAGTACACCCTCGCCCAGCGGGAGCCATTCGAGCGGGCCGCTCGGCAGTTCCCGCCGCAGCCGCAGGCCGTTGCGGTACAGCGACAGCATCGACGCCGGGTCCGCCGCCTCCACCTCGGCCGTGTAGTCCTTCCACGCGGCCGGCTGCGGCAGCCACGCGCCGCCGGTGCCGAACCCGAACGGCGGCGCCGAACCCGACCACGGGATCGGCACCCGGCAGCCGTCCCGGCCCGGGTCGGTGCCGTGGGTGCGGGCGAACACCGGGTCCTGGCGCAGCTCGTCCGGGATGTCCAGGACCTCCCACAACCCCAGCTCCTCGCCCTGGTAGACGTACAGGCCGCCGGGCAGGGCCAGCGTCAGCAGCGCCGCCGCCCGCGCGCGCCGGGTGCCCACCGCGAGGTCCACCGGGGCCGAGTGCAGGCGGTCCGCGAAGCTGAAGCCCGTGTCGCCCTCGCGGCCGTAGCGCGTCACGTGGCGGGTGACGTCGTGGTTCGACAGCACCCACGCCGCCGGGGCGCCGACCTCGTCGTGTGCCTTGAGCGTGCGGGAAATGACGTCGCGGAACCGCTCGCTGTCCCACGGGCAGACCAGGAAGTCGAAGTTGAACGCCGAATGCAGCTCGTCGCGGCGCAGGTAGCGCGCGGCCCGTGCCATGTCCGGCAGCCACATCTCGCCGACCAGCACGCGCTCGCCGCCGTAGCTGTCGGCGATCTTGCGCCACGACCGGTAGATCTCGTGCAGCCCTTCCTGGTCGGAGAACGGCGTCTCGTCGCCGTCGTCGACGTCCGGCAGGTGCGGGTCCTTGACCAGGCCGTCGGCGACGTCGATGCGGAAGCCGTCCACGCCGCGGTCGAACCAGAAGCGCAGCACGTCCTCGAACTCCGTGCGGATCTCCGGGTTGTCCCAGTTGAAGTCGGGCTGGCGGGAGCTGTAGAGGTGCAGGTACCACTCGCCGTCCGGGACGCGGGTCCACGCGGGCCCGCCGAAGCGCGACTTCCAGTTGTTCGGCGGCTCGCTGCCGTCCGGGCCGCGGCCGGGCCGGAACCAGAACCGCTGCCGCTCCGGCGAACCCGGGCCGGCTTCGAGCGCGGCCTGGAACCAGCGGTGCTCGTCGGAGCAGTGGTTCGGGACGATGTCGATGATGACCCGGATGCCGCGGGCGTGGGCCTCGTCGATCAGCTCCTCGGCCTCGGCGAGCGTACCGAAGAGCGGTTCGATGTCGCGGAAGTCGGCGACGTCGTAGCCGCCGTCGTCCATCGGGGACGGGTACCACGGCGTGAACCAGATCGCGTCGATCCCCAGGTCGGCCAGGTGGTCGAGCCGGGCGCGGACGCCGGCGAGGTCGCCGACGCCGTCGCCGTTGCCGTCCGCGAAGCTGCGGATGTACACCTGGTAAATGGCCGCGCTCCGCCACCAGCCGGTCTTGTCGGTCACGAAAGTGCCCCTCCTGAGTCGTTTGGGAAGTCAGCCCTTGATGGAGCCGGCGGTCAGCCCGGCGAGGATCTGCCGCTGGAAGGCGAGGAACAGCGCCACCATCGGCAGGCTGGCCAGCACCATCCCGGCGACGAGCACGTTGAGCGGCATGTCGATCGCCACCCGCTGCAGCATCACCGAGAGCGTCTGCTTCCCGGTGTCCGGGAACACCAGCAGCGGCCAGATGAAGTCCTTCCACGCGGTGACCACCGCGAGGATCGACACCACGGCCAGGATCGGCCGCGAGATCGGCAGGATGATCTTCCAGAGCGTGCGCACCGGCCCGGCGCCGTCGAGGCGCGCGGCCTCGATCAGCTCGTCCGGGATCTGGTCGAAGAACCGCTTCAGCAGGTAGATGTTGAACGCGTTCGCCGCCGCGGGCAGCCAGACCGCGGCCGGCGAGTTGATCAGGTTGAGGTGCAGCAGCGGCAGGTCCGTCACCGTCACGTAGGTCGGGACGAGCAACGCCGTGGCCGGCAGCATCAGCGTGGCCAGCATCAGCCCGAGCACGACGTTGCCGAACTTCGGCCGCAGCTTCGACAACGCGAACGCGGCCGGGACGTCGATGGCCAGCTGCGCCAGCCACGCGCCACCGGCGACGACCAGCGTGTTGAGGAAGTACTTGCCCAGGCTGAGCTGGTCCCAGGCGTCGGCGAAGGTTTCCGGGTGCCACTCGTGCGGGACGAGCGTCGCCGGCGTCGCGGCGAGTTCCTGCGGGGACTTCATCGCGCCCGTGACCGCCCAGTAGAGCGGGAACAGGAAGGCGAGGATGAAGATCAGGAGCGTGCAGGCGAAGACGACGCCGTAGACGAGCCTGCCGCGCGGGCTGCGCAGCGCGCCGGGGGAGACGAGGGTTCTCATACCTGGTCCGCCTTCCGCGTCAGCCGGACGTACCACGCCGAGAACACGCCGAGCGCCACGAACAGCAGCAGGCTCATCGCGCTCGCCGAGCCGAAGTCGTTGTAGACGAAGGCGTAGCGGTAGAGCAGCAGGAGCACGGTCACCGTCGAGTCGTCCGGGCCGCCGCCGGTCATCACGTACGGCTCGGTGAACACCTGCATGGTTGCGACGACCTGCAGCAGCAGGAGCACCAGCAGGACGAAGCGCGTCTGCGGGAACGTCACGTGCCGCAGGCGTTTCCACAGCCCGGCACCGTCGAGTTCGGCGGCTTCGTACAGCTCGCCGGGGATGGTGCCGAGCGCGGCGAGGTAGATGAGCGTGGTGCTGCCCATGTTGGCCCACGTCGAGACGAAGACCAGGGACAGCATGGCGGTGGTGGAGGAGTCGAGCCACTGGCCGCCGGGCAGGCCCACTGCGCCGAGCGCGGAGTTGAACAGGCCGGGCCCGGGGTCGTAGAACCACTTCCACATCAGCGCCGTCACCACCGGCGGCAGCATCACCGGCAGGTAGACGGCGAGCCGGAAGAACGCCTTCGCGTGGCGGAGTTCGTTCAGCAGCACCGCGGTGAGGAACGGGACGGCGAAGCCGAAGACCAGCGCGAGCCCGGTGAACAGCAGGGTGTTGCGCCAGGCGACGCCGAAGAGCGGGTCTTCGAACAGCCGCGTGAAGTTGTCGAAACCGACCCACGTCGGCGCGTTGACGAAGTCGACCTGCTGGAAGCTCAGCAGCACCCCGCGCACGATCGGGTACCAGGAGAACAGCGCGAACACCACGAGCGCGGCGCACAGCAGGCCGTACGCGGTGACGTTCTCCTTGAGCTTGCGCTTCAGCCGGGCCCGGTGCACCGGCGTGGCGGCCGGGCGCCCGGCCCGCGACGGTTTCGCCGCGGGCCAGGCGAGCAGGCTACTTGACCTGGGCGAGGACACTGTTGACCTTCGACGCGGCCGAGGACAGCTGCTGGTCGATGTTGGCGTTCTGGTCGGTGAGCACGGCCTGCATGACGCTGTCGAGCGCGGCGTAGATCTGCTGCGCGTTCGGCGGCTCGATGCTGCCCTTGATCCGGCTCGTGGTGTCCACATAGGACTTGTAGTTCGCCGCGGGGACGTTGGCGTACTTGGCCTTCAGGGCCAGCTGCTGCTCGCGCACTGCGCCGGTCCAGACGTCGGGGGTCGGCTCGGCGGGCAGGCCGACCGGCTGCAGCTCGGCGACGTACTGCTGGATGTGCTTCTCGAAGCGGTCCGGGTTGAGGTACTTCCACTGGATCCACTCGAGGCCGGCCTTGACCTTCTCCGGCGACGCCTTCGGGTTGATCATGTAGCCCTCGCCGCCGAGCAGGGTGCCCTGGCCGCCGGGCATTCCGGCGATGCCGTAGTCCTCGTACTTGCCGTTGAACTGCTTGACGAGCACGGGGACGTTGTCCGGGGCGGCCATGTACATGCCGAGCTGGCCGGCGCCCATCATGCGTTGCACGTCCTGGGCCTCGAGGAGCTGCTTGGCGCCCATGGAGTTGTCGGTCCAGCGCATGTCGTGCAGGTACTGGAGGGCTTTCTTGCCGTTGTCGTTGTTGAAGTCGGCGACCCACTTGTCGCCGTCCTTGCGGGCGATGGCGCCGCCCATCGAGTAGAGCCAGCCGGTGAGGTGCCAGCCGCCCTGGTTGTTCTTGCTGTAGTCGGCATACCCGACGACGCCGTTGCCGAGCGCGGAGATCTTCTTCGCGGCTTCGCGGACTTCGTCCCAGGTCTGCGGCGGCTTGTCCGGGTCGAGCCCGGCCTTCTGGAACAACGCGCGGCTGTAGAGCAGGCCCATCGTGTAGTTCATCGTCGGCAGGCCGTAGAGCTTGCCGTTCGCGTCGCGGAAGTTGTCGAGCAGTTCCGGCTTGAGGTCGTTGACGTGCGGGACGCTCTTCACGGCTTCGGTGATGTCGGCGGCCTGGTGGCGGGCGATGATCTGCGCCGGGTCGGTGAAGTAGACGTAGTAGACGTCCTCGAGCTGCCCGCCGGCGAGCTTCGCGGAGAACGTCTTCGGGTCCATGAAGCCTTCGTGCGGGTCGATGTCGATGTTCGGGTGCGACGCCTCGAACTCCTGGACGTCGGCGTCGAACACGCTGCGCTCGAACGGCTGGCTGGTCGGCGGCTGCCCGGTGACGGTGATCTTGACCTTGCCGCCGGCCGGCGTGCTTTCGCCGTCCCCGCAGGCGGCTGCGGTGAGGGCAAGGCTGCCGGCGGCGAGCAGGCACAACGTGCGGCGGGAGACGGATCGGGACCAGGGACTGCTCATCTCAAGCCTCTTCTCGGGGTCGCGACGGCTGTCACGTGATTGCGGTCACTCTAAAGTGGAAGACGGGATGGCCGCAATAAGACGACGAGAATCTGCAAGTTACGAACAGGCCGCGGTCGGTCGGACGCGCCAAAGCGCCCCAATGTGGCGTTGGGTGCGTTGGATGCACCGAACGCCACATTGGGTGCGTTGGATGCACCCAACGCCACATTGGGGCGCAAGGGGGAGGGCGGCGGGGGTGCCTTGGCGGTGTGGCCGGGGTGTCAGGCGGTGCGGCGGGCCGTGGAGCCGCGGACCACCAGCTCCGGCGCGAAGAGCAGCTCCTCGGCCGCCACTTCGCCGCCGTTGATGCGCTTGACCAGCAGTTCCACCACCGCGCGGCCCATGGCCTCGATCGGCTGGCGGGTGGTCGTCAGGGGCGGGTCGGTGCAGTTCATCAGGGCCGAGTCGTCGTAGCCGACCACCGAGATGTCCGACGGCACCGAGAGGCCCTGCCGCCGGGCCGCGCGGATCGCGCCGAGGGCCAGCAGGTCACTCGCGCACAGCACCGCCGTCGCACCCCGCGGGTACAGGCGCGCCGCCGCCGCGTGGCCGCCTTCGATCGAGAACATCCCGTGCTCGACCAGCTCGTCCAGCACCGGCAGGCCCAGCTTCGCCGCGTACGCCTGGAACGCCTCGAGCTTGCGGCGCGACGGCACGTGGTCCGACGGGCCCAGCACCAGGCCGATCTTCTCGTGCCCGAGCGAGCTCAGGTGGCCGACGACCTGCTCGACGGCCACCGCGTCGTCGCACGAAACCTGGGGCAGCCCGAGGTGGTCGACCGCGGCGTTGATCAGCACCGTCGGCAGCCGGCGTTCGACGAGGTGGTGGTAGTGCGAGTGGACCGCGTCCGCCTGCGCGTACAGCCCGCCGGCGAAGACCACGCCCGAGACCTGCTGCTGCAGGAGCAGCTCGACGTACTCCGCTTCGGAGACCCCGCCGGCCGTCCGCGTGCAGAGCACCGGCGTGAACCCCTGCTGGGCGAGGGCGTTGCCCATGATCTCGGCCAGCGCCGGGAAGATCGGGTTCTGCAGTTCCGGCAGCACCAGCCCGACCAGGCGGGCCCGCTCGCCGCGCAGCTGGGTGGGCCGCTCGTACCCCATCACGTCGAGCGCGGTGAGCACGGCGGCGCGGGTGCTGGCGGACACCCCGGACCGGCCGTTGAGCACCCGGCTGACCGTGGCTTCGCTGACCCCGACCTGGCGGGCGACTTCGGCAAGACGACGCGTCATGTCCGAAACTTTACAGCAACCGAGCGCAAAAGTACGACGTGCGCGATCGTGCCGAACCGGTGATCAACGGTCATGGCGGGCGCACATCCCGTTCCTAGCTTGGCCATCGTGACCACCACTCTCGCCCGCACGACGACGTCCCGTGGCCTGACCGCGCTCTTCGTCCTGGCCCTGCTCCTCGCCGCTTACCGGGGCTTTCGCATGCCGGGCGACTGGGCCGTGACGCTCGAAGCCGTCTCGGTGACCGACGGGTTCCACCGCCGGTTCCTCGTCGGCACCCTGCTCCACCCGCTCGCCCTCGCGACGGGTTACGCGTACTGGGTCTTCGCGGCCGCGGCGTTCGCCGTCCTCGCCGCCGTGCTGGCGGTGCTGACGGCGGCCTTCTTCCGCGCCCCTTCCCCGTGGCACCGGCTGCTGGTCGTCGGCTGGCTGCTGCTGCCGTCCGGCGGGTTCCTCTTCCACGAGGCCGGCTACTTCGACCAGGTGCTGTACCTGCTGCTGTTCGCCGCGCTGTGGCAGCTGCCGCGCCGGCCGGCGGTGGCGTCCGTGCTGCTGACGGCCGCGGTGTGCACGCACGAGATCGCGGCACTCACCGTGCTTCCCGTCTTCGCCCTCGTCCTGCTGCGGCGATTCCCGGTGCGCGGCGCGGCGGTGCTGCTCGTGCCGCCGGTCGTGGCGGAACTCGCCGTCCTGGGGCTCCCGGCAGCGAGCGCGGGCGCGGTCGCACGGCTCGAAACTGCGCTGGCCACCGCGGATTTCACCCCGCGAGCCGACGCGCTGGCCCTGTTCGAACGCACCCAGAGCCAGAGCTGGCAGCTGTACTCGATCACCGAGGTCCTGCTCCGCATGGCCCCGATCTTCGCCGTGGTCGTCGCCGGCGCCCTCCTGCAACGCCTCGACGCGCTCGCCGTGGCGGCGGTTGCGGCACCCGCGCTGCTGGCCTTCGCCGGCTGGGACTGGGCGCGCTGGGGTTTCCTGCTCGTCGTCAACTTCGCCGTGGTGCTGTGGCTGAGCCCGGCACGGGACTTTCGCCCGCTCCCACTGCTCGCCGCCGCGGCGCTGCTCGCCTCCCTGCCGCTGCCGTACTTCGACGCGCAGCACCCGCGCGAGCTACCCGGGGGTCAGGCGTTCCTGGGCAGCCGCACGGTGAACACGGCACCGCCGTCGTTGTGCGCGGTCAGCGAGCCGCCGTGCGCCAGCACGTTCTCCCGGGCGATGGCGAGCCCGAGCCCGCTGCCCTCGGTCGCCTGACGCGCGTGGTCGCCGCGGGCGAAGCGGTCGAACAGGATCGGCAGCAGGTCCTCCGGGATCCCGGGACCGGCGTCGGCGACGCGCAGGACGACGTCGTCCCCGGTGCCGTCGAGGGCGACCGAGATCGGCGCGGCGCCGTGCCGGGCGGCGTTGCTCAGCAGGTTGGCCACCACGGTGTGCACCCGCCGCGGATCGGCGACGACCGTGACGTCCCCGCTCGCCGTGACGGCGGCCTCGACGCCGGTGACCGCGGCGGCGTCGGCGACCAGGTCGGCGAGGTCGACGGGCGCCACCCGCAGATCGGCCTTCCCGGCGTCGAACCGGGCGATCTCGAGGAGGTCTTCGACGAGCTTGGCGAGCCGCCGCGCCTGGGTGCCGAGGATTTCGGTGGCGCGGGTGCGGGTGGCGGGCTCGGCGTGGTCGAGGCTGTCGACGGTGGCGATCATCGAGGCGAGCGGCGTCCGCAGGTCGTGAGCGACGTCGGCGACGAACCGCCGCTGCTGCCGGTCCTTGGCGTGCAGCTCGTCGATGGACTCGCCGAGCCGGGCGGCCATGGTGTTGAAGGAGGCGGCCAGTGCGGCGACCTCGTCCCGGCCCTTGACCGGGACCCGGGTGCCGAGCGCACCGGAACCGAGCTCGTCGGCGGCGGTGGCCAATGCCTTGATCGGACGGCCGATCCGGCGGCCGACCAGGAACGCGACGCCGACCCCGAACACGCTCACCCCGAGCGCGATCAGCCCCAGGTTGCGGCGCAGCGCGCCGAGGTCGGTTTCGAGCACGCCGAGGTCGTAGAACTTGACCACGAAGTAGTCGGTGTTGAGGAAGTTGCGGCTCACGACCAGCACCGGACGCCCGGTGTCCGGATCCGTGGTGACGGCGGTGTTTTGGGTGATCTGACCGAACGGGGCCGAAAGCACTTCCCTTTCGACCGGCTTCAGCAACTTCTCCGGGGTCTCGGTGATGACCATCGTCGGTGGCCCCAGGTAGCCGATCCGGGACCCGGCGAGCACCAGGGAGGCTCGGGCGATCGTGACGAACGGCTTGCCGGGTGATTTGGCCACGAGGAGCCAGCCGGCGGGAGTGAACTCCAGGTCGTCCAAGATGACGCGGGTCCGTTCCTCGGGCCGGGCCAGGTCGATCTTCTTCTGCAGCTCCACGCCGTCAGTGGTCATCCGGGAGTGGGCGGCGATGGTGAACGCCTGCACCACGTCCTCGGACTGCACCCGGTAGGCGAAGAAGGCCATGACCGCCGTCGCCGTCGTGGTCACGCCGACGATCGCCGCCACGATCCGGGTCCGCAGGCTGAGTCTCACTTCGTCACCAGGCGATAACCCAGGCCGCGGACCGTCCGCAGCAGTGCCGGGTTCGCCGGGTCGTCCTCGACCTTCGCCCGCAGCCGGGCGACCGCCGCGTCGACGATCCGTGAATCGCCGACGTAGCCGTAGTCCCAGACCCGCTTCAACAGCACCTGGCGGCTCAGCACCTGGTTCGGGTGCTCGGCGAACTCGACGAGCAGCCGGATCTCCGTGGCCGTCAGGGCGAGTTCCTCGCCGCCGCGGGTGACGCTCATCGCGGCCGCGTCGATCTCCAGCTCGCCCACGCGCAGCAGGCCGGCTTCCGGCACGGCCGGCTGCGCGCGGCGGCCGATCGCCTTGATCCGCGCGTCGAGCACCCGGGGTTCCGCCGGCTTGACCACGTAGTCGTCGGCGCCGCACTCCAGCCCGGCGACGACGTCGATCGGGTCGCCGCGCGCGGTCAGCAGCACGATCGGCAGCCTGCTGCGGGCCCGGATGCGGCGGCACACCTCGAAGCCGTCGATGCCGGGCAGCATGACGTCGAGGAGGACGAACTCGGCGTCGCCCAGCGAAGTCAGCGCGTGCTCGCCGGTCGGGGCGTGGACGACGTCGTGCCCCAAGGCCCGCAACGCCAGCGAAAGCGCTTCGGCCAGCGCTTCGTCGTCCTCGACGAGCAGCAGACGCGGCACTGGTCCTCCCCCGGATGATCTCCCGGGCGATGCTAACCGAGCGCACGGCGGCCCGGCGGTTCCGTGCGGAACCGTCGAGCCGCCGTGCGCTTTCGTCACACTAGGCCGCTGCCACCTCGAACTCGGCCACCTGGCCGGCGGGCCAGCCGGTGTTGCCGGTGAACGTCAGCCGCACAAACCGCTGCGACGTCGTCGCGAAGGACGCCGACGCCGTGTTGCCGGTCGCCGGGTCGAACGCGTAACCACGCGCCCCCACCAGCGTCGTGTACGAGCTGCCGTCGGTGCTGCCGGAGATCGTCACCGTCTGCGTGCGCGCACCCCACGCCGAGGACGGCGGCAGCTTCAGCGTCACCTTGTTGATCGACGACGCCGTGCCCAGATCCACCGTCAGCGTCTGCGGGAACGCGTTGTTCGCGCTTTCCCAGTAGGTGTTCGCGTCGCCGTCCACCGCGTTCGACGGCGGGAACCCGCCCTGGGACCCGGACGCGCTGATCGCCTTGCCACGCGCGAGGTTGGTGCCCGGCAGCGGTGGCTGCGTCGGGCCCGAGTTCGGCGCGGGCCAGGTCGAACAGTCGCCCCAGGTGCCGGTCCAGCCGCTGTTGCCCGAGCCGGTGAACGTCATCCGCGGGATCGACGTCGGGTACGGGCAGTTGTACGTCCCGGTCACGCCGACGCCGGACGCCGTCAGGTTGCTGACGGCCACCGACCCCTGCGTCTGGGCCTGCGCCACGAACGTTCCGGCGCCCTGCACCGAGACGCCGTCGAGCGTGATGCCCTGGATCGGCTTGCCGGCGCCGTTGCCGTCGATGAACTGGACGGCCGCGTACGGGCTCTGGATCGCGGTGAACCCGGTGACCCGGATCGTCACGCCGGTGATGGCCTGGTCACGGGCGTCGAACCACAGCGCGCCGACGCCGAACTGCCAGTTCGGGTCGAGCGCTCCGGCGCGCAGCGCGGTGTTGTCCGACAGCGTCACCGTGCCGGACAGGGGCACCGAGTTGAACCGGTTCGCCACCAGGTAGCCGCCGCCGAGGGCGTTGGTGTCCTGGACGAGGTTGCCGGTCACCGTGTTGTTCGAACCGCCGTACAGCGCGATGCCGTTGGCCAGGTTGGGCTGCACGACCGTGTTGTTCACCAGGGTGTTGCCGGAGTCGGCCTGGCCGTTGGACCACAGCGCGAGGCCGTCGTCGCCGTTGTTGCGCAGGTAGTTGTTGCGCAACGTCGAGTTCGTGACCGCGCCGTCGAAGTTCACGCCGTCGGCCTGGGTGTCGAGGATGCGGTTGTTCTCGATGGTGACGTTCGACGACGCGCCGTTCATCAGCCACAGCCCGCACTTCGTGTTCTGGATCCACAGGCCGGACACGACCGAGCCGGTGCCGAGGACGCCGTGGAACGCGTTGTCCGGGCTGCCGTCGTTGCGTTCGGTCACGTCGCCGAACACCGCGAAGTCGTACAGCCTGATGTTCCCGGACGCGCTGCCGTTGTTGAAGATGTTGTTGCCGTGCAGGACGGTGTACCACTGACCCGCGCCGCGGACGGTGGTCTGGTCGATCTGCAGTGCCGACCCGATCTCGAACCGTCCTTGCGGCACCCACAGCTCGCGGCCCTGCGAGCGCGCGGCCGCCAACGCGGTGCGGAACGCCGGCGAGTCGTCGGAGGCGTCGTTCGCCGTGGCGCCGTAGTCGGTGACCGACAGCGCGGCCGCCGGTTTCGTGCCCGCGCCGCCGACCTGCTCGAAGTCGGCGAGGTCGATGGTGGCCTGGCCGACGTCACCGGAGTCGGCCTGCACGCGCACCTTCGCACCGGCGGCGAGGTTCTGGCCGAGCAGCAGCCGGGCGTCGTCGAAGAAGTGGTGGGTCTTCGCGCCCGGGATCCACGGAGTGACCACATAGGAATACCGGGACGTCACCGGCAACGCCAGCCTGGTTCCGTTGACGGACACCGTAAGCCGGCCCGAAGTACCGTCCGGGACGCTGTAGTGGACGTTGATCGCGTTGGCCGCCGCGGGCAGCGTGAACTCGACGTACTGGCCGGTCCCGATCCGGACCGCCTGCCGCCCGGAGGCTTCCGAGGCCAGGCTCGCCTGGGTGAGGTCGGGGCCGACGGCCGAGCCGTTCGTCGCCGAGCACTCGGCTTCGACGGTCCGGAAGGGCACGCTCGCGCCGCCGGTCGCGGTCGTCGGGCAGGGGGCCGCGACGGCCGGGGAAGCGCCGAGCAACACGGTGGTGCCGGCCGCGGCGAGTGCCGCGGCCAGCAGGGCCGCGTGGCGCCGGGGAACAGGGGACATCGTCGTCACCTTTCTCGCGGGGAAGGGGCGGAAGCAGGGCGTCGACGTGCCGGGATCATACGAATCCTGAACGAGAAT
Organism: Amycolatopsis tolypomycina; assembly: GCF_900105945.1. Taxonomy (NCBI): domain Bacteria; kingdom Bacillati; phylum Actinomycetota; class Actinomycetes; order Pseudonocardiales; family Pseudonocardiaceae; genus Amycolatopsis; species Amycolatopsis tolypomycina. Next base: position 6,095,327 of record NZ_FNSO01000004.1, on the reverse strand, counting down.
CCGCAATAGATGAACCAACTTACGCAAATTTGCGACAGAAACTGACGAACTCGTGCTCTTGCTACGTTGTCGCCATGAGCCAGCGACGTGCGGACGGCAGCGCCGGGGACGCCGACTACGGCGCCATCGGCGGGGTCTACACCGACTACCGCAAGCCGGATCCCCGGATCGGCCAATACATCCTCGACGCGCTGGGCGACGCGCGGACCGTGCTGAACGTCGGTGCCGGCGCCGGCGCGTACGAACCCGAAGACCGCGAAGTGACCGCCGTCGAGCCGTCGGCCTCGATGCGCGCGCAGCGGCCGGCGGGCCTGCCGCCGGCGGTCGACGCCGTCGCGGAGAAGCTGCCGTTCCCGGACCGGGCGTTCGAAGGGGCGATGAGCACGTTCAGCGTGCACCAGTGGAACGACCTGTGGGCCGGCCTCAAGGAGATGCGCCGGGTCACCCGCGGCCCGATCGCCATCTTGACCTGCGACCCCGACCTGCTGCGCCGCTTCTGGCTGCTCGACTACGCCCCCGAGGTGATCGAGACCGAGGCCCGGCGCTACCCGTCGGTCGACGACATCGCCGACGGGCTCGGCGGCCACACGGAAGTCATCGGCGTGCCGATCCCGATCGACTGCACCGACGGCTTCAACGAGGCCTACTACGCCCGCCCCGAACGCCTCCTCGATCCGGGCGCCCGCCTGTCGTGCTCGGCGTGGAGCTTCGTCGACGACCGCGTGCACCACCGCTTTGCCGCGGAGCTGCAGCACGACCTCGACGACGGCACGTGGGAACGCCGCTACGGCAGGCTGCGCGAGCAACCGGTGTTCGAAGGCTCGCTGGTGCTGGTCGTCTCCGACCCGACGACGTGAAGCCGCGGCCGACTTCCGGACGGTCGACGAGCCGGCGGCCGCGCACCCGGCTTCGCCTTCCGCGAGGAACACTCCGGCGACGTGCCGCTGCTGGTCGTCACCCCGGAGGGCCGGGCGCCGGCCGGCGTCTCTACTTGTGCACGGCGGTCTGCTGCGGACGGTCGAGCACTTCGGCGTCCCGGTGATCGGCGGGATCAGCGCGGGCGGCGGGCTGGCCGCCGCGACGACGTTGCCGGCCCGCGACCGCGCTGCACGTGTGGCCGGGCGGCCGTCGCCGCCCGGCTGGCCTGGCTGCGCCGCCTACTCGGCCAGCAGCTCCTGCAGTTCCCGCACCGCCACCGCGAGTTCGTCGGCGAAGCGGTACATCTCCGCGGAGACGTGCTTCGGCGTGCTCAGGTAGATGTTCCAGCGGTCCGGCAGCAGCACGTAGGCGATGCCGATGCACTGCGGGCTGGTCGAGCCGAAGCCGAAGTACCGGATGTTGACCGACGGCGCCGAGCTGGTGCTGAGGTAGTCGTCGCGCGACTTCAGCCAGCCCGGCGAGGAGAACAGCGCCGGGTCCGCGTCACCCCGGCGTTTCCCGATCAGCTGCAGCTCCCACAGGTGCTGCTCGGGCGCGTCGCCGGCCTGGCACTCCTTCGCCCGCGCCACGTGCTTCGCCGCGGCTGCCCGGAACGCCTCGCGCTTCTCCTCGACGGACGCGTCGGAGGTCATGACGTCGGCGAAGCGCACCACCTCGGGCGTGACGACCCGCATGGCCTCGGTCCGGCCGTTCTGGAACTGCCGGGTGGCGATCGACTCGTACGTCGCCCCGGTCAGGCCCTTCGCGCGGCGGTGGGCCAGCTGGTACGACATCTGCGCGAAGGCGTCCGGGGACATGCCCAGTTCCTTCGCCCGGTTCGCACCGAAGTCGAACGACACCGTCTGCGTCGCCGTCGCGTCCGCGTAGGCCTTGAAGGCTTCCCGGGCGGCGCGCGCGTCTTCGCGGAGTTCGTCGGTCAGCGTGAACTCGACGACCTCGTGGGCGGGGACGCCGTCAGCCGGTTCGCGGTCCTCGCGCGAACCGCTCAGCAGGGCGTCGGTGAAGCCGAGGATCGTCGTGCCGTCGAGCTCGCAGTGCTCGACGTTGATCCCGGCGGTGCCGTCTTCGAACACGACCAGCGAGACGGCCTTGTCGTACCAGCGATTGTCGCCGTACAGCAGCCTGTCGCCCGCCTCCAGGTCGTCCGCCGGCGTGAAGTCGTCCAGGCACAGGCAGAACAGCGCGGTCTCGATGGTCTCCAGCGCGGCGGCGTTGCCCGCTTCGAGCAGCGCGGCCCGCGAAGCCGCCCATTCCGCGCGCGCCTTCGTCGTGAAGGGCCCGGCGGGGACGTCGGCGACGTGGTCGTCCTTGAGGATCGCGCGCAGCGCGTCGGCCAGCTGCGCCGCCGAGTGCGGGCGCCCGTCCTCGGCGATGACGTCCAGCCGGAACGGCGTGCCCTTCGAGAACACGACGATGTGCCGCTCGGGCGAGGGGAACCGCGTGCGCGCGGTGTCCAGCAGCGCACCCGGGATCCGCGTGGCCGAGAAGAGGTACTTGTGCTGCACCATCGACTGCGGCGTGCCGCGCAGGAGCACCGGCGGCACCCGCTCGTCGTCGAGCTTCAGCTTGTAGTCCACGGCCGCCGCGGTCAGCTCGGCTGCGCGTTCGACCTGGCCGAGCGGGGAGTCCTGGAAGAGGAAGAAGAAGTTGGCGTTGAGCGCGATCCGGTCGCGGCGGCCGAGGTAGCGGTACGGCCAGAAGGTGTCGAGCCAGCTGCGCACGCCCGGCGAGCGGTCGTACTCCTCGAGCCGCGCCTGCAGCTCCGGTCCGGGACCCGCCAGGAACTCGGCCAGCGCCGCTTCGGTCTCCGCCAGCTCCTCCGGCGTCAGCAGCGGGGCGCACCACTCGAGGAACCGGCGGCGGCTGTCCTCCAGGGTGGGGACGGGGACCCGGGGGAGCCGGTCCTCGTTGCCGAAGGTGCGGGTGGACCATTCCGGACTGCTCACGGTCATCCTTCTTCGTCGGAGTCGGGGAGTTCGAGTTCGGGCAAGCCTGCAGGACGGGAAACATACAGCTGCGCGTAAAGCCAGCCGTCGGCCTCCAGCCCGGTGGGGTCGACCCCGGCCGCGCCGAGGGTGTCCAGGATCTGCGCCTGCTCCTCGGCGGAGGCGAACTGCCGCTGCCGGAAGACGCCGCCGACGGCCGTGGTCTCGTAGCCCAGCTCGGCGAGGCTCCCGGCGATCGGCTCGTAGGAGAACATCCGCAGCACGAAGTGCGCCATCCACGGCCGCGCGCCGCGGGCGACCCGTGACAGCGTCTTCTCGGTGACGTACCCGACGCAGCCGGTCGAGACGACGAGGTCGACGTCGTCCAGGAGCTTCTGCTGGGTGCTGTCCGGGTCGTCGCGTTCGAGGTCGGCGTGGATCGCCTCGTCGAGGAAGCCGGCGGACAGCGCGTACTCGAGCGCCGGGGCCGAGCTGTCGAGGCCGTAGAACTTCGGGCCACCGGGGCGGACGCGCCTGCGGTCCGCCTCGACCAGTGCCGCGTGGTCCAGCGCGCGCACGGCCGGGTCGGTGTAGTGGGCGTAGAGATCGTCCATCGTCGCTTCGCAGCGCTGCAGGGCCGCGTTGACGCCGTATGAGCAGCCGACGTCGAGCACGGTCGGCCGCTCGGCGGGGTGCGCGGCGATCAGCTTCGCGAAGTACGGCTTCGCCAGCTGCGGGATGTGGTAGCCGACGCGCTTCAGGGTGCCGAAGAACGGCCGCGGGTCGGGCGCGGTGTAGATGTGGTCGAACGAGATCTTGCCGGTCGAGTCGAAGGGCACGGGCCAGGCTCCTGATCAGTCGAGCAGTTCGTCGCCCCGGACGCTGCGTCCGGCGAGGTGGGCGGGCAGGACGCGGCCGAAGAGCTGCCGCGTCCGCTCCGCGCTGCCGATGACCCCCGGGCGCTCGCTGTAGGCGAAGATCGCGGAGTGGCGCGCGATCGCCCCCTCCACGGTACTCACCCGGTGCAGCGCGAACCGTCCTTTGAACAGCTGGAGATCACCGGGCCGCAGGTCCAGGCGCCGGACCGGGCCGGTGTCGCCGGCCAGCACCGAGCGCACGGCGGCGAAGTTCTCGTCCGTGGCGGACCGGATGTTCGGGCAGTACTCGAAGGTGCCACCGCCGTCCGCGGCCTGCGTCAGCATGCTGACGGTGAACTCGTTGGTGTCGAAGTGCCACGGGTGCGCGCGACCGGGCGCGATCACGTTGAGCGTCAAACCGGACAGCGGGTCGGCGAGCTCGTGCAGTTCCGGCAGCCCGAAGCAGTCCGCGACGAACCGGCGGAACACCGGGCTGGTGTAGAGCCGCGCGATGATCGCCGATGGCGGGACGCGGTCGCGCGCGACGAAGGCGTTGCCGCGTTCCAGGATCGTCCGGCCGGGGTGGTCTTCGGGCAGCGGCTCGTCGATGGCGGTGTTGTAGGCGTTGACCCGCTCGACCTTCGTGTAGGCGTGCGGTTCGAGTGCGGCGCATTCCGCCCGCAGGACCTCCCGCAGCTCCGGGCGGACGAAGTCGGCGAGCACGCTGCACCCGGCGCCGGCCAGCTCCGCACGGGTGCGCCGCACGACCTCCCGCCAGGCCGGGCCGTCCGGATCGGTGAGCGGGTAGCGGTCGGTGTCGACCATTTCCAGTGGCGCTACGGAGGTGCTCATCGAAGTCCTCTCGGCCGGTGAAGCTCCGGTGCTTGCCCTGGTCGTGAGGAAAAGAGGTAGCACAGATCCGGCCGGGTCACCCTTCGCTTTGTGAGCGGTTGCACACCCGGAGTGTCGCGGCCGGCCACTGTGGCCGGCCGCGACGCTCATTGGTTTGGTTCAGTCGGTGATGGGGTGGTTGTCGACGACGGTCCAGGTGCCGTTTTGGCCGGTGGTGGTGAGGTAGTTGTGGACGAGGTAGCCGTCCATGGATCGGGCGTAGACCTCGACCGAGCGTCGTGACTGGTGGAACACCGCGGTGGGGGTGTTGCTGATGGTCCAGGTACCCACAGTGGTCCAGACGCCGTGCTGGCCGTCGGGCAGCAGGTAGTTGTGGATCAGGAAGTTGTCGGTCGCGCGGGCGTAGATTTCGATCGAGCGGGAGTTCGGGTTGTAGACCGCGGCCGGGGTGTCGGCGATCTTCCAGTTCCCCACCACGCTCCAGCTACCGTTCTGCCCGTCGGTGCCGAGGTAGTTGTGGATCAGGTAGCCGTCGGTGGCGCGGGCGTAGACCTCCACCGACCGGCGGGCGTCGTTGAACACCGGCGCAGGTGAACCGGTGATCTTCCAGTTCCCGACCACCGTCCAGGTGCCGTGCTGGCCGTTGGGCAGCAGATAGTTGTGCAGCAAGAACTCATCGGTGGCGCGGGCGTAGATCTCGATCGAGCGGGAATTCGGGTTGTACACCGCCGCCGGCGTCTCAGAGATCTTCCAGTCCCCCACCACCGACCAGTAACCGTTCTTCCCGTCGCTGCCCAGGTAGTTGTGGATCAGGAACCCGTCGGTCGCTCGCGCGTACACCTCCACCGCGCGGGAGTTGGGGTTGTACACCGCCGCCGGCGAGCTCGCGATCTTCCAGTCACCCACCTGCGTCCACGGCCCGTACTGACCGTCCGCACCGATGTAGGAATGGATCAGGAACCCGTCCACCGAACGACCGTAGATCTCCACACCACGCGAGTTCGGGTTGTACACGGACACGGGACGACCCACCACCTGCCAGTCCCCGGCCACACTCCACGCACCGTGCTTGCCGTCCGCTCCCATGTAGGTGTGCCCCACACGGCCGTTCACGTCACGGGCGAACATCTCCACCGACGCCGTCCACGCGTTGAACGTCCCCTCCCCACCCGGAGGCGGGGCGAGGACCGGACCGGAGTTGAAGCGGTACAGGTCGTAGGTGACCATCAGGTTGATGATCGAATTCGCGTAGTTCGGGTCGGTGGCGTAGCCGGCCCTGTGCACCTCGCGGATGAACTGGTCGGGATCGCCGGTGTAGTTGAACGCGTTGGCGTAGATCGAGTTCTGCCGCAGGAAGAGGCCGTGGTCGCGGAAGGAGTCCTCCATGGACGCGTAGGTCCGGAACGACGCGATCACGGTGTGGAGCGGGCAGCACTCCTGCGTCTCCAGGTTCTGGCAGCCGGTGCCGATCGGCCCGGGACCGGGGCTGCACTTGATGCCGAAGTAGTTGTTGCCCGGTGCCGCCTGGCCCCAGTTCGACTCCTGGATGGCCTGTGCGACGGTCACCGACGCGGGGACGCCGTAGTCGGCTTGACCGCGCTGGGCCGCCGGGCCGGCGGCGTTGACGAAGTCGTCGGCCGCGCTCGCCGAGGCCGCCTCGGGCACCACGGCGCCGTCGCGGGCGGCGTCGGCGACGACGTCCGGCGGTGGCGCGGCGAAGGCGACACCACCGGCGAACTGACTGGCGATCACGAGTGCGGCGGCGGTCACGAGCCGCCGGTAGGTCCTGGTCATGGGAACGATCGTCGGGAACCGATGTCCGAGAAACCTTCGGACGGCTTTTGAGACGGCCGGGGGACCGGCCGGGCCTCGCCGGCTTCCCGGCTGCCGTGCCGTTCGAACAGCTCGCGCGCCTCCGCCCAGGCCCGGTCGGCGCCCGCGCCGTCGCCTTCGGCCGCCAGGACGACCGACAGATCACGCAAGGTCCGGCCCCGCCACAGCGGCAGGTTGAGCGCCTCCCACCACGCGAGCGCCCGGTTCAGCAGCTGCTTCGCGGCCCCGGGGTCGCCTTCGGACAGTTCCAGCTCGCCGAGGGTCCGCAGGATCAGGGCCTGGCCGAAGCTGTCCTGCATGTCGTTGCAGGTCTCGAGGCTTTCGGCAAGCTCGCGCCGCACGGCCGCGCCCAGCCCCTGCCGGAGCCGGATCTTCGCGAGCGACTGCGTCGCATACGCCGACATCAGCCGGTCCCCGACCGATCTGAAGATCTGCAGCGCGCGGTCGCAGTTCGCGGCGGCTTCGTCGAGCCGGCCCGCCGCGCGGTGCACGAGGCCGATCGACCGGAGCACGTGCGCGACGCCGTGTTCGTCCGCCGCCCCGGTGTAGCCGTCCATCGCCTTCCCGCAGGCGTCGAGCGCGGCCTCGAGCTCGCCGAGCTCGGTGTGGGTGAGCGCGGCGGCGTGGTACGCGCGGGCCAGGGTGCCGGGCTCGTCCATCAGCTCGAGCACCGGGATCGCCTCGGCCAGCAGGGCAGCCGCGGCACGGAGGTCACCCTGCTCCCGGTAGACGCGGCCGAGCTCCAGCCGGGTGCCGATCTGGCTCGGCAGGTCGCCCGCGGTGGTCCACGCGTCCAGCGCCCGCCGGTAGTAGTCGGCGGCTTCGTCCAGCCTGTCCTGCTCGTAGCGCAGCCAGCCGAGACCGCAGAGCAGCCGTCCTTCGGCCCCGCGGTCGCCGGTTCGCTGAGCCGACGCGAGCGCCGCCTGGTGGGTCCGCCACCACAGGCTGAACTGGTTGGTCAGCGCGAAGGTCGACGAGCTCAGCGCGGCGGCGAGCCGGGCCGCGTGCCCGGACAGGTCCAGCTCGCTCGTCAGCTCGACGACGGCGACCAGCCCGCTCTGCTCGCGGTCGAACCACAGGCCCGGCTCGCCGAGCAGTTCGTCGACGAGGGCCTCGTCCAGCCGGCTCGTGCGGGAGACCGGCGCCGCCGCGGGCCCGACCGTGCTCGGGATCAACGTCGACGCCCGCTGCACCAGGGTGAGGTAGTCCTCGGCGACCCGGGCCACGGCTTCCTTCAGGTCTTCGACCGGCTCGTCCGCCACCGCCCGCTCCCGGCCGAACGCCCGTGTCAGGTCGTGCAGGACGTACCGTTCGCCGGCGCCGACGTCGACGAGCCGGCAGTCCACCAGCCGTTCCAGGACCTCCTCGGCCACGTCGGCCGGACAGTCCAGCAGCGGGACCAGCAGCCAGGGCGCGAACGACGGAACCTCAAGGAAACCCAGGCGCCGCAACGCCGTGCGCTCGCGTTCGGCGAGGCTGTGGTAGCTCAGGGCCAGACTGCCCCGGACCTCGAGGTCGCCGATGGACAGCTCGGCGAGCACGCTGCGCTCGGCGCGGAGCCGGTTCGCCAGCTTGGCCAGCGGCCAGTGCGGCCGGGCGGCCAGCCGTGCCCCCGCGATCCGCACGGCGAGCGGGAGCCTGCCGCACAGCCGCGTGATCTCCGCGGCCGCGGCCGGTTCCCGGGCGACACGCCGGTCGCCGACGACGACGTCCAGCAGCTGCAGCGCTTCCGCGTCCGGCAGCACCCGCAGGTCGCGCTGGTGGGCGCCTTCCAAAGCGCTCAGCCTGTTCCGGCTGGTGACCAGCACCGCGCACCCGGGGGCGCCGGGCAGGAGCGGCCGGACCTGCCGCTCGTCCGCGGCGTCGTCGAGCACCAGCAGCACCCGCCGCCCGGCCAGCTCGGACCGGAACCGCGTGACGCGGTCGTCGAGCCCCGGCGGGATCGACGTCTCGGGGACGCCGAGCGCCCGCAGGAAGCCCCCGAGCACCTCGGCCGGTTCGGCGACCACCGGACGCGTGCCCGAGAGCGCCGCGTAGAGCTGGCCGTCCGGGTAGCCGTCGCGGACCAGGTGCGCGACGTGCCGGGCCAAGGTGCTCTTGCCCGCTCCCGGCTGGCCCGACACCGCGCAGACCGGGACCGCGGCACCCGGCCGCGCGGTCAGCACGGCGGTCAGCACGCGGACGTCCTCGGCACGGCCCGTGAAGTCGGCGACGTCGGTGGGCAGCTGCGCGGGCACGGGCGCGGGCTCGCCGGGGCCGGCATCCGCCCGCAGCGCCCGCTCGTGCGCGGCCGTCAGCTCCGGGCCGGGGTCGACGCCGAGTTCGTCGGCGAGCTCACGCCGCACCGCGCGGAAGTGCGCCAGGGCCTCGGCCCGGCGGCCCGCCTGGGTGAGCGCGGTGACGCGGTGCGCGTGCAGCCGCTCCCGCAGCGGGTGTTCGGCGGTCAGCGCGGTGATCTCGCCGACGAGCCGGTTGCCCCAGCCCAGGGCCAGCTCCGCCGCGAGCCGGTCTTCGAGCGCGGCCAGGCGCTGCTCGCCGAGCCGCGCCCGTTCGCCCTCCGCCCACCGGCCCTGAACGCCGGTCAACGGGGTACCGCGCCACAGCTCGAGCCCGGCCCGCAGCCGCTCGGCCGCGGTCGCGGGGTCGCCGGCCCGGCGCCCTTCCGTCAGGTGCCGGTCGAAGAGCAGGACGTCGACGTCCTCCGGCGGCAGGTCGAGCACGTAGCCGCCCGCCGAGCGAACCAGCACGTCGCCGAGTTCCCGGCGCAGCGTGGAGACGTAGGTGTAGACCGCGCCGCGGATGTCGACCGCCGCGACGTCGTCCCAGAGCGCGTCCACCAGCTGATCGAGCGAGACGACCTGCCCGGCGTTCGCGGCGAGGACCGCGAGCAGCCCGCGCGGCTTGGGACCGCCCAGGCTCAGCTGCCGCCCGCCGGACTCGACCTGGACAGTGCCGAGCAGCAACACCCGCATCCCTACCCCCCGTCCTCCCCGCCAGCATTCCCGGACATCCGGGACATCTCAAGACGCGTTCACAGGTTCTTCGGAGAGCGGGAACCCACTCTGGAATCGACCGGCGGAGGGGATCCGCCACCGGAGGACGGGGTACGGATGACGATCAAGGCGAGACGCGTGGCCACGACACTGGCAGGCGCGGCGCTGGCCATGCTGGTGAGCGTGCCGTTCGGGGGTGCCGAGGCGGCCGCGGCAACGGGGCAGGACATCACCGCGGTCGCGCAGGGGCAGCTGGGCAAGGGCTGTTCGACCGGCGGCTGGCGGTGCGATCCCGACGCCTGGTGTTCCGACTTCGTCAAGTGGGTCTGGGACACGGCCGGGATCGACACCGCGGGCATCGGCCCGGCGGCGGCGAGCGTCGCGGCCTACGGCCAGCAGCGCGGGACGACGACCGGCGAACCGCACGTCGGCGACGCCGTCGTCTACAACTACGACGGCGTCAGCTGGGCGGAGCACGTCAACCTCGTGGTCGGCGTGCGCGCGGACGGCATGGTGCAGACGATCGGCGGCAACGAGGGCAGCTCTCCCGGCAGCGTCCGCTTCCAGGACTGGCACCGGGCGACCGACTGGGGCAGTGTCCGGTACGTCCGCCCGGCCGGCATCCAGGACGCGGCGCCCGAGCAGAGCCCGCCGCCGGGTGGGGAGGGGACGTTCAACGCGTGGACGGCGTCGGTGGAGATGTTCGCCCGCGGCACCGACGGGCTGCTCGCGCACACGTACCTGGGCACGGACGGGAAGTCCGGAGCGTGGAGCGTGAACGGGCCGTGGCAGATCGTGGGCCGCCCGGTGTCGGTGTACAACCCCAACTCGCGGGCGGTGGAGATCTACGCCCGGGACACGCTGGGCTACCTGATCCACTCCTACATCGGTGCGGACGGCCAGTACGGGCCGTGGACCCGGGTCGGTGACTGGAAGATCGCCAGTTCGCCGGCCGCGGTGTACAACCCCGGCTCCCGGGCCGTCGAGGTGTATGCCCGGTCCACCGACAACTACCTGATCCACACCTTCCTCGACGCCTCGGGCCAGAACGGTTACTGGTCGGTGGTGGGGGACTGGAAGATCTCTGAGACGCCGGCGGCGGTGTACAACCCGAATTCCCGCTCGATCGAGATCTACGCCCGCGCCACCGATGAGTTCTTGCTGCACAACTATCTGCTGCCCAACGGCCAGCACGGCACCTGGACGGTGGTGGGGAACTGGAAGATCACCGGTTCGCCTGCGCCGGTGTTCAACGACGCCCGCCGGTCGGTGGAGGTCTACGCCCGCGCCACCGACGGCTACCTGCTGCACAACTATCTGGGTACCGACGGGCAGAACGGTAGCTGGAGCGTGGTGGGGAACTGGAAGATCGCCGACACCCCGGCCGCGGTCTACAACCCGAACTCCCGCTCGATCGAAATCTACGCCCGCGCGACCGACAACTTCCTGATCCACAACTACCTGCTGCCCGACGGCCAGCACGGCGTCTGGACCACTGTGGGTACCTGGACCATCAGCAACACCCCGACCGCGGTGTTCCACCAGTCACGACGCTCGGTCGAGGTCTACGCCCGATCCATGGACGGCTACCTCGTCCACAACTACCTCGGCAGCAACGGCCAAAACGGCACCTGGACCGTCGTCGACAACCACCCCATCACCGACTGAACCAAACCAGTGAGCGTTCCGGGCGGTGTCACCGCCCGGAACGCTCACGAGTCTCACGCGAGGGGCAGGAGCTTCCTGACCTCGCGCGCCACCCCGTCCGACGCTGCCGCGGCGGCGATCCGCTCCGGCGACGGCCGTCCGTAGCCCGTCGTGCGCTGGACCAGCGGGCGGCCCAGCGGCTCGACCATCGCGCGCATGTCACTGATCGTCTTGTACGACCCGTGCGACGCACCGGCCATCCGGCTGATCGTCTCCTCCATCAGCGTCCCGCCGATGTCGTTGACGCCGCCCTGCAGCACGGCGCGGCTGCCCTCTTCGCCGAGCTTCACCCAGGAGCTCTGGATGTTGTCGATCATGCCGTGCAGCAGGACCCTGGCCAGCGCGTGCACCGCGCGGTTCTCGCGCAGCGTCGTGCCCGGGCGGGCGAGCCCGGCCAGGTAGATCGGCGCGCTCTGGTGGATGAACGGCAGCAGCACGAACTCGGTGAACCCGCGCCGGCCGTGCTTCTCCAGGCCTTCGCGCTGCAGCCGGGCCAGCAGCTTCAGGTGCGCGACCCAGTGCGCCGGGGTGTCGACGTGGCCGTACATCATCGTGGACGTCGTCGGCAGCCCGACCTCGTGCGCCGTGGTCACCACCTTGATCCACTCCGACGTCGGCAGCTTGCCCTTGGTGAGCACCCAGCGGACGTCGTCGTCGAGGATCTCCGCCGCCGTGCCCGGCAGCGAGTCCACGCCGGACTCCTTCGCCTTGATCAGCCAGTCGCGAAGCGACAGGTTGGTCCGCGAAGCGCCGTTCACGACCTCCATCGGGCTGTAGGAGTGCAGGTGGATCTCCGGCTGACGGCGCTTGACCTCGGCCGCGAGGTCGAAGTACGCGGTGCCCGGCAGGTCGGGGTGGATGCCGCCCTGCATGCAGATCTCGGTCGCGCCCGCGGCCCACGCCTCGTCGACGCGGTCGCCGACCTGCTCCGGCGAGAGCGTGTACGCGTCGGCGTCGGTGCGACGCTGCGCGAAGGCGCAGAAACGGCAACCCGTGTAGCAGACGTTCGTGAAGTTGATGTTCCGCGTGACGACGAAAGTGACGTCGTCGCCGACCGTCTCGCGCCGCAGGTCGTCGGCGATCCGGGTGAAGGCGTCGAGTTCGCGACCGTCCGCGTGCAGCAGTGCGAGCGCGGCGTCGTCGGACAGGCCCGCGGGGTCCTTTTCCGCGCTGCGCAAGGCTTCCAGGATGTCCGTGTCGAACTTGGCCGGCCCGGTCTTGATCCGGTCGCCGATCTCCTTCCAGTCCCCGTACACGGAGTCGAAGTCGCTGCGGCGGTCCTCGCTGCGGCCGCTGGTGTCGATCTCGGTGTGCAGGTCGGTGCGGCCGGACTCCTGCCAGCCGCCGTCCGGCTCCTGCCACGGGATGCCGACCGGCTTCGCGTCCTCGCGGGCCAGCCCCGTCTCGTAGTCGACGAGCGCGGCGACGTGCCGGGTGATCCGCGGGTCCAGCCACGGCTCGCCCGCCTTGACGTACTCCGGGTAGATCGTCAGCCGCTCCTTGAGCTCGAAGCCGGCCTTCTCGGTGCGGCGGGCGAGCTCGTCGATCTGCGGCCACGCGCGTTCCGGGTTGACGTGGTCCGGGGTCAGCGGCGAGACGCCGCCCCAGTCGTCGATGCCGGCGCGGATCATCAGGTCGTACTGGCTGCCGATCAGGTTCGGCGGCGCCTGGATGCGCATCTTCGGGCCGAGCACCAGCCGCGCGACGGCGATGTTCGCGGCCAGCTCCTCGAGGTCGGCGTCCGGCGTCGCGCGCATCTTCGTGTCCGGCTTGGCCCGGAAGTTCTGCACGATGACTTCCTGGATGCCGCCGTAGGTCTTGGCGACCTTGCGGATCTCGAACAGCGCGTCCGCGCGCTCTTCGAACGTCTCGCCGATGCCGATCAGGACCCCGGTGGTGAACGGGACCGAGCTGCGTCCGGCGTCTTCGAGCACCCGCAGCCGGACCGCGGGGTCCTTGTCGGGCGAGCCGTAGTGCGGCCCGCCCTTCTCGCTCCACAGCCGGGTCGCCGTGGTCTCCAGCATCATGCCCATCGACGGCGCGACCGGCTTGAGCCGCTGGAAGTCCTGCCAGGTCAGCACGCCGGGGTTGAGGTGCGGCAGCAGGCCGGTCTCCTCGAGCACCCGGATCGCCATCGCGCGGACATAGGAGAGCGTGTCGTCGTAGCCGTGCGCGTCCAGCCACTCGCGGGCGGCCTTCCACCGGTCCTCGGGCCGGTCGCCGAGCGTGAAAAGGGCTTCCTTGCAGCCCATCTCGGCACCCTTGCGAGCGATGTCGAGGACCTCGTCCGGGGACAGGAACGGTGACTCCAGGCGACCGGGCACGGTGACGAAAGTGCAGTAGCCGCAGCGGTCGCGACACAGGCGGGTCAGCGGGATGAACACCTTCTTGCTGTAGGTGATGATCCCGGCGCGCCCGGCCTCGGCCAGACCGGCGTCGCGGATGCGCGAGGCGTACTCGGACAGCTTGGTGAGGTCGTCACCGCGAGCGTGCAGCAGGACGCTCGCTTCGGCTACGTCGAGTGTCTTCCCGTCACGCGCCCGGGCGAGCGCGCGGCGCATCGCGGAGGCGGTCGGGGTGGTGGCGTCGGGTTCGGGTCCCATTCCGCCCACGCTAGGACCGTCCTCGCGGGACCAGCCAGTGTGTGTTCCGCACCTGTGTCGGCCGTGTCCCGCGGGTGATCGTCGTCGCAGGTCAGCGGGTTCGCTTGGTTGTCGATCAGTGCGTCGGCGTGTATTACCTAAAGGGTGGCATCGGTGGTCGGCAAGAAGATCGGCGGGCGGACGTACTACTACCTGGCGGAGTCCGCCCGGGTGGACGGCAAGCCGCGGGTGGTGACCCAGCGTTACCTCGGCACGGCCGACGAGATCGCGCGCGCCGTCCCTGGCGGCGAGCCCGCGTCGGCGTCGTACCGGACGTACGGCGAGGTCGCCGCGGTGTGGGCGACGCTGTCCCGGCTGCGCTTCGTCGCCCGCGTCGACGACGTCGTGCGCGCGAAGCCGTCGCTGGGGCAGGCCCTCGCCGTGGCGGTGCTGCACCGGGCGACCGCTCCGGAGACGCCGATCGGCGAGTGGTGGGCGGCGAGCCCGGCCGCGGACCTGACCCGGCTGTCCACAGTGGATGGCCTGTGGCGGGCGCTGGAACGCCTGACCCCGGAGCGGATCGCGGGCATCGAGGAGACCGTTTCCGCCGCCGTCCTCGAGACGCTCGACGACCACGAGGCCCTCGCCGTCGACGTCCCGCAGTTCGCCGTGTTCGCCCCCGCGGACTGCACGCTGCCCTCGGCCTGCCGGGAGGTGCTCGCCGGCGTGGGGCTGCGCGTCACCCGCGACGGCGCCATCCCGCTGGCCTCGCGGCTGTACCGCCGCGACAACGCCCCGACGTTCGCCGCGCTGACCGGCGAGCTGGGCCCGGCCACCCTGGTGTTCCACGCCGGGCAGGCCGCGCAGCTCGACCTCGGTTCCCGCAGCGGGTTCGTCGGCTCGCTGCCGCTGACCGACCACCCGGAGCTGCTCACGCAGCCCGCGTCCGCCCGCAGGCGCGTCGACCCCGAGCGGTTCGCCGGGCTCACCGCGCTGGACACGCACGCGGTGGTCGACGGCGTCCGCCGCCGGGTGATCCTGACCCACTCGGCGACGCTGCACGCGGCGCAGTCCCGGGCGTTCGCCGACGAGCTGGCCACCGCGACCCGGGAGCTCGACGGCCTCGCCGAGGCCCTGGCCGCGGGCACCCACCGCGGCGACCGCGCGCAGGTGCACGCCGAAATCGGCCGGGTCACCCGCGGCCGGCGCATCGAACGCGTCCTCACCGCCGTGCTCAGCGGCACCCGGCCCGGCGAGATCCGGGTGGAACGGCGGATCGACTCCGCCGCGCTGGCCCGGCTCGACGACGAGTTCTTCGGCAAGCAGGTGCTGGTCACCGACCGGGACTGGCCGGTCGGCGACGTCGTCACGGCCTACCGCGCCCGCACCCACCTGGAGTCGACGTTCCGCTGGCTGACCGGGCCCGCCCTCACCGGCCCGACCCCGCGCTGGGAGTGGACGCGGCAGCGGATCGCCGCGCACGGCCTGGTGTCGGTGCTGGCGGCGACGGTGACCCACCTGATGCGCCGCGAGGCCGACCGGGCCGGGATGAACCTGTCGGTCCGGGAACTGCTCGACCGGCTCGCGGGCATCGGCGAACTGGTCCTGACGTACCCGTCGACCGGCGGGCGGCCGCGGA